>JAISCS010000066.1 GCA_031265365.1 Verrucomicrobiales bacterium
CGTTGAGCAAGTTCCAATCCTCCGCCGTCGGATCGCCGCCGACGGCGCGCAAGGCGAGGAAGCCGGCAACCGCCAGCGGTTGGGCGTTGACCCGTTGCACCGCCGCGTCCAGCGCGCCCTTGGCGACGCCCTCGATTTGTGCCGCCCGGTCAGCGCCGAGCCAGTCAATGAGTTGTTCCTTGGTTAGCATATTTTTATCCTTCTTTTTTGGTATTTTATTTTTTCGTTTCGATTTTATTTGGAGTTTGGCATTTGGAGCTTGGAATTTGCCGCGCTTACGGCGCGGCCGGTGGCTCGGTGCCGAGGTAGGCCAGCGGCAGCGGGTTGTTGTCTCCGTCAAAGCCGCGCGTCGCCACGGCCTCGACCTCGCCGGCGCGCAGCTTGGTCATGCCGAAGTTTTGCGCCGCCGTCCGCGCCGCCACGTTGTACAACGCGACGTGCACGTCCGCGCCGGTGATGAGCAGCGTCTCCCCCTTGGCGTGCAGGCTCGCGCCCTGCGCCGCCGCCGCGCCTTGCAGCGCAAGCTTCGCGTCGAGCGCCGTCTGCGCCACGCCCAGCGGGGTGAACTTCGCGGTCACGTCCACGCCGGCCAGGATTTGGTCGAGCACCCCGTAGCCGTCGGCGGTGATATCCTCCGTGGACAGGCCGAACTCCACGCTGACGCCCTCGGTGGTTTTGAAGTTGTCCCACGGCGCCGCGCCCCAGTTGAGCGTGTAGGGTTGCGTCCTGACCCGCGCGATTTGGAACGACGCGTCCGTGAAGGTCGCGGTCGAGCGGGTGAAGATGGCGTTCGCCGCCGTCGGCTCGGTGTTGTCCTTGACGCGGCAGGTGAACTCGAGATTACCTGTTTGACGCGTTACTCATTATGGCGCGCTGCCATTGACCAATCGCGTTTTCCACGCTAACTTTGGCGCATGTCACGAAATGCATTGGGCAAAGGATTGGGCGCGCTGATTGGCGCTAGGCCGGTGGTGCCGGGCGTGGTCGCGCCGTTGCCGGACGCCGCCGCCACCGCCGGCGAGCAAGTCCGCGAGGTCGGCATCGACGAGGTCAGGCCGGGCGATTGGCAGCCGCGCAAGTCGTTCGACGAGGCGCAACTCACCGACCTCGCCGCGTCCATTAAGGAAAACGGCATCATCCAGCCGCTGCTCGTGCGGCAGACCGGCGGGCAGTTTGAAATCATCGCCGGCGAGCGGCGCTGGCGGGCGGCGCAACGCGCGGGGTTGGCGCGGGTGCCGGTGCTGGTCCGCCAAGCCGCCGATTTGGAGGCGCTGGAGCTAGCGTTGGTGGAAAATTTGCAGCGCAGTGATTTGAATCCGATTGAGGAGGCGGAGGGCTACGGCAACTTGGCGGAGAAGTTTAATTTGACGCAGGAGCAGGTCGCGCAGAAGGTGGGCAAGAGCCGCGCCGCCGTGGCCAACGCGACGCGGTTGCTCGGCTTGCAGGCGGACGTGCGGGAGATGGTGCGGCACGGGCACCTCAGCGTCGGGCACGCGAAGGTGTTGCTCGGCCTCGCCGACGGCGGGCAGCAGGACGCCGCCGCGCGCGAGGTGGTGAAGCGCGGCTTGTCCGTGCGCGAGACGGAGCAACTCGTCGCCCGTTGCGGCAAACCGCGCCGCGCCGGGGTCGCCAAGGGCAGCGGCAAGGCGGTGACTTCCGATTGGCGCGATTTGGAGCAACGCCTCCAGCGCGTGTTGGGCGCCAAGGTCCGGCTCATCGGCACCGCCGCGAAGGGGCGTTTGGAGATTGACTATTACAACGAGTCCGACTTGGAGCGCCTGTTGGAGACGCTGGGCGTTAGTGGGGAATGAATCTCGCGCAGAGCCGCGGAGTTTTTTATGAAGGAGTTGAATTTAATTACGGGGCAGATAGTGGACGCGGCGTTTCATATTCATTCAAAACTGGGGCCAGGATTGTTGGAATCTGTTTATGAAATAATTTTGGCGAAAGAACTGGAAAAACGCGGGCTGCGGGTGGAGCGACAAAAGGCGGCGCCGATTGAGTTTGAGGGAATGCGCTTTGACGAGGGGTTTCGCGCCGATTTGATTGTGAAAAACGCGGTCGTGGTTGAGTTGAAGTCCGTGGAAATTTTGACGCGCGGTCACGCCAAACAATTACTGACTTATCTCAAACTACTTAACTTGCTAATCAATTTCAGTGCGCCAATTATTAAAGATGGAATCAAACGGCTGGTGAACAATCTACCGGAACCCAAACAAAAAAACTCTGCGGCTCTGCGGCTCTGCGCGAGATAAAACCATGCCCAACCGCGTACATCTGCTGGACGAGACCGTCGCCAATCGCATCGCCGCCGGCGAGGTGATTGAACGGCCCGCGTCGGTGGTGAAGGAATTGGTCGAAAACGCGCTGGACGCGAGGGCGAAAAACATCCGCGTGGAAATCGAGCGCGGCGGCAAGGGCCTCATCAGGGTCAGCGATGACGGCTGGGGCATGAGTTACGATGACGCGCTGCTGGCGCTCGAACGCCACGCCACCAGCAAGATTCGCAGCGCGGATGACTTGACGCGCATCGGCACGCTGGGCTTTCGCGGCGAGGCGCTGCCGAGCATCGCCTCGGTGGGCAAGTTCCGGTTGGTGACGCGCGAGCCGGAGAGCCTCGGCGGCACGGAAGTGCTCATTGACGGCGGCAAGTTAACGAGTGTCAGCGAGGCCGGCGGCGCGGCGGGGACGCAGATTGAAGTACGCTCGCTGTTCTTTCACGTGCCAGGCCGGCGGAAATTCTTGCGCTCCGACGTCACCGAGCGCGCGCACATTGAGCAGACGCTGCGGCTCGCGGCGCTGGCGCGGCCCGACGTGGGCTTCGATTTCCTCGCCGAGGGCCAGCCGCTGGCGCGTTATCCCGCCGCGCCCGACTTGCGGGAACGGCTGCGGCAAATCTTCGGCGCGCGCTGGCTGGGGTTGATGCTGCCCGTCAGCGCCAGCGAGGGCGCGTATGCGTTGACCGGCTTCATCGGCCAGCCGGGCGTGAGCCGCGCCGACCGGCACGAGCATCACCTCTTCGTCAACCAGCGCCCCGTGCAGACGCCGACGTTGAACTTCGCCATGCTCGAGGGCTACCACAATTCGCTCATGCGCGGGCGTTTCCCCGTGGCCGTGCTGTTTTTCCAACTCGACCCGGCGCGGCTCGATGTCAATGTACATCCCGCCAAGCGCGAGGTGCGCTTCCGCGACAACTTCGAGGTGCGCGGGTTCGTCAGCCGCGCGGTCGCCGGCGCGCTGCGCCAGCACGGCGGCAATCCGGTCAGCGTCAGCGTCGGGGCGGCGGAAGAGATGTTCGCGCGGAGCCGCGCAGCCGCGCAGCCGCCCAGTTTGGAAAACTCCGCGTCTCAGCGTCTCAGCGCGAACATCTCAACCTCACCGCCAGCGCCGCGCCAAACCGACTTCATCACCCCGCCGGCGTCGGCGCCGCTCATTTCCGCCGTTATCAAGGTGGAGAAAGGCGCCGGCGTCGAGGTGCCGTTGGAGAAAAATCACGACCTGCGGATTCTCGGCGTGCTGCTCGGCTTGTACCTCATCGCCGAGAACGACGGCGGCATCGTGCTGATAGACCAGCACGCGGCGCACGAGCGCGTGTTGTTCGAGCAAATGCTCGACCGCATGAGCAAGGAGGAGGTGCTGAGCCAGCGCCTGCTGACGCCGCTGACGGTCGAGCTGGACCCTGGCCAGGCGGATTTTGTCAGGCAACAACTCGCCGCGCTGCAATTGGCCGGCCTCGGCGTGGACCACCTTGGCGGCAACACCTTCGTCATCGACGCGCTGCCGCCGATGATTAAGACGCAGCGCGTCGAGCAATTTTTCCGCGACATGGTCAGCGACCTTGAGCAAGCCGGCGGCGAGACGCGGCGCCAGCGCAGACTTAGCGAGGAAATCATCGCCAAGACCGTCTGCCGCCACGCCGTCAAGGCCAACGACACGCTAGGCCTGGCGGAAATGGAGAAGCTGGTCGTGGACCTGTACAACTGCGCACTGCCTTACACCTGCCCGCACGGGCGGCCCACGATGATTTATCTGGGCCGCGAGGAGTTGGAGAAGAAATTTGGGCGAGTAATGTAATCCCCGCGCCAAGCCGCCAGGACGCGAAATTTTCCTTGATAAGTTTTCTTTGCGTCCTGGCGGCTTTGCGCGAGAATCAGCCTCGGAAAAAACTATGCACAACGAAACGATACATTCATTCGGGAAACTGGCGTTGCGGCTGGCGGTGGGCGGGCTGCTGCTGTGCCACGGCATTTATAAACTCACCCACGGCCTCGCGCCCATCAAGCAAATGCTGGCCGACCATCATTTGCCGGAAGCGCTGGTGTACGGCGTGCCGGCGGGCGAGGTGCTCGCGCCGGCGCTGCTCATCCTCGGCCTGTGGAGCCGGGCGGCGGGGTTGATTATCACCTGCAACATGGGCTTGGCAGTGTATCTGGGCTACGGCGCGGCGGCGTGGACGCTGAACAACACCGGCGGGCTGAACGCGGAACTGGCGCTGCTGTTCATGCTCGGCGCGCTGGCCATCGCCTGCCTCGGCAGCGGCAAGTTCGCCATCTCCGGCGGGAACGGCGCGCTGGATTGAGCCGCTGGCGGTGGGCAAAAGCTGAAAGCAGAAATTTCAGCTTTTTGTTTTCTGCTTTCTGTTTTCAACTTCCCCCGCCGTCACCTCGCGGAACGTCTTGAAATGCGCCTTCGCCAGCGTGCGTAAATAATCCGCGCCATTCGCCGCGAACAACTCCCGCGCTTGCGCCTTCACCCCGGCGCCCGCGCCCTTGCCGAGCGGCTTGGCGAGGCCGTCGCCGAGCTTTTCCAAGCCGCGCAAGAACGCCGCGCGCGCCAGGATGGACGCCGCCGCCACGGCGATGTCGGCCTCGGCCTTGGTGCGCTGCTCCAGCTTGATGTTCACGTTCCTCCTCGCCAACTGCCGCTCCAGCACGCGCGGGTTGGCGAACTGGTCGGACAACGCGCGCGGGCAGCCGGGCACCCGCAGCGCCAAATTCTCAATGACCTTGCTGTGCCCCCACGCCAGCATTTCGTTCAGATTGCGGAACTTGCCGTACAACTCATTATACTTCGCCGGAAAAACCGTCACCACGTCGCACTTCCCGCCGAGGATGCCCCGCACTTCCCGTTCCAACTCCAGCGTGCGCCGGTCGCTGCCGACGCGCTTGCTGTCCTTCACGCCCGCCGCCGTCAGCGCCTTTGCCAGCGCGCTGTCCGTGTACGCGCCGGCGATGACCAGCGGGCCAAAGAAATCCCCCTTCCCCGCCTCGTCCACGCCGAAGTGCGGCGCGTACATCGCCGGGTTCAACTCCTCCTCGTAGCCCAGCCGCGCCTCCTCCAGCACCAGCGGCTCGAACAAAAACTCGATGAACTCGCGCGCGCCCTTGCCGTTGATGACCAGCTTGCCGCTCTGGTAATAATGCACGCCGCACTTGCCCTTGGTGGCGCGGAAGTGGCCGTAGGGCAGCGCGGCAAACTCGTAATCCTGCTCGCGCAACAAATTCGCCAGTTTCTTTCCTTGCGTTTCGGTCAAAGTGTAGATAAAGCTCGCGGGTTCCATGACGACGAATGTTAGAGCCAGCCGGCCAAAAGGCGACGCCAAAATCGCGCGCGCTTTCCACGCCAGGCTCGCGCGCTGGTACGCCGCCCATCACCGCGACCTGCCGTGGCGGCGCGAGCCGACGCCGTACCGCGTCACCGTCAGCGAGTTCATGTGCCAGCAAACACAAATCGCCACCGTGCTGCCGTACTACGCGCGGTGGATGAACCGTTTCCCCGACTGGCGCGCCCTCGCCGCCGCTGACGCTGACGCCGTGCTCAAGCACTGGGAAGGGCTGGGTTATTACCACCGCGCCCGAAACTTGCACCGGCTCGCGCGGCTCATCGTCAGCGAGCGCGGCGGCGAGCTGCCCGCTGACAACCGCGCCTTGCGCCAACTCCCCGGCATCGGCCCGTACATCGCCGCCGCCATCGCGTCCATCGTCAGCGGCGAGCGGGTGGCGGCGCTGGACGGCAACGTCGAGCGCGTGCTCACGCGCGTCTTCGCGCTGCCGTGGGACGTGACGCTGCCGCTGACCAAGCAACGCCTGCGCCAACTGGCGACGGAATTGTTGCCCGCGCAAAACTGCGGCGACCACAACCAGGCGATGATGGAACTCGGCGCGCTGGTGTGCACCCCGCGCCATCCGCAATGCCGGCGCTGCCCGCTGACCGTCATCTGCCGTGGCAAAACCCGGCCCGAACAATTCCCGGTCAAAACGCGCCCGCTGACGGTGCGGGAGCAACAAACCATCGCCGTCATCACCAGCGGGGGGAAAATCTGGTTGCTGAACCCCGGCGAACCGGGGCGCTGGCACGGCTTCCACCGCCTGCCTTTGCTCGAAGAAACGTGCATGACGCGAATCGCCCCGCTGACCGTCATCCGCTACAGCATCACCCGTTACCGCGTGACCGCCGCCGCCGTCAGCGCCAAATTCACCCGCGCCGCGCCGGACCACGGCGGCTGGTTGCCACTGTCAGCGTTGGAAAAAATCTCCCTCCCCGCGCCGCACCGGAAAATTTTGGCCACCGTCCACCCGGTCATATCAATATAACAAGGGATGACGAACTGCTCTGCCCATGTTATGAGGAATTGTTATATTATCCGTGTCCATTAGTGTCCATTCGTGGTTAAAATCGCCTGATGAAACCCGAATTACTGGCCCCGGCGGGCAACTGGGAATGCGCGCGCGCGGCGGTCGCCAACGGCGCGGACGCGGTGTACTTCGGCTTGTCGCGCTTTAACGCGCGCTTGCGGGCGGACAATTTCACGGAAGCGGATTTGCCGCCGCTGGTGACGTGGTTGCACGAGCGCGGGGCCAGGGCGTATGTCACGCTGAACACGCTCGTCTTCAGCGACGAACTCGCGGACGCCGAGCGGTTTCTGCTGTTGCTCGCCGGCAGCGGCGTGGACGCGGTGATTGTGCAAGACCTCGGCCTCGCGCGGCTGGCGGCGGAGGTCGCGCCGGCGCTGGCGGTGCACGCCTCGACGCAGATGACGCTGACCTCGCCGGAAGGCGTGGAGTTCGCCAAAAAACTCGGCGTGAAACGCGCGGTGCTGGCGCGGGAGTTGAGTTTGCGCGAGTTGGAAAAATTTCACGGCGCCAAGATTTTGCCGCTGGAGGTGTTCGTGCACGGCGCGCTGTGCGTGGCGTATTCGGGACAATGCCTGACCAGCGAGGCGCTCGGCCAGCGCAGCGCGAATCGCGGCGAGTGCGCGCAAGCGTGCCGGTTGCCGTACACGCTGACGGTGGATGGCGCGGCGCTGGACTTGGGGGACAAACGTTATTTGCTTTCGCCGCGGGATTTGGCCGCCGTCGCCGAGGTGCCGCTGTTAATGAAGCTCGGCGTGGCGAGTTTCAAAATCGAGGGCCGCTTGAAAAGCCCCGAATATGTCGCCGCCGTGACGCGGGTTTATCGCCGGGCGATTGACGCCGCTGACGGTGAGGAAGCCTCGCGCCAAGCCGCCAAGACGCCAGGTTTATTGGATAAGAAAAATTCGCGTCTTGGCGGCTTGGCGCGAGAGTCTGATTTTTACCAACTCGAAATGGCGTTTTCGCGCGGCTTGTCCCCCGGCTGGCTGCGCGGCGTTGACCATCAACGGCTGGTGCACGCGCGGTTCGGCAAGAAACGCGGCGCGTTCGTCGGGTTCATTAGCGCGGTCGGGTGCGACCACGTCACCGTCAGCGTCGAGACGCCGGTCAGGCCCGGCGACGGCGTGGTCTTCGACACCGGCGGCGACACTGACCGCGAGCAGGGCGGCAGGGTTTACCAAGCGCGCGGCGGCGCGTTGTATTTCGAGCGCGGCAAGATTGATTTCTCGCAAATAAAAGCCGGCGACCGCGTGTGGAAGACCGACGACCCGCGACTCGACCGCGAACTCCGCGCCTCTTTTCGCCACGACCCGCCGGCGCGGGGCAGGGGACTCGCGCTGACGGTCGGCGGCGCGGAACACGAGCCGCTGACGCTGACCGCGCGCCTCGGTGGTTTCACCGCCACGCTGCAATCGCAAATCCCCCTGCAACGCGCGCACCAGCAGCCGCTGACAGCGGAGCGTTTGCGCGCGCAACTCGGCCGCCTCGGCGGGACGAAGTATCAACTCGACACGCTGACGCTGACCGCGCCGGGCAATTTGATTCTGCCCGTCAGCGAATTGAACCGCTTGCGCCGCGCGATGGTGGTCGCGCTGGACGCCGCGCCGTCGCCGGTGCCCGTCACCGTCAGCGCGCGGCCGCGACTGGCGGAATTACTCGCACGGAGCCGCGAGGACGCGCAAGACATTCTCCCGACGCTGGCGGTGACCTGCCGCGCCGCCGCGCAGATTGACGCCGCGCTGGATTGCGGCATCCGCCGGCTTTACCTTGATTTTGAAGACCCCCGCCGTTACCGCGACGCGGTCGCGCAAGTCCGCGCCGGCAAACTCGTCAACGCCAGCGTGTACCTCGCCACGCCGCGCATTCAAAAGGCGGGCGAGCACGGCATCTTCAGGCTCATCGCCGGCGCCGCGCCCGACGGCGTGCTCATTCGCAACCTCGGCGCGCTGTCGTGGTTCAAGGACGCGCCGCTACGCAAGGCCGGCGATTTCTCGCTGAACGTCGCCAACCCGCTGACGGCGGACTTGCTCATGCGCGAGGGCTTGGAATGGCTGACCGTCAGCTACGACCTCGACGCCGCGCAAGTCACCGCGCTGCTGCTGGCCGCGCCGCCGCGTTGGTTCGAGTTGACGCTGCACCAGCACCTGCCGATGTTTCACATGGAGCACTGCCTCTTCGCCGCGTTCCTGACCGGCGCCGGCGATTTCAAAACCTGCGGGCGCCCGTGCGAGCGACACACGCTGCGGCTGCGCGACCGCGCCGGCGCCGGGCATCCGGTCAAGGCCGACGTCGGCTGCCGCAACACCGTGTTTCACCAGCGGGCGCAAAGCGGCGCGGCGTTTTACGAGCAATTTCAGCGCGCCGGCCTGCGCCGTTACCGCGTGGAGTTGCTTGACGAAAACGCCGCCGACGCCCGCCTCATCATCAGCGCCTATCAGGAATTAATGGCGGGCAACCTGGCCGCCGGCACACTGTCCGCCCGGTTGAAAACCCACGACCAACTCGGCGTCACCAGCGGCACGCTGACGGTGCCGGCCAAATCGTCAACGGTTAATGACCACTAAACGCTGAGCCGCGGAGTTTTTTATTTTAATAAATTCTCCGCGGCCCAGCGGCTCCGCGCGAACATGGTGGTTCACCCCTGCGGCGGCGGCACTTGTTTCTTGGAAACGACCACGTGGTCGATGATGCCGTAGTTCTTCGCGTCGTCCGCGGACATGAAACGGTCGCGGTCGGTGTCCTTCTCCACTTGCGCGAAACTTTGGCCGGTGTGCCGCGCCAGGATTTCATTTATCGTGCGCTTCGTCCGCAAAATCTCCTGCGCCTGGATGTTGATGTCCGTCGCCATGCCTTGCGCGCCGCCGAGCGGCTGGTGAATCATGATGCGCGCGTTCGGCAGGGCGTAACGCTTGCCCCGCGTCCCCGCCGCCAGCAGCACCGCGCCCATGCTCGCCGCCTGCCCGATGCAATACGTCGCGATGTCGCACGTCACATACTGCATCGTGTCGTAAATCGCCATGCCCGCCGTGACATACCCGCCGGGCGAGTGGATGTAAATATGCACGTCCTTCTTCGCGTCCTCCATTTGCAGGAAAAGCAACTGCGCGGTGACGGCGTTGGCGACGAAATCGTCAATCGGCGAGCCGATGAAAATCACGCGGTCCTTCAGCAGACGCGAGAACACGTCCCAAGTTTCGGTGCCGCGCCCCGTTTGCTCGACGACCTTTGGCAAGACATAGTTGTTTTGTGTCATAATTTTAATTAAACCACGAATGAACCCGAATGAACACTAATCGCCGCACTTTCATAATTCAGGTTCATTCGGGTCCATTCGCGGTTGCGATTACTCGATTACCGCCGCTTGCAGCAGGAACTCGACGGCCTTGCGGCTGAGCAAGCTCTCGCGGATGCTTTCGAGGCCGTCGTTCTCCTGCAACTGCTTGATAAGTTTCTTCACCGGCGTGTTCTGCTGCATGGCGATGCGGCCGACCTCGCCGGCCAATTCGTCGTTGGTGACGCCAAGCTGCTCCGCCGCCGCGATTTTGCCGAGGATGAAGCTCAGCTTGACCTGCCCCTGCGCGGTGCTCTGCGCGTTGGTGAAAATGTCCCGCTTCTTCTCCTCCAGCACATCGCGTGAGATGCCGCGCCGCTCGTTCTCGCGCACGATGTCGTAAATCAAGTTGCGCGTCTGGCTTTGCACCGACGACTCCGGCACGTCAAAATTGGCTGAGCCGCTCAGTTGCTCCAACAACTGCCGGGTGTGGTCGTCGCGCGCCTGCTGCTCCTTTTGCAATTTCAAATTCTCCGTGACCCGCTGCCGCAACTCCGCCGCCGTGGTCTTGGCGATGTTCCGCGCGAACTCATCGTTGAACTCCGGCAGCACGGTTTCCTTGATTTCGTCAATCTTCACGTCATACACCGCGGTCTGACCGCGCAAGTCCTCCTGCGAAAAGTCGGCGGGGAAAATGACGCTGACGGCACGCTGGTCGCCGGCGTTCGCGCCGACGAGTTGTTTGGCGAAGCCGGGCAGGAAGTTGTCGTCCTTCACCATCACCCAGAACTTTTCGTTCTTGGCCAAATGCCTCGCGTTCGGCAGCAAGTCCACCAGCGACTTACCATCGAGCTTACCCTCGTAAGTGACCACCGCGAGGTCGTTCTCCTGAATGGCGCGGCCCTCCACGGTTTTGTAATCCGCCATCTGCTGCCGCAGCCGGTCAATGATTTCGCTCACCTCCGCATCGCTGACGGTGGCGTCGAATTTCTTGACCCTCAGCCCCTTGTACTCCGGCAACACAAACTCCGGCTCCACATCCACCAGCGCCGAGAAGCTGAAGCTGACCCCGGGGACGAAATTGACCTCTTCCAAATTGAGCGTCGTGGAGACCTTCAACTTTTTCAGGTCAACCGCCTCACGGAACGCCTTCGGGATGAGCGCGCGCTTGACCTCTTCCTCGATGTCCTTGGCGTAACGTTTTTCAATGACGGAGCGCGGCGCCTTGCCCGCGCGGAAACCCTTGATTTGGGCGTTTCTTTGAAAATCGGCGGTGACGCGGCTGACTTCCGCGGCGACGCGGTCAGCGGGCACCTCAATGCGGAGGCGGCGGCGGCAAGCGGAGACTTCCTCAATGGCAATATTCATAAGGCACTGAAGTTAGCGAAGCGCGGCGTGAATGCGAGGAATAATTTGTTTCCGCAACACATTATTGGTTCTATCCCGTGAACAGAGGAATGGCAGTGGCGTGAGGTAAGCGGAGCATAATTCCCCTTCCGTGAAGGGGTGGCGCGGAGCGCCGGGGTAGTTCAGCGTTTGGGGCGAGGTTCCTGTAAACGCTGAACTACCCCGTCCGCTCCGCGGCCACCCCTTCACGGAAGGGGAATTTGCTGGCGCAGAAGGCCGAGGCGGTGAGGGAGGCCGGCGTCAGCGTTGCCACTGCTAACAGCGAGGAACCACCATGAATATTCATGGTTCAACCCCTGCGGGGCACGGCGGAACACTGAAACACCCCGTCGGCTCCGCCGCCACCCCTCTGCGAGAGGGGAATTAACTGGCGTGGAGGGTTCACCGTCAGCGGCGGCGGCGCAAGGTCACCAGCAGCGCGGCGCCGGTGAGCAGCAGCGCCCACGTTGACGGTTCGGGGATGAGGTAGTTGACGAACAGGTCGTTGCCCGCCACGCTCAGGGTGAACAAATCGCTCACTTCATCGCCGTTTTTCAGGATGAGTTTGGAACTGTCAAATTCCGCAATTTGACCAAACCCGCTGGCAATCAGCCATGAACCCTCGTCGGGGGCGTAGTCGTCCAAAAAGTTAAATTGCAAAATCGCCCCGTCCGCAAAATCCAGCGTCGGCGCCAGCTTGTTTTGAAAAGCGGAAACTTCGGCCGTGTACACGCTCAACATACTGCTCGTGTCAGCGTCAGCGATGTTCAGTATCAGCGAGGCGCCGGCATCGAACTTCACGCCTGCGATGTTGCTGCCGAGGTACAGCGCGCCAGCTTGCAGCGGGCCGTCCACATCACCGGGGGCGATGAACGAGCCGTCATGCACCGTAATCCAGCCGGCGTTGTCGGCTGCGGTGGGCGCGCCGCCGATGCCGAGTTTGTATGCCTGGTTGTTGAACAGCACCACGCCGATGCCGGACAATCCGCCGGTAGTCACGCTCGCGTTGACGTTCAGGCGCGCGCCGACATCCAGCCGCACATCGTTGTCCGCCGACAACGCTTTGCTGCCGCTCAACAACAACTGCGCGTTCTCCACCCGCACGCTGCCGCCCAGCGCGCTTGTGCCGCCGATAGTGATGCCGTTGCCGGACGCGACCAGCCCGACGGCGGAGCCGCTGACGCTGTTTTTCAGCGTGATGTTAGCGCCGAAGTTGCCACCGAGGAGGTAAAAAGCGCGGGTGCCTGAGTCAATGACCCCACCGGTGCCGTTGTAGTCGTTGCCGCTGAACAACAGGCCGCTGGTCACGGTCAGCGTACTGCTGTTGAGGGTGAGGTTGGCGGTGCTCCTCAACGCGTTGATGGTTTGCGTCGTGCCACTGAGCGTGGTGGCGGTGGTCACGCGTACATTGTCATCGGCGGCGGCGTCGGCGAGACCGGCGTAATATTCATTCGCCGCAAGGTACCGAAACCCGAACTCGCTGCCACTGTGATACGTCACGAACTCGGCGGTGCTGCCGTCCCAGTTTTGGTTGGTCGTGGCGGGGTTGGCGGTGGCCCAAGGCAGGATTTGAATATTCTTCGCACCGTAGTTGGTGCCGGAAACGCCGCCGACCAAGCCGCTGACAATGTTGGCGTCGTTGGTTACCATAATCCGTCCCGTGGTGGCGCTGGCGGCGAAGGTGTTGTTCAGCCCCGCGAAGCCGACGGTGGCGCCGTTTTGCTGGTTGAGGGAGTTAAGCGTCACCGTGAAACCCTGGACATTGTTACCCCAAGCCATGAAATCAATGGCGCTGCGACCGCTCTTCAAATATACATCGCCGAGGCTCTGCCCGGAGATGTTCTTGGTGCCGCTGCCCTGGAAACTGATACGTCCGTTGAACAGATTGATGCGTGTCTTTGGGTCCACGAGATTGACATCGGCGTCTTGCAGAGGGCTTACCTCGGTGGCGGCGAGGAAAAGCCATGAGAAGGGTTGGGTGGTCCACTGCGCTTTGGCAAGGTTGATTTCACTGGCGCCCTGGATGCGCGCGGAAGTGAGCGCGACGCCGCTGATGTAGCCCAGTTGCATCGTGCCGTCAAGGATGTTGACCTTGCCGTCGTGCAAGACGATGCTGTCGCTGGCGCCGCCGCGCAGCTGGATGGAGCCCACGCCAAGTTTGGTGAAATCGCCCTGCACATCCGTGGTGGCATTGAGCCACAGGCTGAGGTTCATGTTAACGTTCTTCGCGTTGACATTGATGGCGTTGCCACTGTTAGCCGGCTGCAAGCCGTAGTTGACGGCAAAGGTGGCGTTGCCCTTGAATTCCAACGTGCCGGTGACGTAGAAGGAGGTATCGCTGTTGGCGGCGTTGACGAGGATGAATTTGGCGTCCGGGTCGGTGAACACGAGCTTGGAATTGGCTTTCCCTTCGATGTAGGCAATGTTGTGGTAAGTGTTGATGTAGGACAAATTCTTGGGCACCTCCAGCGTGCCGGTGTAATACAATTTTCTGTTGGCATCGCCAAGCTCTTTGCCGTAGGAGCGCAGGCCGGCGACGGTGTAGGCGCCGTCGCTGGCGGCGGTGGTGGCCTGGCTGATGGTGATTTGCCCGCTGTTGTTGACGCCGGTGACGTAGGTGCCGGGGGCGATGCCGCTGCCGGTGATGAGTGTGCCGAGAATCATTTGCCGCGCGTCGTAGGTGCCGGTGTTGAGCACCGTCGCGCCTTCCTTGAACGTCAGCGAGGAGAGGTTGAGGTTCGCGCCGTAATTGCTCAAGGTGTATTCTCCCCCGGTGGCGGTTGTAGTTTGCACCGTACGGTTGATAGTCAAGGTGGAGCCGCTGACGTTGGCTGCGGCAATCCACGTGTTGCTGGCCAAGCCGTCGCCGCTGATGCGGTACCCAGACAAGCTGTTGGTGTCGGAAATGCCGGAAAAGTCAACACCGCTGATGGTCTGGCTGGAGAATGCCGGCACATCCTCGATGTTGTAAGTGATTTCCGGGCCGGTGTAGTAGAAGTGGAAGTTTATGCTACCACTAACCCAGTTCTCCGCGTCGCTGATTTCGGTGGTGGTCGCGTCCCACTTCCATTGCGCTTGCGCGCCGCTGACCGTGACCAGCAAGCCAATGATTAAAAGCGCCCCGCGTCCTGCTGTCAGGGCCTGTTTGAATTGATACCTCGTTGCTACTTTCATAACTACTTCTCCGGTTGGATTGACTGCATGCAAAAACGCGCCAACCTCACCATGAGGCGGCGCGTTAAAATGGGTTTGAAAAAAAGGGGAAACTCTGATTGCGCGGAATTATTTAGAACGCCAGAACGCCAGAACGCCAGAACGCCAGAACGCCAGAACGCCAGAACGCCAGAACGCCAGAACGCCAGAACGCGCTGCATATATCAGCGGTGGCGATTGCTTGTAACCAGCGTGGTTCATATGGTGAATTTATGGCACGTTCATGTTGCGGTCAAGGAATTATTTTCACCGACCTGAAAATATTTGCCCGCTTAAGTCCCCTCTCGTAGAGGGGTGCCCGACAGGGCGGGGTGTTTTAGCGTTGTGTACGGTATTCCCTTTAACGCTGAAACACCCCGTCGGCTCGCGCCGCCACCCCTCTGCGAGAGGGGAATTTTTTACGTTGTCGCCGAGACAACCTCACCGGACATGCCCCCGCGCGAGCAAATTCCCCTTCCGCGAAGGGGAATTGAAATGCCGGGTGGTCATCGGCACCGACTTGTGTTATCCTAACACTCTTCTGTTTTTATGAACCAACCGGGCATTTGTTACCTCACCGGCGGCGGGCCGGGTCATCCGGGCTTGCTGACGGTGCGCGCGGTGGAGGTGTTGCGCCGGGCGGAGGTCGTTGTCTATGACAATCTCATCAATGAGGCGGTGCTGTCGTACGCGCCACCGTCAGCGGAGCGGGTTTACGTCGGCAAACGGGCGGGGCGGCACGAGTGGCGGCAGGCGGACATCAACCGGTTGCTGGTTGACTTGACCGGCAGCGGCAAGGCGGTCGTGCGGCTCAAGGGCGGCGACCCGTTTGTGCTGGGGCGCGGCGGGGAGGAGGCCGGGGCGCTGGCGGCGGCGGGGTTGCGGTTCGAGGTGATTCCGGGCGTGACATCCGGCCTCGCGGCGGCGGCGTTCGCGGGCATCCCCGTGACGTTGCGCGGGCACGCGGGCGCGGTGGTGCTGGTGACGGGGCACGATTGCCCGATGGAGAGCGGGCGCGTGGACTGGGCGGCGCTGGCGGCGTTGCGCGAGACGACGCTGGTGATTTACATGGGCGTGCGAAAATTGCCCGCCATCGTCAGCGCGCTGCTGGCGGCGGGCAAGGACCCGGCGACACCGTCGGCGGCGGTGCAATGGGGCACGCGGCCCGCGCAGCGCGTGGTGACGGCGGCGTTGCGCGACCTGCCGCCGACGGTCAGCGCCGCGAAATTGTCGTCGCCGGCGGTCATCATCATCGGCGACGTGGCGGCGCTGGCGGGGCGGCTGGACTGGTTCAAGCCGGGGCCGCTGAGCGGTCGCCGCTGCCTGATTACGCGGACGCGGGAACAGAACGGCGCGTTGCGGCGGCTGCTGGAAGCGCGCGGCGCGGACGTGGTGGAGTTGCCGATGATTGAACTCAAGCCGCTGCCGGTGACGCTGCCGGTCTCATTATCAGCGGCCTACCGGTGGCTGGTTTTCACGAGTCCGAACGGGGTGGAATATTTTTTCCGGCACTGGCACGCCGACCGTGACATCCGCGAGTTGGGCGGGGTGAAAATCGCGGCGGTGGGCGCGGCGACGCGGGCGCGGCTGCGGGCGCTGGGGCTGCGGGTGGATTTCACGCCGACGGTGTACACGGCGGAGGCGTTGTGCGCGGAGTGGCCGGACGCCGCCGCTGACGGTCGGCGGGTGCTGCACGTGCGCGGGAATCTGGCACGGGACTCGGTGGTGGCGCGGCTGGCGCGCATCGGCTGGCCGGTGGACCCGCTGACGGTGTATGAAACCACGGCGGCGCCGGGGGCGGCGGGGCGTTACCACGAGTTGCTGTTCGCCGCGCCGCCGGACTGGGTGATTTTTTGCAGCGCGTCGTCGGCGCGGCAATTCCGCGCGGTCGCCGGCGGTGAGCTGCCGGCGGGGTTGAAGATTGCCAGTCTCGGACGCGTGACCAGCGCCGCCGCGCGCGCGGCGGGCTGGACGGTGGACTTGGAGGCGTCGAAGAGCCGGCTGGAGGTGTTGGTGGAGGAGTTGGTTCAGCGCGAGCAAATTCCCCTTCCGTGAAGGGGTGGCGCGGAGCGCCGGGGTAGTTCAGCGGTTGGGGCGAGGTTCCTGTTAACGCTGAACTACCCCGTCCGCTCTGCGGCCACCCCTTCACGGAAGGGGAATTAGCTCACGCAGGGGCATGGGCGGTGGAGGGAGGCCGGCGTCAGCGCTGCCACTGCTAACAGCGAGGAA
>JAISCS010000084.1 GCA_031265365.1 Verrucomicrobiales bacterium
CCACGCTCGGCGACTGCCTGCCCCCCCCCTACCCCCCCCCCGCCCCCCCCCCCGCCCCCCCCCCTCCGCCCCCCCCCCGCTCCGCTCAGGATGACGAGGGAAGAAGGAAAAGCGCGTTATTCGGATAGGTTCTAATTATGCTTTTTTCCGCCTCACGCCGCCGGGCTGGTCCACGGATTACCCTTGAGACGAAACCGCCACGGGCGCACCGCGTCATCGCCCGCGTAGGCGACGCCGACGCGCGGGGTGGCGAGGATGTCACCGTCAGCGACCGTGAAGCCGCGTTCCTCCACGCGGATGCGCGAGGCCAGCAAGTCGCTGCCGTTGTGCCGCGTGGTGATGCCCAGCGCCATCGTCAGCGTCGCGGGGCCGGCGGTCAGGCGCGGCGCTGACGCTGACATGCGGCGGCGGCGCAACATCGCCGCCAGCCCGTCCAGCGGCTCGACGGCGCGGACGAGCACGGCGTCGGCGCGCCCGCTGACGTTGGTAACAACGTTGAACAAATGATGCAACCCGTAGCACAAGTAAACGTAAGCGTAACCGCCGGCGCCATACATCACCTCGTTGCGCTTGGTGCGACGACCGTTGTTGGCGTGGCAGGCGCGGTCGTTGACGCCGCAATACGCCTCGGTCTCGACAATGCGACCCGCTGTCAGTGACCCGCGAAAATCCGTGACCAGCGTCTTGCCCAACAACTCACGCGCAATCCGCGTCACGTCGTCGCGCAAATAAAACTCCCGTGGCAGCGTGCGGTTCATTTTCGCTAATTTGCCTCTGCCTTTTTATCGTGCCGCGCGCCGAACAACGCCGTGCCCACGCGCACAATGGTCGCGCCCTCCTCAACGGCGGCGGCGAAATCGTGGCTCATGCCCATTGACAATTCGGGAAACTTCGCGCCGGCGTCCCGCTCCAAGTCATCCCGAAGCTCCCGCAACCGGCGGAAAAACGGTCGCACCTTGCTCACTTCCTCGCAAAACGGCGCGACGGTCATCAAGCCTCGCAACTCCAGATTGTCGCAGGCGAAAATCGCGTCCGCCAGCGCCGGCACCGCTGGCGGTGACGCCCCATGCTTGGACGCCTCGCCGCCGACGTTGACCTCAATCAACACGCGCTGTACCTTGCCCGCCTCGCGCGCGCGCCGGTCAAGCTCTTGCGCCAGTTCCACCGAGTCCACCGAATGAATCAACGCGAACAGCCGCGTCGCGTCGCGCGCCTTGTTCTTTTGCAAACCGCCGATGAAATGCCACTCAATGTCAGCGGGCAACAGCGGCTGTTTCGCCCTCGCCTCCTGCACGCGATTCTCGCCGAACACGCGCAGCCCCGCGCCGTAGGCCAGCCGCAGCGTCTCCGGCGGGACATGTTTCGACGCGGGCACCAGCCGCACCGTCAGCGGGTCGCGCTCCGCGCGCGCGGCGGCGTCCGTGATGACCGCCCGCACCCGCGCCAGATTTTCCTCCAATTCAATTTCGTTCATAAGCCCCGACCATTCTCACCGTCAGCGGCCAAAACTCAACCAGAATCCGAAGCATCTCGCGCAAAGACGCCAAGCCGCAAAATTTTTTTGAATTAACTTCGCGGCTTGGCGTCTTTGCGCGAGTTTTTTCATCCAAGTTTTTAGGTTTCCATGCGTTTTTTTGCGGCTAATTTGTTCAGCATGAAAGTCACTCATGTCGCCCTTCGCCCCACGGAAGCCGCCGCCGCGCAGGGCCGCCCCGCGCTGACGCCCGAACTGCTCGCCGCCAGCGGCGCGCGTTACTCGCGCAACAACGAGGGCCTCGCCAGCATCCTCGCCAAGATTGACCCCGCCAACCTTGACCAATCCGTCGACGGCATTTTCAAGATGCTCGACTACGGCCACCAATCCATCGCCGACATGGCGCCGGTGGCGATGTTCATGGATGACCTGTCGCTGTGGCTGGCGTACCACGTCTGGTCGCTGTGCCCCGTGGCAGGCGGGCAGGAATCCTCGACGCGATACCTTGGCCTGTCGGCGGATTCATTGTTAGCGCCCGATGAATTGGGCATCGCTGACGCTGACCAAGCCGAGTGGCGCGCGCTGATGGCGGATTGTTTCGCCGCGTACCGCCAATGCCTCGCCATCTGGGACGCGCTGGCCGTCAGCGACCCGGGCGTCATGCGTATCCCGCGCGAAGTCCTGGCCGACCAGTCCGCCAAGGGGCAAAAAAAACTCGCCCGCATGAGGCGCAACTTCGCCTTCGACCGCGCGCGCTATTACCTGCCCGTCGCCGCGAAGACCAACGTCATGCTGGTCATGTCCGCGCGCGCGTGGGTGGCGCTGTGCCAAAATCTGCTGGCGCACCCGCTGCCGGAGCCTAACCAACTGGGCCGGCTCATCGTCGGCGAGCTGGGCCTGTGCGCCCCGCGTCTGTCGCGTCATGCCGTGGCGCGGGACTACACCGCCGGCGGCATCGCCGAGAGTTTCCGCCGCGCGCAACGGCTGGCACAAACCTTGCCCGGCGCGTATTTGCAAACCGCCGGCCGCCCGCATCCCGCCAACGCCCGCTTGGAAATTTTCCCGCCGCGCGACGCTGACGGTGACGCCATCGCCGCCGCCCTCGCCCGTCACGAAAACCGTTACGCCTGGCTCGGCGAGGATTTGCAACGCACTGCCGTCCGTTTCGGCTGGGAAGCCGTCGCCCTCGCCGAAATCCGCGACCTCAACCGCCACCGCACCGGCGCGAAATATTGCCCGCTGACGCCACGCGGCTTTTACGGCGCGCAAGACCAAATCCCCGCCGCCGCCGACCCGGCGTTGACGCTGAACCTGTCCACCGGCCTGCGCGCGACCGTCAGCGGCTTGGAAAAACTCAAAGCCGGCGACCCAGCGTATATTTACTGGACCGTCCTCGGCACGCAATACCCGTTCGAGCACACCACCACCGCCGACAAATTCATCTACGAAGCCGAACTCCGCACCGGCCTCGGCGCGCACTACAAATACGCCGAGCATCTCCGCGACACGCT
>JAISCS010000094.1 GCA_031265365.1 Verrucomicrobiales bacterium
CCACCCCTTCACGGAAGGGGAATTAAATTCCACTGTTCACGGGATAGAACCACACTAAAACATCCGACCCTAGCAGCCATCCCTTCACATTAAAAACGGTGCGAGCCGTAAAAATCAACTCAATAGTCGATAAATCAACGAGTTGCTGATGTTTTTGTGGTTGTCGTCCAGTCTCAATAACGCTGTGCCCCCCCCTCCACAACGGTTGCAAAGCGTCGCCACCACTTGCGGGAGAGGTCTGCAACGGTTGCAAAGCGTCGCCACCACTTGTGGGAGGGCTTTGCGACGGTTGCAAAATGCCGCCGCCACTTGCGGGAGGGCTTTGCGACGGTTGCAAAACGCCGCTGCCACTTGCGGGAGGGCTTTGCGACGGTTGCAAAATCGCGCCTACGGTTAATCCCCTTTCCACGGGTGACTTCGGTCATAAGGACGCGAGGACGGGAAGAATCCGGTCACACCGGCTGGCTTTCACACCTGCGTTTTGAAATAGGCGATGGTGTGTTTCAGACCCTCTTCCAACGGCACCCTCGGCTCCCAGCCGCCGAGGTATTTCTTCGCCAGGGTGATGTCGGGGCGGCGTTGCTTGGGGTCGTCGGCGGGGAGTTCTTGGTGGACGATTTTGCTGTTGCCGCCGACTTGTTTCAGCACCAGCTCGGCGAGTTGCAGCATGGTGAACTCGCCGGGGTTGCCGAGGTTGACGGGGCCGACGGTGCCGGTCTGATTCATCAGGCGGACGAAGCCGTCGATGAGGTCGTCCACGTAACAGAACGAGCGCGTCTGCTGGCCGTCGCCGTACACGGTGAGGTCCTCGCCGCGCAGGGCTTGGACGATGAAGTTGGAGACCACGCGCCCGTCGTCGGGGTTCATGCGCGGACCGTAGGTGTTGAAGATGCGGACGATGCGGATGTCGACTTTGTTTTCGCGGTGGTAGTCGAAGAACAGTGTCTCGGCGCAACGCTTGCCCTCGTCGTAGCAGGAGCGGCGGCCGATGGGGTTGACGTTGCCCCAGTAGCTTTCGGGCTGCGGGTGCACGGCGGGGTCGCCGTACACCTCGCTGGTGCTGGCCTGGAAGACGCGGGCCTTGACGCGCTTGGCGAGGCCGAGGCAGTTGACGGCGCCGATGACGGAGGTTTTGACGGTCTTGATGGGGTTGTATTGGTAATGGGGCGGCGAGGCGGGGCAGGCGAGGTTGTAGATTTGGTCCACCTCGAACTTGAACGGGTCAATGACATCATGGCGCGCCAGTTCGAAGCGCGGGTGACCGAGCAGGTGGGCGATGTTTTGTTTGCGACCGGTGAAGAAGTTGTCGAGGCAAATCAACTCGTGCCCTTGGTTGATGAGTTTGTCGCAAAGGTGCGAGCCGAGGAAGCCCGCGCCGCCGGTGATTAATATTCTCATGGCTGGCGATTATGCAAGCGCGCGGGGAAAAAGCAAGATTCAGGTTTCGCGCAAAGCCGCCAAGACGTTAAGTTTTTTTAATTCTTCGCGGCTTGGCGGCTTTGCGCGAGGGTTTTGAACGCGACCGCCAGCGCCCAGGTTAAGACGATGCCGACGCTGAGGGTGACGATTGGCGCGCTGAGTTGGCGCTCGGTGAGCAGCCAGACGCTGACGGTCACGATGACGCACAACATCAGCAGCGCGAGGGCGGCGCTGACGCCGGGGTTTTTTAACAACGCCAGCTGGCTCGCGGTCAGCGTGGTCAGCAGCAGCGCGGCGAGCAGCCACTCGTCCGACACGGGGCGGGTGAAGTCGGCGGCGAACAAATCGTTCAGCGCTTGGTACAGCAGGCGGACGGGGGCGGGGCCGCCGCGGTTGACGGGCTGGAACGCGCCGGCGGCTTCCGCGCCGACGAGCAGGATTTTGCCGCTGACGATGGCGGGGTCGAGGATGGGCGCGAGGTTGTTGCGAAGTTGCTCGGCGGAGATGACCAGTTGGTAGAACTCGGCGGCCTGGACTTGGCCCGCGCCGTGCAGCCGCAGGCAACCGTCGCGGTCAACGGGGATGCGCGCGAGGTCACGACCGGCGGCGTCGCGCAGGACGATGGCGCCGGCGGTGACGATGGATTTTTGCCAGTCGGCGCCGAGGTATTGCAGGTAAGTTTGCAGGACGAAGGCGGGGATGACCTGGCCGC
Source organism: Verrucomicrobiales bacterium (assembly GCA_031265365.1). GTDB lineage: Bacteria > Verrucomicrobiota > Verrucomicrobiia > Methylacidiphilales > JAAUTS01 > JAIRPN01. The sequence continues at coordinate 2,132 of JAISCS010000094.1, forward strand.
CGGCGCTGACGATGAGCGGGACGCGGCGCACCTCACCGTCAGCGTCCGGCAACAGCGGCGCGGGCGCGGACTTGGCGGCGGCGGCGATTGCGGCGGGCGCGCCGGGCAGCAGCGTGACACGCTCGAAGCGGTGGAGTTGCTTGGCGAGTTGCGCGTCGTAGATTTGGTAATCGGCCACGCCTGCTTCCAGCGGGACGGCGAGGGCGACGACGGCGGGCTTGAACTCGGCGATGGCGCTGAGGAACACGGCGTAGTCGAGGTTCGGCCACGGCCAGCCCTGCTTGCCGAGGTCGCGGATGGTGACCAGCGCGACGGGCGGGGCGGCGGGGTTTTTCTTTGGCAGCAAGCGCGCGATGACCCCGCCAGCGTAACGCTCGCCGCCGGCGGTGACGCCGAGCGAGTGCAGCACCAACCCCGCCGCGCTGACGGTCAGCGCCAGCCCGATGGCGTACAAACGCAACAACTTGCCGCTGACGATGGTGTTCAAGACGTGAATTTTTAGCAAGTTTTGGCCGGTCATGAAATTTAATTCGGCGGGCTGGCCCAACTTTTGCTTGCCTAACGGGGGAAGAGGGACGATTATTTCCGGCTGGTTATGTTGCTCGCATCAGTCAGCCCCACGGCGGAGGCGGTGGGTTTGGGGGCGTGGATTACCAACTCCACTGTCAGCGCCGTCGTCGCCGTCGCGCTGGTGGTCGGGTTTGTGCAAATCGCCACCCGCCGGCTCGCGCTGGTGCCCGTTGGCGCGCAGAATTTCCTGGAATGGACGGTGGAGTCGCTGTT
>JAISCS010000125.1 GCA_031265365.1 Verrucomicrobiales bacterium
GTCGGTCTTGTCGTAGCCGCCGAACACGCCGGTGAACACGGTGTTGCGCCGGTCCAGCAGCCACACCTTGTCCGTGCCGAGGTCGGAGCCGTGGCTGGTGAGTTTGAAGCGGTGCCCGCTGACGGCGCCGCCGACGTCGGTTTGCGCGCCGTAACCGCGCACCCACACGTCCCAGTCGTGGCCGGTGCCGAGGCTGCGGTTGGCGTGGCTGCGGGCGCTGCCCAGGCGCAACTCGCCCAGGCGTTTCACCAGCGTGTCGTTGGCGAACCAGGCCAGCTCGCGCATCGCGGCGCTGGCCAGGATGCCGTGCCTGGCGTTGCTGTCGCCGCTGTTCAAGACCAGGAACCATTGGTCGAGGTGTTGGCCGGACAAATCGCCGAGTTGCAGGCTGGCGACGCGCGTGCCGATATCGGTCTCGCCGTGGAAGGTCGCGTCGCTGAGGGCGGGGTCGATGCCGAACATCGCCAGTTCAAGATGGGTGACGGAGGCGTCCAGGTCGGCGGCGTCGCGCTTGATGATGACCTGGTGGTCGCCACTGGCCGCGCCGCTGACGGTCACGTAGTCGGTGACCAATTCCTTGACGCTGACGTTCAGGCTGAAGGTGCCGTTGCCGGTCAGGTTAGTCAGCGTCAGCGTCTTGTAGCCGCCGTCGGTGACGAACTCCACCATGCCGTTGTTGGCCAGGCCGGTGAGCGAGGAGTCGCCGGTGAGGTTCAGCTGGCTGGTCGTGTCGATGACGACCTCCACCGCGTCCAGGCGGCCGGTCAACGCGCTGTTGCCGCTGAGGGTCACCCGGCCGCTGGCGCCGCCGGCCACGCTGAGGTCACCGGTGGCGGCGCTGCGGTTCAAGTTCACCGTCAGCGTGCCTTCTTCAACCCGTATCAAGCTCGCGCCGGGCGACGTGGCGCTGACGGTCAGGTCAATCAGGTTCACCGTCGCGGTGTCGCGCGCCGCGATGAGTGTGCCGCTGTCGGTGGTCAAGTGGCTGCCGTTGAACGTCGCCGTGCCGCCGGTGAGCAACACCGCCGGCTCATCGCCGCCGCCGCTGACGGTGGCGTCGGCGCCGAGTTTCAGCTCGCCGGCGGCGACCTGCACCTGCGTCAGCGCGGCGGTCGCACTGTCAGCGTCGAGTTGCGCGGCGCCGGTCTTGGCCAACACGCCGCCGTTGAGCGTGCCGGTGAAGACGGTGTCAACGGTGCTGGTCACGGTCAGCGTGGCGTCGACGAAATTCGCCAGGCCCGCGCCGGTCAGGTTGTTCACTTGCAGGTCGTGGCCGTTGAGGTCCAGCGTCGCGTCGACGTCGATGGCCAGCGCGCCGCTCGCGGCGAACAGCGGGTTGGCGGTGTCAACTTGCAGCGTGCCGCCGGCCAACTTGGTGGCGCCGGTGTAACTGTTGCTGCCGGTCAGCGCCAGCGTGCCGGCGCGGGCGTTGAACTCCACGTTGCCGCTGCCGGTGACGGCCGCGCCGAAGGTCGAGTAAGTCGCGCCGGCGGTGTCCAGCAGCAGGTCGCCGCGCGTCTCCAATTCCCGCAACAGGTAATCCACATACAGGCCGGCGCCGGCCGGATGCTCGGCGCCGCCGCTGGTGACGGCGGTGTATTCGTAGGTCGCCCCGACCGCGTGGCCGGCGCCGTCGCTGACGGTGAAGGTCTGGCGCGCGGGCGCGGCGCCGTCCAGCGTCAGCGCCAGGTGCGCGCCGGCCTGGTCGACGTTGGTCGCGGCGACGACCTGGATGCCGGCGTTGCCGACGTTGGCCTGGTCGATGAGGTTGCCGGTCGGCGGCAGCGGCGCCGGGGCGGCCAGTGGCGCGCCGTCGAGGTTGACCACGGTGGCGGCGCCGCCGGCGACGGACAGGGTGGTGACGGTCAGCGTGTGGACGGTGTTCGGCGTGGCCATGACGGTGTTAAAGGTGCCGCCGCGCAGGGTCAGGTTGCCGACGGCCAGCCCGTCGGCGGCGCCGAGGGTGACCAGGCCGCCGTCCAGCGTCAGCGTGGCGCGGGCGAGCGCGGTCAGGTTGGCGCTGGCGGGGTCGCTGAGGTGGTAACTGCCGCTGGTCAGCGTCAGCGTGCCCTCGAAGGCGGTGCCGGTGTCGGCGCCGAAATTGAAGGCGTCGGTGGCGGCATCCAGGCTCACGACCAAGGCGCCGCTGCCGGTGAGGGCGTGGTTGAAGTTCCACGCGGCGCCGGTCAGCGTCAGCGCGCCGGTGGCGGCCAATTCAACCGCGCTGTCAGTGCCGAGATTTTCCTCGGCCTTGACGGTGCCGCTGCCGGTGATGTTCCACGTGCCGGCGAAGGCGGTGTTGGTGCCGCTGACGGTGATGCCGGTGCCGCTGAGGATGAGGATGCCGCCGGCGGTGAGGAAGGCGGCGCGCGAGTTGAGGGTGCCGGCAAGGGTCAGGGTCAACGTGCTGTTGACGGTGTTCTGGAAGTAAGTGCCGGTGACGCTGACGCTCTCGCTGACGGCGAGGCTGGCGGTGCCGACGCCGCCGACGGTCATGTGGCCGGTGGTGCTCTAGAGGCCGCCGCTGGCGCCGCTGTTCGCGCCGATGAGTCTGGCGCTGTTGCTGACCGTGCCGCCGTCGATGGTGAGGAAGCCGGTGCCGGTGTAGCCGACGTAGAGGTTGGCGTTCTCCCACAGGCCGGAGGTGACGGTGACGCTGCCGGTGGCGAAGCCGACGGTGAGGTCGCTGTTCAGGCCCCAGTAGCCACCGTCACTGACGGTGATGGTCGGGGCGACGGCGGTGGGGCCGATAGTGGCGGTAGCAACGCTGCTAATGACGCCCGTCGCGCCGGTGGTGCTGCCGGTGACGACCAAATCGCCGCCACGCACGCGGACGTCGCCGAGGGTGTTGGTAGCGCAGAGGATGAGGGTGTCGGCATTGGTGGCAGTGACGGTCAGCGATTTGCCGTCCCAAGCGGCGCCGCCGCCGTGGCTGGCGCGGGTGGCGAGGTTGGTGTCGACGGTGAAGGTTTCGTTGGCGCCGAGGGTGAAGTTGCCGTGCGAGCGGTCGGTGCCGGTGTTCCAGGCGAGGCCGGCGGCGAGGACGTAGTCGCGGTAGACGGCGGGGTCGGCGAGCGGGTTGGCGCGGTAGGCGTCGAGGACGAGAAAGTCGTGCGTGGTGGGGACGTCGGTGACGTTGACGGTGGCGAAGGTGCCGGTGATGTCGGTGGCGCCGTTGTTGACGCCGAGGTAGCTTTCGGCGCTGGTGACGATGCCGCCGGTGATGGCGAGGTTGCCGGTGCCGCTGGCGTCGACCGTGAGGTTGCCAATGTTGCTCCAGTAAGCGGGCGGCACCAGCGGCGTTCGTGGTGTTGCCCAAGCGTTGGATTGTCGAGCGTACTTTTGCCTGGCTGGAAAAGCATCGCCGCCGCTGGAAAAACTACGAGCGCCGCCTCAACTCTTCCCGTCAATTCGTCATCCTTGCCCCACTCGTTTTACTCCTCAAAAGATTATGAACAGGCTCTCAGCGTAGCAAAGCCATTTGCTCACGCGGGAAAAAGGCGGGAAAGGGTTGGTTCGGGCGCGCGCTGATTCCTCTTCCATGCAGGAGACTTTTGCCCGTAGTCGCCCGCCAGCAGACCCTTGAACGACAAATCCTCGTCGAGGTCGGCCCAGTGCAAGCCGTAGGGGGAGATGGCGATATTGTTCAACTGCGCCGCGGTGCCGCGCGCGAGGCGCGGGTTGCCCGCCACGGGGAATTTGATTTCCACGCCGTCGCCCAGGGTGACGATGATGTGTCCCTTGGCGTATTTCGCGGCGGGAGCGGAATTAATCAAAATATTCATGCCAGAAGTTTAATATGGTTTTTTGATGTTCCTCGGCCAACGTCAGCGCCTTGGAAAGTTCGCGAAAGTTAGGCTATCCGTCGCGGCGGAAGAGGCAAGTGGATTTTTTATCAGGAGATTATGTTAATTCCTCATCACATTGGCCGAGTCCCCCGTCATCCTGAGCACAGCCCTGCCAGGGCGCAGTCGAAGGACCGGCCCAGCACACTGCCTAACCGGCTGGCGGCAACTAATCCGCTGATATTGACCTCACCGCTCCTTCGACTCCGCACCTACGGCGCTACGCTCAGGATGACGAGGATGGTGGCGGGGGCGGAGCACCAGCAAATTCCCCTGCCGTGAAGGGGTGTCCGTGGAGCGGACGGGGTAGTTTAGCGTTCCGCCGTGCCCCGCAAGGGCTAAACCATATCACTCCAACCACTGCCGCAAAGTCGCCGCGTCGCGCAGCAGTTGCCCCGGCTCGTCGTCTTTGACGAACTCCAGCAGGGCGTAACGCGAGCCGCCGGCTTGCCTGAGTATTTGCAGATATTCCCGCCAGTCGGCTTCGCCCGCCGTCAGCGGGTGACGCGTGGAGGCGTCGGGCCACCAGTGGAACACGTGCGCGTTCGCCAGACGCGGCAGCACCAGCCCCAGCGTTTGCAAATTGTACGACACCGGCTGGCCGTTGGCGGGCTGCCACAGGAACCACAAATTCGGGTGCCGCGCTTTTTCCAACAACACTGCCGTTGACCGCAGGCTGTCGGTCAGCGTGCCGGCGTGATATTCGCAGGCGACCTTGATGCCGGCGGCGGCGGCCAGCCCGGCGACGCGTTCCAATTCATCAATGACCCAGCCAACATACGCCTCGTCAGCGTCAGCGGACGCCTTGGCCCCCGCCCAGACCCGCACCAGCGGCGCTTGCAACTGGACGGCGGTTGCCAACACTTTCTCAAACGGCAGTCCGTCGCGCTCGCTGATGCCGACGCGGTAATAGGAGCCGTAAGCGGCGATTTCGAGGCCGGCGCTGACGGTGAGGTCGTGCACCCGCCGCGCCACGGCCAAATCCCCGTGCGGCACATGCAGGTCCCCACCCCACTCGATGCCCGTCAGCGCCGCCTGTTGGCAGAGCGCGACGATTTGCGGCGGGCTGAGCTTCCGCAAGGTGACGGAAACCAAGCCGGGCTTGATGGTCGCGTCATGGTCCACGGTGTTATTTCCCGCTGCGGATGAGGTGTTCCAGTTTCACCGTATCGGCGACGAACAGGCGGATGCCTTCGGCTAGTTTCTCCGTGGCCATCGCGTCCTCGTTCATCAGGAAGCGGAAATTTTTCTCGTCGGTAGCGATGCGGTCAAGGTCGGCGGCCCGCGCGGTCTCGACGCCGAGCTTGCGCGTCACCGGCCCGCGCGCGTCGCGCAACTCCTGCAACAAGTTGGGGCTGATGGTCAGCAAATCGCACCCCGCCAGTTCCAAAATCTCGCCGGTGTTGCGGAAGCTCGCGCCCATCACCTCGGTCGCGTAGCCGAATTTCTTGTAGTAATGGTAAATCTTGCCGACCGACTGCACGCCGGGGTCTTCCGCGCCTTGGTAGTCGCGCCCGTTGGCCTTCTTGTACCAATCGTAAATGCGCCCGACGAACGGCGAGATGAGTTGCGCCCCGGCCTCCGCGCACGCGACGGCTTGCGGCAGCGCGAACAACAGCGTCATGTTGCAGCGAATGCCTTCCTGTTGCAACACCTCGGCGGCGCGGATGCCTTCCCACGTCGAGGCGATTTTGATGAGGATACGCTCGCGGGCGATGCCGTTGTTCTCGTACAAGGCAATCAGCTTGCGGGCTTTCTCAATGGTGGCCTCGGAGTCGAAGGACAAGCGCGCGTCCACCTCGGTCGAGACGCGGCCCGGAATCAACCGCAAAATTTCCAGCCCGAACAGGATGAGCAGCGCGTCAATGACCGCTGACGGCACGGCATTGGGATTGTCCTTGATGGCCCGCGCCAACAGCGGGCGGTACTCGTCCTTTTGCACGGCCTTGAATATCAGCGACGGGTTAGTGGTCGCGTCCAGCGGCTCGTACTGCTTGATGGACTGGAAATCGCCGGTGTCAGCGACGACCTTGGTGAATTTTTTGAACTGGTCGAGTTGGGAGAGGTCAATGTCAGCGTTCATAATTGGCCGACAATGGTGGCAGAATGAAACCGCCATGCAAGCAGAGTTTTGCAACTTATCAAACCACTCGGCGCGCTCCACGTCCCCGCGTTGAATTTTTCTAATTTGCCAAGTCACCGTCAGCGGCTATGCTTTGGGGAAAAACAACCACTATGCCATCCTCCCCCTTCGACCACCAAATGCTGACGGCCCTCATGGCCAACATCCCCGACCCCGTCTATTTCAAAGACTTGGCCGGACGTTTCCTCTCCGTCAACCAAGCCTGCTCCCACCACCTCGGCACCGACGACCCCGCCCTCTGCCTCGGCAAAACCGACTTCGACTTCTTCCTGAAAGAACACGCCGAGGAAGCCCTGCAAGACGAGCAATGGGTGCTCACCACCGGCCAGCCGCTGGTCGCCAAACTGGAAAAAGAAATCCTCCCCTGCGGCAGCACCCGCTGGGTCACCACCACCAAAATCCCCCTCAAGGACGCCGACGGCAAAATCATCGGCACCTGCGGCATCTCCCGCGACGTCACCGACGAGCACACCAACAACGAAAAACTCCGCGAATACGCCCGGCAACTCGCCGAGAAACAAAACCAAATCGAGGAGGAACTCAGCTTCGCCGCCGAAATCCAGCGCGCCATCCTCCCGCAAGAAAACCCCGTCCTGCCCCCCGGCGCTACCGGTGACACCCGTCAGGTCCAATTCACCCACCGCTACTTCCCCAACGGCCAGGTCGGCGGCGATTTCTTCAGCCTCGTCCCCATCAACCGGCACTCCGCCGGCCTCATCCTCTGCGACGTCATGGGCCACGGCGTCCACGCCGCCCTCATCACCGCCATGCAACGCATCATCATCGACGAAATGCAAACCGAGGCGCACAGCCCCACCCTCTTCCTGGAAGGCCTCAACCACCGCCTCCACCAACTCCTCCGCAACCTGCCGACCCCCGTCTTCATCACCGCCTGCTACGTCACCGTTGACGCCGGCAATCACCGCCTCAAATTCGCCCACGCCGGCCATCCGCAACCGCTGCACCTCCGCGCGCACGGCCACCTCGTCGAACCGCTCGGCGGCCGCCCCTTCGCCACCTCGCTGCCGCTGGGCATGATTGAAGACCCCGCCTATCCCACCATGGAAACCGACTGCGCCGCCGGCGACAAACTCTTCATGTTCACCGACGGCCTCTGCGACCTCGACACCGACGACGGCGTGAAAAATCTCGACCACGACACCCTGGGCGCCCTGGCCCAACGCTGCTCCGGCCTGCACGACCTCGATTTCCTCGACGCCGTCCTCAACACCGTCAAAACCCACACCGGCCAAAAGACCTTCCCCGACGATGTCTGCCTGCTGTGCGCCGAATTCAAAACCTGACCGCCTATGAACCCGCCCCTGCTCCTACTCCTAACGCTGGCCCTCACCCTGCTCACCGCCTGCGCCACCTCCACCAACGGCCGCGTCACCGACGCCGGCCGCGAAATCCGCAGCGACAACGGCTACCAAACCATCCAACAAACCATCCGCTTCTAAAAAATGTGGTTCCTCGCCGTTATCGATGGAATAAGCATGCCGTCCGTAAGCACGCCCCGTCATTCCGAGCGCAACAACGCAGTTGTTGCAGTCGAGGAAGCGGTTGGTTCCACCGCCGCCCAGCGCTACGGTCAGCACCATGCGCCCGAGCAACCCGCTGCTGCGACTGCGTTGCTTTGCAACTTCGCTCGGCATGACGGGGTGTTTCAGCGTTTGGTGTTGTTTATTAAATATCGCGCGGCGCGCAAGCCTCCGCGGTTGCGTGGCGTAACCGCGCGGTTGCGGGTCGCAGCCACGGGGTTGTGGGTCGCGGCCGCGCGGTTGCGGGTCACGGCCACGGGGTTGTGGGTCGCGGCCGCGCGGTTGTGCGGCGTAACCGCGCGGTTGTGGGTCGCGGCCACGGGGTTGTTGGGACGCAACCGTATGGTTGTATGGTGCAACCACGCGCGCGGGGCCGTCAGCAAACAGTACATAAAGAAACAGTGAACAGCTAGGCGGGCATTAATCCACCACTGTGCCGGCTGTTTGCGTGCTCCGCACGATGGTCGCGCCAAGGCCCATGTCCACGTCGCCGTTCCGACCGCTGAAGGTCAGCACGCTGACGTTCATTAACCGCAAACAAGCGCAAAGAACATCATGTGCCCTTTGCGCTTGGTTGTTTTGCGGCGTGGATTATTTGCGCGGTGTGCCGTCGGGGTTCCAGTAACCGTCGTCCGCCGAGGCCAAGTCCTTGCGCTGCCACACGCGCACGTAGTCGATGATAAAATCCGTGTCGCCTTCCCTGATGGCGTCATCACTGATGAGCCGCTGCGCCCAGCCGCCGCCGGGCAGCGTAAACATGAGGTCGGACGTGACACTGGACACGCGCTCGCCCTCCAACCGCGCGAGTTCTTTGCCGTTGCAATAATAAACAGCCAGCCCTGGCGTCCACAACAGGCCCACCGTCAGGAAGCCGTCCTTGTCCGTTTGCGCGTAGGCGCAGGAGGTGCCGATGGCTTTGTGCCCCTTGCCGTAACCATCCCAATGCCACGCGAGGTTGTAACGGTGCGGCCCCCACGCGGTCAGCGGCTCGTAGATGTCGAACTCCATCCCGCCGTTGCCGGTGTCCGCGCGCTTCCATTGCTCCGGCGCGAAACGCACGCCGCGGTCGGGCATCAGCCAGAAGGCCGGCCACAAACCCGACGCCACCGGCGGTTTCAACCGCGCCTCGAAGTAACCGTAACGTTGCGTCCACTTGCCGTAGCTTTCGAGGAAACCGGTCGCGTAAGTTTTCTTCACGCCCTTCTCCTCATCGTCATTGTGGTAAATATCTTTCTTCTCGTAACGCAAATACGCCATGCCGTCCTTGACAAACGTCTGGCTCTTGGAAAAACCGGTGCGCTTGCTGTCGCCCCAGTAATTGGACCCGTACACACGCCACAAATTTTCGTCAAAACTCGTCCCGTCAAAATTCTCGTTCAACGTCTGCACCCACTCGCCATCTGTGACCGGCGGCCGCTGGCCCAGCCACTCAGGCAACACGGCGACGGGCGCCTCCGCGCGCACCTCGGTCACCGTCAGCACGCGCTCGTCCTCGCCCTCGACGGTGCCGAACACGACGCCCTTCACCTCGTGGCTGCCGAATTCGTACTGTTTCTCCGCCTTGCGCGTGTCGGCGTTGCCCTGCCACAAATAGTCCATCGCAAACGGCACCACCAACTCGCACGACTCGCCCGGCGCGAGCGGCTGCGCCGCCGCCGCCCACGCGGTGGACGCATTCGCCGCCACGCGCATCTGCGGCTTCACCGCCGTCTTGCCATCGTTACGCACCTTCGCGCGCACTTGGAAATAATCCACCAAACTCCAGCGCCCCTTCTCCGGCTTATATAACACCGCCGCCGCCGGTTTGCCCGCGGGCAACACGACCTTGACCGTGCTCCCGTCCGTGCTGCCGTTGGAGTTACCCGTATTCTGCAAATTCTTCTCCGCGTCCACGACGATGCCGTTGCCGAGCAACCAGCCGTCCTTCGGCACGGTGCGAATATCCGCCTCCTTCACCGGCGGCTTCTCCCCGGCCGCGCCGGAGACCTGCAAGCCTTCTACCTTGAACACAAACTGCCCCGACGCCGGCACCTTGCCGGTGAAGAGTTTCACCCGCTTAATCCGGTCACTCGCCAACTTGTGCGAAGGCTGGAAGCTATACGCATAACCGAAGATGACCTTCAACTCCTTGCTCTCCCCCGGCTTGAGGCTGATGGACTCCGTGTTCCACGGGCTGGAACGCCAATCGCCATCATCATCCACGCGCATGGAAAGAGCGGCGGCTTTGTCACCGAGATTAGTCACCTTCGCCTCAATATGCCCGTAGTCGCCGAAATTCCACAACTCATCCGGCGGCGTCACATCCAGCCCCGGATAACCCTCGGCACCTGGGTCAATCGTTATCACGAACGCCTCCCCATCGCGTGCCACGGTCACTTGCTCCGAGCTGCACTTCACCCGCTGCTCCAAGTTATTTAAGTCCAACAATAGCTGCGGACCGCGTTGCGCCAACACCGTTGACACACCCGCCAGCCACGCCGCTCCGATTAACAGTTTCGCTATTTGCTTATGCATACGGCGGATATTTAACGCCATGCCGCCATTCTTGAAAAGGCGGTGCGCTGACCCAGTATGTGTGCAACGCTGATGTTTCGTCAATCCGCGCTTGCCAACCCGCGGCACACCGGGAATAATCGCGCCGTATGAAACACCTCCTCGTCCTCACTGTCCTGCTGGCGTGCCAGCAGCTTAACGCCCAACCCTTCAACCCCGCCACGGCGCGCTATGCCAAAGACATCGCCGCCTTCGCCGAGCGCGACCAAGAGCAAGCGGCGCTCATCGCGCAAACGCCCACGCTCTTCGTCGGCAGTTCCACCTTCACCTTGTGGAAGGATGTCGGCGAATATTTTCCCGGCCAACTCATCCTCAACCGCGCCTTCGGCGGCTCCAACCTCGCCGACCAAATCTACTGGCTGCCGGAAGTCCTGCTAAAATACCAGCCGCGCAAAATCGTCCTCTACTGCGGCGAGAACGACGTGGCCGCGGGCGCCAGCGCCGAGATGGTCGCCGACCGCTTCCGCGTCTGGTTCCGCCAAGTCCGCAAGCAATTACCCGACAGCGAAATCGTCTACGTCTCCATGAAACCCAGCCCCGCGCGGGAAAAATTCATCCATGTCATGCAACAAGGCAACTTGCTCATCATGAAATTCATCGCCGAACAAGAACGCGCGCACTACGCCGACATCGCCCCGCTGATGGTCAACCCCGACGGCCAACCGCGCACGGACATCTTTACCGAAGATATGCTCCACATGAACAAAGCCGGCTATCAACTTTGGCAAAAGGCACTGGCACCGTACCTCTAAAATGAACGAAGGCCGTCGGTCTTCGGCGTTAGCTGCGGTAACACCAGATGACATACGGGGTGTTTTAGCGTTCTGTGCCGCAACTTCGCAGGAGACGAACCAGAATAATCAACCGCGCCGCCGCAGAAGGGCGACCGTCAACGTCAGCGCGCCGACGCCGAGCAACGCAACGGTGCCAGGTTCAGGAATGACGCTGACGGTGATGTAGTCAATGAGAGCGGAGGCCCCAAAGACGCTATCGGAGGCGCGCAACCCGATGCCGGTAATAGCAGCATTGGACATGTTAGTGTTGAGAGAGGTATTAATACTGTATTGAGAACCATTAGAGCAAACATATTCAAATAAGAAGTTGCTGGTAGCTGTTTTGGTAATGGTGAAGGAAAAATCGTACACCGTTGTAGCTGCTTCGTTATAAGTAGTGAATAAATGGCCTTCCTCGCTCCAAGACTTACTCTGGCCGACTAGAGAACCTGTTTTGCTCATATAAGGACGGTCAGTGCGATAGCGAAGGGTAGAGTTACCACCGCTGAGATGGGTTTCCGCATAGACGATGGAATAATCGTTCTCTACCGCGTCATTGCTGAAACTGAGGAAGCCGAAATCAAACAAGGCAGTATTGCTTAAAGTTAGACCGGAACTATTGCCAAAGACCATACTCATATTGATGCTGAGTCCCTGACCTATAGCGAGGTCGTTAAGACTGAAGGATGCGACAGAGCTATCGAATGCCCGGTAGATAGTGGCGGTGTTGTTGCCGAATTGCAGAGTGTTATGACCGTAGTAACTTGATGCGAGCACATTCGGATAGCCGGAAACTAGGGTGGTACCTTGAGCGGGGCCTTGATTGATGCTCAGGTAAGTGCCGCTACCAACGGTAACAACTCTGGCATTGTCATTGCCACTGACAGAGGCATCAGTAAAGGAGTCGTTAATTAACAATCCGTTGACAACCGTCGCGGCAGACGCGGTAGTGACAAGGGCTGCGCACATGCCAGTTAGTAATATAAGTTTAGTTTCATGATGACGGTTCCGTTGACGTTTAACAATAAAGGTACCTAGCAACAATGCCGCGCCCACGGTCAGCAGTAGCGCAGTGGACGGTTCGGGGATGATGCTCAGCGTGAGGTTGGCGATATCGGTGCCGCCTTCGAGTCCCAGTGCCCCGTATTGCCGGAGACCGATGCGGGTGATGCTGGCGTTAGCTGATATATCGCTGGCGCCTAAGAAGAAAACTGACCAAGGCTCGTCCACCCCATTGCTGAAAATCAAGGTGTAACTGCTGTCCTCCTCATACGCTACGGTAAGCTCGTAGTGATAAAGTGTGTTGGTCCAGCCATAGACAATAGAGGTATCGCTGCTCAATAGACCAAAAGAGAGCCCACTATATTGCGTGTTGATGGGTAGATTATCCTTGGTGCTGTAACGGACATCAAAAGATAATTGTAACGCCTCGCCAACCTCTAACTCGCTAAGCTTGACGGAAGTACCTGTCAGATCGATATGTTTCACATTGGAGTCATCACCTAATATATGGATTGAGCCGGTAAAGACAGTCTCCGCTTGCGCGGAAAATCCGGCAAGGAACAACACTGTCGCTAGTTTTGATAGCACTTTTCTTAACCTCTTAATACGAATCCTTTCCTTATTTCTTCAAGATTAGTCGCCAAATCAATTTTCGGATATGTCTAGGACTGACTGGTTTTGTGCTTCAATCTGACAGCTATGGAATCGTTGACGCTGGAGCAGCCCCCACTGACCACGCGCCCGACGCACGCCAATTCCCCTGCCGCGAAGGGGTGGGCGCTAGGGCCGGGGGGTTTATAGCATTGCGTTACGACATTGGCCGAGTCCCCCATCATCCTGAGCGCAGCGCCGTAGGTGCGTAGTCGAAGGAGCGGTGTGGTGAACGGCAGCGGATTAGTTGTCATCAGCCTGTTCGTGCTGGGCCGTTCCTTCGACTGCGCCCCTTCAGGGCTGCGCTCAGGATGACGAAGTACTCTGCCAATGTTATGAGGAATTACCGTAGTGACTGGTATGGAGCGCGGACATCTTGTCCGCTGCGGACGGGACGTCCGCGCTCCATACGCCGAACGCTGAACTACCCCGTCGGCTGGCGCCGCCACCCCTTCACGGAAGGGGAATTTGCTCGCGCAAGGGTCAGGGTCAGTGGGGTTGGTTTCCG
>JAISCS010000184.1 GCA_031265365.1 Verrucomicrobiales bacterium
GATTGCGACGTGATTCTGGTCGGCGAAATGCGCGACCTCGAAACCATCTCGCTGGCGCTGACGGCGGCGGAAACCGGCGTGCTGGTCTTCGGCACCCTGCACACCAACAACGCGCGCAAAACGATTGACCGCATCATTGACGCCTTCCCCGCCGACCAGCAGGAACTCGTCCGCACCATGCTGTCCACCTCGCTGCGCGGCGTCGTCGCCCAGTTGTTGTTCAAGCGCGCCGACGGCAAGGGCCGGCTGGCCATCAACGAAATCCTCATCAGCAACCCCGCCGTCAGCTCCATCATCCGCGAAGGCGCGACCTACAAGCTGAACGACGTGCTGAAAACCGGCCGCGCCGACGGGATGCAATTGATGGACGACGGCATCGAATATTATCTCAAGCAGAACATCATCAGCGGCACCGAGGCCTACATGAAGTCCATCGACAAGCAGCGCTTCGCCACCTACGCGGGGGTTAAGCATTAAATTTCCGCTTTCTGCTGTTCCAACGCTGAAACACCCCGTCGGCTTGCGCCGCCACCTCTCTACGAGAAGGGAATACACACCACTGCAGTTTTCCTTCGTGAGGAAGGAGAATTTACCGGCGTGGGTTGTTCCGGCGTTAGCTATTCCATCGATAACGGCGGGGAACCGTGTTTTTTAATTGTTTCCCGCCCCGATTGTCATTATTGTTTCTCATTATGCCTGAGCCCACACCCGTTCAATTAACGTCGCAACAACTCGAGCTGTACCGCAAAGCCAGGGAAGCAGGTGACAAACAAAACTTCGACTACGCCATCACTCTGTTGCGCGGCATCATCAGCCAAGTACCCGCGCATCTCGACTCGCGCCGGCTGTTGCGCGCCAACGAGTTGATTAAGTTCAAGTCCGCCTCCATCTTCACCAGAAAAGCCGCCACGTTGAAAATCGCGCCGCTGCAACTCAAGGGCAAAGGTGTCATCAAAAAGTCCCCGCAGGAAGCCCTCGAAATCGCCGAGGACATGCTCGTCATTGACCCCACCAGTGTGCCCGGCAACCAGTTGCTCGCCGAGGCCGCCGAGGCTATGGAGCTTGACGAGGTCGCCATTCTCGCCCACGAGACCATCCGCGATTCCAACCCGAAGGATTTGGAAAATCTCAAGACGCTCGGCCAGATTTATCTCAAGCTCAACCGCCTCGACCAAGCGCAGAAGGTTTTTCAAAACGCGCTGGAACTCAGTCCGAACGACGGCGAGACGCTGAAGCTGCTCAAGGACGCCAGCGCCATCCAAGCCTCGCAAAAAGGCTCGTGGGAAAGCGGGCAGGATTTTCGCGCGTCGCTGAAGAGCGAGGAGGAAGCCGCTTCGTACGAGCAGGCCAGCAAGATTGTCAAATCCGCCGAGGCCATTGACGGACAAATTGCCGCGCTCTACGCGCAATTCGACCAAGACAACCCCGCAGTCAACCTCGTTATCAAAATCGCCGATTTGTACGAGCGCAAGGAAGACCTGCCGACCGCGCTGCAATGGTTCGAGTACGGCTACGCGCTGACGAACAACAGCGACCCTGAATTGGACAAGCGCGTGTACAGACTCCGCACGATTTTGGTGGAAAAAAATCTCGCCGCCAAGAAAGTCGAGTTGGAGACCGCTGACGATGCGACCCGCCCGCAACTGGAGCAGGAATACACCGCGTTGAAACAGCAGCAAGCTGAATTTCGTTTGCAAGCCGCCCGCGACCGCGTGGCACGTTATCCGAACGACAAGATGTTCCGCTACGACTTGGGGCGCGCGTTGATTGACGCCGGTTTGTACAAGGAGGCGGTGCCGGAATTGCAGGAAGCGGTCAAGCAGCCTGCGGTGCGCTACCAAGCGTTCAACTTGCTCGGAGTCGCGTTTTGGCGGCGCAAGATGCTTGACTTCGCCGTCAAGCAATTCCAGACCGCTGCCACTGAAATCCCCGGCATGGATGAGTTGAAGAAGGAAATCATCTACAACCTCGGCAGTGTACTCGGCGAGTCCGGCAAGGCAGACGCCGCGCTGGAGCAATTCAAGCTCATCTACGAAGTGGATTCGCAGTACCGCGATGTCGCCGGGAAGGTCGAGGCATCGTATCAATAATAAGGCGGTCGCTGACGGTGAAAAGTGCACCGTCAGCGATTGACAGCGCGGAAAGTTTGCGGTGCATTGGCTCGCTAGCTTGGGTTAAGTGACCCGGATATTGGCTAGTCCGCAAATACATCCTGGTAGGTACATTTCATGCGCTCTAGGATTTTGCCTAGTAAACGCAACGTGATGCTTTGCTGCCTTTGCTCCAATCGGAAGACGGTGGAAGGCGTGACTCCCAGCATATTTGCAAAATTAGCGTAGGTACGCTCTCCGCGTTTGCGTCTGATAAACACTGCAAGTTTATGGTCTAAATTATTCACAACGGCCTCAAGTTGCCAAGGTTTTTATTCCCCTTGTAGAATTTATCACAATATTTGAACGATGCACAAAAAAATCTGTAATTTTATATAATTATCGTATAATTATAATTCTACGAGCCGCAGGGACGGGCTTGGTGCGGGAAGCACAGTCGGGGCCTATGCTGAGCGACGCGGGGCTTGTCGGGGTTAAGCTGTGCCATTTAATATTGCGTTGGTTCACTCCAGTATCCCTTGTCCATCGTCAGCGTCGTCCTCGCTGCTGATGACGGGGGCGATGGCTTTTAGCTTGTCGCCTGCGTCGAGCGTGACCAGTTTCACGCCTTGCGTGTTGCGTCCACACTCGCGGATGCCGTTGACGGGGATGCGGACCATTTGGCCCTTCGCGGTGATGAGCATGATTTCATCGCTGTCACTGACGGTCAGCGCGCCCACCACGGCGCCGGTTTTTTCGCCGGTCTTCATGGTGATGATACCTTTGCCGCCGCGCGATTGCAGACGGTATTCCTCGAACGACGTGCGCTTGCCGATGCCGTTTCCGCCGGCCACCAGCAGCGTCGCGTTCGAGTCCACGATGGACAGCGCCACGACTTCATCATCCTTCGCCAGCGAAATGCCGCGCACGCCGCCGGCGGGACGGCCCATGCCACGGACGTCCTCCTCGTTGAAGCGGATGCTCATGCCTTCCTTGGTGATGAGCACGGCCTCGCTGTGGCCGGTGGTGAGTTTGACCTCGATGAGAGTGTCGCCGCGATCGATGCCGATGGCGATGATGCCGCCCTTGCGGGTGTTGGCAAAATCCACCAGCGACGTTTTCTTGACCGTGCCGTTGCGTGTGGCGAAAAACACAAATTGGTCGCCGTAAGTCCACGTGACATCATCGTTGTTCGGCCCGCGCCGCGATTCGACGGGCAGCATGGCGACGACTTTTTCCTCGCTTTGCAATGACAGCACGTTGGCGATGTTGCGCCCCTTCGCTGACCGTGAGCCTTCGGGAATCTCGTGCACGCGCTCGACATAGACGCGGCCGGTGTTGGTGAAGAACATCAGGTAATCGTGCGTGCTGGCGCTGTACATGCGCTCGACAAAATCCTGCTCTTCCTCGGATTCCGCCTGCCGCGTGGTTTGGCCGATGACGCCTTTGCCACCGCGCCGTTGCGAGCGGTAGCTGGATTTGTTCGTGCGCTTGATTAGTCCGTTGTGCGTCAGCGTGATAATCATGCTTTCGTCGGCAATCAAGTCCTCAATCGCCATTTCGCCCTCGTCCGGCACGATTTGCGTGCGGCGCGGGGTGGCGTATTTTTGCCGGATGACTTTCAGCTCGTCCTTGATGATGCCGAGCACGCGCTGCTCGCTCCGTAAAATGTCCATGAGGTCGGTGATTTTTTCCAGCAACGCGGCGTATTCCGAGCGGATTTTTTCTTGTTCGAGGCCGACCAGTTGATACAGGCGCAGTTCAAGGATGGCGTCAATCTGCGCCTCGCTGAACAAGTAACGCCCGCTCTCCAGACGCGCCTCGCTGCGGATGACCACGCCGAATTTTTCAACGAGCTTGCGCGTGAACTCGTAGCCCATGAGCTTCAGCCGCGCCTCGTCGCGGGTCTTGGATTCGCGGATGAGGCGGATGAATTCGTCCATGTTGGCTAGCGCGATGAGGAAACCTTCGAGCACTTCGGCGCGGCGCTCGGCGTTGGCGAGTTCAAACTTGGCGCGGCGGATGATGACTTCGCGGCGGTGCTCGATGTAGCAAACGATGAGTTCCTTGATGTTGAGAATTTTCGGGCGCCGCTGGTCAATCGCCAGCATGTTGGCGCTGAAGCTGGACTCCAGCGCGGTGAGTTTGTACAGGTTGTTGATGACGACTTTGATGGCGGCGTCGCGCTTCAACTCAATGACGACGCGCGTGTTTTCGTCGGACTCGTCACGGACAGCGGTGATTTCCGTCAACGTTTTTTCGTTGACCAACCCGGCGATGCGCTCGACCAGCGTGGCGCGGTTGACGCCGTAGGGGATTTCGTCAACGATGATGACTTCCTTGCCGCCTTTCATTTCCTCGGTGTGCAGCTTGCCACGAATCTTGACGCTGCCCCTGCCGGTGAGGAAATATTTTCTGATGCCATCCATGCCGAGAATGGAGCAGCCGGTCGGGAAGTCGGGCCCCTTGATGTATTTTAACAAGCCTTCCGGCTTGAGTTCGGGATGGTCCACCACGGCGCAAATGCCGTCAATGACCTCGCCGAGATTGTGCGGCGGGATGTTCGTCGCCATGCCGACGGCGATGCCGGTGCCGCCGTTGACGATGAGATTCGGGAAGGCGGAGGGGAACACGACCGGCTCGGTGAGACGCTCGTCGTAGTTCGGCATGAAGTCCACGGTGTCCTTGTCCATGTCCTCCATCAGCACGCCGCCGAGCGCGGTGAGGCGCGCCTCGGTGTAACGCATGGCGGCGGGCGGGTCGCCCTCGACGGAGCCGAAGTTGCCCTGCGGGTCAACCAGCGTGTCGCGCATGGACCACGATTGCGCCATGTGGACGAGCGTGGGATAAATGACCGCCTCGCCGTGCGGGTGATAATTGCCGGAAGTATCGCCGCAAATTTTCGCGCATTTCATGTGTTTGCGACCGGGGTACAGATTCAACTCGTGCATCGCGTAGAGGATGCGGCGTTGCGAGGGTTTCAAGCCGTCGCGCACGTCCGGCAGGGCACGGGAGATGATGACCGACATGGAGTAATCAAGGAACGAGTCCTTGATTTCCTCGGCCACGTTGATTTTCTGCACTTTCTCGTTCGGGGCGAATAGTGAGGTTGATGGGATGATGTCGTCTGCCATAATTTTTCTAATGGTGGTTAATGCAAAACGGGGATGCCGAAGTGCCCGGCGGCGGCGCGCATTTTTTCGTCGTCGGTGATTAGCGGAAAGGCTTGGTGCAAGTCGCAGACCGCGAGATGCAGTGCGTCCATCGCCCGTAGCGCGACCTTGGGGTAGCAACGCAGGATAAATTGTTCCGCTTTGCGAAAGGCGCTGACAGTGACCGGCAGCACCGTGTAATAGTTCAAGCGAAGACGGTTGTTAAATTTTTCCCAAGCCTCGGCGCGGATGGGCATGGTTATTTCCTTGGTGCGTTCCTTAATCATCAGCGCGCTCAATACCTCAGTCACCGCCAAGTCACAGATTTTTATGTCATGTCCCTTGGCGAGACCGAGATAATGCGGGGAATCATTTTCCCGCACCAACAGCTTCACTACTACACTGGTGTCCAAAAACATAATTTAATAGCGACTGTCGCGCTCCTTCCTGATGATTTCCGTTGCCGATGGTCCGGTGCTTATCGGCTGCGAGAACAGGAAATCCTCGTCAATCTCGAATGGCTTGTACGCCGGTTTCTCGTATGGCACCAGCTTCGCCACCGGCGAGCCGTCGCGCATCAGTACAAGGTTCTTGCCTTTCTCGACCATCGCCACCAGCGCTGACAAATGCGCCTTCGCCGAGCGGATGCCGATGGACTCGCCGATGCTGGGTAACTTGGCGATGCTCAACGGCACCGCCATCGACTCGCGCAAGCGGGTCACGGGAGCGTCGCTGTCCTCGTCATCTTCGTCAACCACGGGCGCTGGCCATGACGGCGTCAGCGGCTTGGTTTTGAGCAACTTATTTTTCTTTATTGTTTTCACGCGATTATTGTAACCTCATGTAACTACATTGCAAGATCTTTTTGCGTTACACGTCCAAATTTCTCACATTCAGCGCGTTGTCCTCGATAAATTGCCGGCGCGGTTCGACTTCATCACCCATGAGTGTCGTGAACATTTCCTCGGCTTCCACGGCGTCGGTCAAATCCACGCGTAAGAGTTTGCGTTTTTCGGGATTCATCGTCGTCTCGTAAAGTTCCTTGGCGTTCATTTCGCCGAGGCCCTTGAAGCGCTTGATTTGCACGCCGCGCTTGCCGATTTCCAAAATGCCTTCCAAAATCTGCGGCAACGCGTGCAACGATTTGGTCTTCGCGTCCTCGCCATCACCCTCGACCAATTCATACAGCGGCTTCTCCTGCGCCGCGTAATGCTCCACCTTCAGCCCGCGTTTTTCCAGCTTGTCCAGCAGCGTGGCGACCGCCTTGCTCTCCGTCAACGGCACATGACGTGCGCGCCGGCTGACCGTGACATCCTTCTTCTTCTCACTGGCAGCGGGAGGGGCCTCGCCGTTCCCGTTCTCGTCGCCGAAAATGCCGAGGTCAACATTGTCTTTCGCAAACTCCGCCAACTCCTCGTCACTGCAAAAATAATGCACCGTCTCCTCGTTCCCCTCGCGCACCCGCACCAAATGCTGTGGCAATTGCAGCGTCCGCTTGTCGCGCGCGTCGAGATACGCCTCGAAATCGCTGCCATAGCGGCGCACACTATTGGCGTACTTGTCGAGTTGCTGCAACAACTCCAAAATCTCCGTCAGTTGTTTCTGGTTAAACTCCCGGCCATCGGCGAGCGAGCGTAACTTGACATCCTCCGTGCCGAGCTGAATCAAAATCCGCGCCATTTGCGCGTCATCCTGCACGTATTCCTCGCGCTTCTTGCGCTTGATTTGGTACAACGGCGGCTGCGCGATGTAGACAAAGCCGTGCTTCACCAAGCCCATCATCTGCCGGAAGAAAAACGTCAACAGCAACGTCCGAATGTGCGACCCGTCAACATCAGCGTCCGTCATGACAATAATCTTATGATACCGCAACCGGTTAAGATTAAAAGCTCCCTCGCCGTCGCCATCGCCGATGCCCGTGCCGACCGCGGTAATCATCGTGCGAATTTCCGCGTTCTGCAGCACCTTGTCCAGCCGCGCCTTCTCGACGTTAATCAATTTGCCGCGAATCGGCAAAATCGCCTGGTACCGCCGGTCGCGCCCCTGTTTCGCCGAGCCGCCGGCCGAGTCACCCTCGACGATGAACAACTCAGTGTTGGCAGGGTCGCGGTCGGAACAATCCGCCAGCTTGCCCGGTAACCCGCCCGCGCCGAGCGCCGTCTTCCGCACCGCCTCCCGCGCCTTCCGCGCCGCCTCCCGCGCCCGCGCCGCCGTCAGCGCCTTGTCCACGATTTTTTTCGCCACGCCGGGGTTCGCGTCAAAAAACTCGCCCAACCCTTCATAAACAGCGGACGACACCATGCCCTCGACCTCCGGCGACAGCAGCTTGACCTTCGTCTGCGACTCGAATTTCGGGTCGCTGTGCTTGATGGAAATCACCGCCGTCAACCCCTCGCGCACATCGTCGCCGCTAATGGCGGGGTCCTTTTCCTTGAGCAAACTGTTGGACTTCGCGTACTGATTGATACTGCGGGTGAGCGCGTTTTTGAAGCCGGTCAAATGCGCGCCGCCGTCGGGATTATGCACCGTGTTCGTGTAACACAACACCAGCTCGTTGAACCCGTCGTTGTACATCATGCACGCCTGCAAATGAATCTCCTCCTTCTTCTCCGCCGTCTCCACCACACTCTGCTTCTCAATCAACACCGGCTTGTTATGGATGAGCACCTTGCTCTTGTTCAACTGCTTGATGAACTCCTCAATGCCATCCTTGTAAAAATACGTCTCCGGCTGCGCCTTGTCGCCGAGCCGCTCGTCGAGGAACACAATCCTCAACCCCGAGTTCAAAAACGCCAGCTCGCGCAAGCGCTGAATGATACGGTCATCCTTGAACTCCGTCGTCTCCTTGAAAATCTCCGCGTCCGGCTTGAACGTAATCAGCGTGCCGGTGTTTTTCGATTTGCCGATGACCTCCAACCGCTTCGTCGTCTTCCCGCGCTCAAAGGCCATGTGATGCACCTTCCCGTCGCGCGAGACCTCGACCTCGAACCACTCCGACACCGCATTGACGCACTTCGCGCCGACGCCGTGCGTGCCGCCGGAAAACTTATACCCGCCCTGCCCGTACTTTCCGCCGCTGTGCAACGTCGTCAACACCATCTCCACGCCGGGTATTTTATATTGCGGGTGAATATCCACCGGAATCCCGCGCCCGTTGTCCTGGATGGAAATCGAGCCGTCCACATGAATCGTCACCTCAATCCTATCGCAATGCCCCGCGAGATGCTCATCCACCGAATTGTCCAAAACCTCCGAGACACAATGATGCAACGCCCGTTCATCCGTGCCGCCGATGTACATTCCCGGTTTTTTTCTGACTGCCTCCAGCCCTTCCAATTTACCCAACTTTGACGCGTCGTAGTTCTCTGCCATAAAGGACTAATTATCCCAAGAAACCGCGCGCGAGGCAACCATTATTCATGTTAAAAAGCCGGTAGTGCCTCAGTTTGATTTTTTAACGCAAAGCCGCAAAGGAGCGGAGATTTTTTGATTCTATCCCATAAACAGTAAAAGCGCTGACACCGCAATAATCCCCGCTGACCTCGCAAACCTCGCCTCACGCAAGCATTATCCGTTGTTGGCGGCGGCGTATCTCGAGGCCTTCGGCCAAATTCCAGAGCCGTTGGTCAGTGTGTTGCTGGTGGTTGGATTGGTCTTGGCGCTGGACGGTTGGTGGTGGGTGAGCAGGACCAACGCGCCACGTTGAATTACCCCGTCTTATCAAACCAGTACTCGCACCGCGCCTTGGTCGGCGGAGCTGACGAGGCTGGCGTAGGCGCGCAGGGCCTTGGAGATGTCACGCTGACGGTCACGGGGGGTGAAGGCGTCCTTGCCACGCGCTTCCTCGGCGGCGCGGCGTTGGGCGAGTTCATCGTCAGTGAGCAAGACGTTGATGGCGCGGCGCGGGATGTCTATTTCAATGAGGTCGCCGTCGCGCACGAGGCCGATGTTGCCACCGGCGGCGGCTTCGGGGGAGATGTGACCGATGCTCAGGCCGGAGGTGCCGCCGCTGAAACGACCGTCGGTAATCAGCGCGCAGGCTTTGCCGAGGTGGCGCGATTTGAGGTACGAGGTGGGGTAGAGCATTTCCTGCATCCCCGGCCCGCCGCGCGGCCCCTCGTGGGTGATGACCACCACGTCGCCGCTTTGGACTTTGCCGCCGAGGATGCCGTCGCACGCGGCTTCTTGCGAGGTGAAGACTTTGGCCGCGCCTTTGAAGTGCCAGCCGCTTTCGTCCACGCCGGCGGTCTTGATGACGCAGCCGTCGCGGGCGATGTTGCCTTTTAGAATGGCTAGGCCGCCGTCGGCGGTGTAGGCGTGGGCGAGGTCGCGGATGCAGCCGCGTTCACGGTCAGCGTCGAAATTGGCGTAATAATTTGCTTGCGAACCCATGACCAGATTGAACCGGTTGGCGGGCGCGGATAGGTAGATGGATGCCGCCGCGTTCGCGCGTTCGGAGATGCTGTATTTTTTGATGGCCGCGCGCAAGGTCAGGCCATCCACGCGCCGCGCGTCCGTGTCAAGCAAGCCGCCTTGCGCCAGTTCCGCCAGGATGCCGAGGATGCCGCCGGCGCGGTTGACATCCTGGATGTGATATTTCGGGGTGTTGGGCGCGACTTTGCAGAGGCAGGGGGTTTGGCGTGACAGCGCGTCAATGTCGTCCATCGTGAACTCCACGCCGGCCTCGTTGGCGATGGCTAGGAGGTGCAGGATGGTGTTGGTCGAGCCACCCATCGCGATGTCGAGCCGCATGGCGTTGCGGAACGCGGCGCGGGTGGCGATGGCACGGGGCAGCACGCTGGCGTCGTCGTCGCGGTAATACTTGAACGTGTTTGCGACCAATATTTTCGCGGCGTCAGTGAACAGTTTGTGCCGGTTCTCGTGCGTGGCGACAATCGTGCCGTTGCCCGCCAGCGCGAGGCCGAGGGCTTCGTTGAGGCAGTTCATCGAGTTGGCGGTGAACATGCCGCTGCACGAGCCGCAGGTGGGGCAGGCGGCGAGTTCGGTTTGCGCGACTTGCTCGTCCGAGACGCCGCGGTCGGCGCCCTGCACCATCGCGTCAATCAAATCGAGCTTGCGGTCGTCGAGGATGCCGGCCTCCATCGGGCCGCCGGAGACGAAGATGGCGGGGATGTTCAAGCGCATCGCGGCCATCAACATGCCGGGCGTGATTTTGTCGCAGTTGGAGATGCAGAACATGGCGTCGACCTGGTGCGCGTTGACCATGTACTCGACGCTGTCGGCGATGATTTCGCGCGAGGGGAGCGAGTAGAGCATCCCGGCGTGGCCCATGGCAATGCCATCGTCAATGGCGATGGTGTTGAACTCGGCGGCGAAACAACCGAGTTGTTCAATCTCGGCCTTCACGGCTTGGCCGATGTCGTGCAAGTGGACGTGGCCGGGGACGAACTGGGTGAAGGAGTTGACGATGGCGATGATGGGCTGGCCGAGCTGGCTATCTTTCATGCCGTTGGCGCGCCAGAGGGCGCGGGCGCCGGCCATGCGGCGACCGACGGTGGAAGTTGCGGAGCGGAGAGTCATAACGCGGAAGATATTAACCGATGTCGCGGCGTCTGCCAAAAGTAATCGCCGAAAAAATTGGATAACCGGCGCGCTTCGGGTAAATTCGCGGTGAAATATGCAGGCACAAAAACAAGCGTGGCGGCGGGAGATGCGGGCACGGCTGGCGGGCGTCAGCGGGGCGGCGCGCGCGGCGGCGGCGCTGGTCATCACGCGGCGGATTGCGGCATTGCCAGCGTGGCGGGCGGCGCGGACGGTGTTGTTGTTCGCGCCGCTGGCGACGGAGCCGGACATCAGCGGGTTGCTGGAACTGGCGTTGAGCGCGGGGAAGACGGTGTGTTATCCGCGCGTGAGCGGCGGCGGTTTGTTGATTTATCAAGTGCGGCGGCGGGAGGATTTGCGGGCGGGGAGTTTTGGCGTCTTGGAACCCGACCCGGCGGGGTGCGCGCTGGTGTCACCGGCGGCGGTGGATTTGGCGCTGGTGCCGGGGCTGGCGTTTGACGCCGGCGGTCACCGGCTCGGACGCGGCAAAGGGTATTACGACCGCTGGCTGGCCACCACCAAGGCGCTGACGGTGGGCGTGGGTTTCGCGCTGCAATTGACGGAGCAAATTCCCGTCGAGCCGCACGATGTGCCGCTGGCGCTGACCGTCAGCGAACGCCCGTGAATTATATGCTTGCCAAACAGCGGGGTTCGCGTATTTTTTTCGCTCCATGTTTGATAGTCCCGCATAAGCGGGGCGGCATGGAAAATAACAAGCCCTCTGCCGCCGGGGTTTCGGCGGATGGTTGGAAAATTATAAAACATGCCTGTGGCTCAACTTAGACCCCCTCGTGAGCCGCAAACCATCAGGCATTCGCATTCATGAAAGATATCGCATCATTGCTGGACGCTTCCCTGCAAAATTACAAGGAAGGCAGCATCATCAAGGGAACCATCATCGAGCTTCGTCCCAAGGAAGTCGTGGTGGACATCGGCTACAAATCCGAGGGCGCCATCGCCCTTGAGGAATTTGAGGAGCCGGAAACGCTGAAGGTCGGCGACGAGGTGGAGGTATTGCTCGAACGCCTTGAAAACGACGACGGCACCGTGGTGCTCTCGCGCCAGAAGGCCGCGCAGAAGCAGCACTGGGAGAAAATTGTCAAGATTTACAATGAGGGCGGCACCATCACCGGCCGCGTGCGCAAGATTGTCAAGGGCGGCCTGATGATTAACGTCGGCGTCGAGGCGTTCATGCCGGCGTCGCAGATTGACATCATCCCGCCGAAGAACCTCAGGGAGTTTGAGGACAAGACCATCGAGTGCCGCATCGTCAAGCTCATGGAAGACCGCAAGAATCTCGTGCTCTCCCGCCGCGAAATCATCGAGGCCGAGCGCGCCGAGAAACGCACGAAGTTGCTCGCGGCGATTGACCAGGGGTCCATCGTCAAGGGCGTGGTCAAGAACATCACCGACTTCGGCGCGTTCATTGACTTGGACGGGCTGGACGGCTTGCTGCACATCACCGACATTAGCTGGAGCCGCCTGAGTCATCCTTCCGAGGTGTTGAAGCTCGGCCAGGAACTCGACGTAATCGTGCTGGAGATTGACCGCGAGAAAGAGCGCGTCAGCCTCGGCCTCAAGCAGCAGACCGAAAATCCGTGGGAGAAAATCGCGGAGAAATATCCGGTCGGCAAGCGCGTCAAGGGCAGGATTACCACGCTGGTGCCCTACGGCGCCTTTGTGGAATTGGAGCCGGGCATCGAGGGGCTGATCCACGTGTCCGAGATTTCGTGGACGAAGCGCATCGCCAAGCCGTCCGAGGTGCTTGAGGTCGGCCAGCAAGTCGAGGTCGCGGTCACCGAGGTCAACCCCGAGGAGCAGAAGCTATCGCTCAGTCTGCGCGCCTTGGAAGAGAATCCGTGGGACACCATCCAGGAGAAATATCCGATTGGCACCAAGGTCAAGGGCATCATCCGCAACCTCACCGCCTACGGCGCGTTTGTGGAATTGCAGGAGGGCATTGACGGCATGATTCACGTGTCCGATTTGTCGTGGACGCGCAAGATTAACCACCCGTCCGAGTTGCTCAAGAAGAACGAGGAAGTCGAGGCGCAGGTGCTGGGCATTGACAAACAGAACCAGCGCATCAGCCTCGGCATCAAGCAACTCAGCGACGACCCGTGGGACAACATTGACGCGCGCTACAAGGTCGGCGACCTCGTCACCGGCAACGTGTCGAAGGTGGCCAGCTTTGGCGCGTTCGTCCAACTGGCCCAGGAAATTGACGGCCTCGTGCACATCTCGCAAATCAGCGAGGAGCGCGTCGCCAAGGTCAAGGACGTCCTCAAGGTCGGCCAGGAAGTCAAGGCCCGCGTGGTCAAGGTGGACAAGGTGGAGCGCCGCATCGGTCTCTCCATCAAGGCCGCCGACTACTCGCCGGAGCAGCTTGCCGCCGAGACCGCCTCGCTGGAAAGCCTGCGCGGGAACGACATGCTCGGCTCGATGGGCGACGCCTTCACCCGCGCGGAAGAGGAATTCCGCCCCGGCCAAGGCAGCAGCGCGAGCAAATAATCACGCCGGGCGTGACGCAAAAAGCGGCGGGAGTTTATCCCGCCGTTTTTTTGCGCCCGGGCGCGGCCGCGCCGGCGCCGCGACTTATTCACTCCCCCGCCAAATGGCGCGCGTCTGGAAGCATTGACGCTGGCGGCGCGGTTATCCGCAGGTTATCCGCAACGTTTTCACACGCTCTTGACCGCGCGCCGGAACCGCCGCTGAAGTCAGGGCTTTCCACCGTCAGCGGCCGGCCTAAATTTACCCCCCATGATTGCCGCCAACCCCGCCGATTACGGTCTTGTCAAACCGCGCAAACCGTTTGAAATCTCATTTAACATCGAGTCGCTGCCCGCCATCCACAGCCCGGAGGCGGAGCGGTCGGTGCTGGGCGCGATGCTCTCGGAGCCGGAGCAAGTGATTGACCTGGCGGAAGAATCGCTGACCGCGGAGGATTTTTTCCAACCCGCGCACCAGGCGCTGTTCCGCGCGCTGACGGACATGCGCGCGCGCGGCGTGGCCATTGACCCGGCCACGCTGCTGCTCTACCTCGAGGACCGCAAGCTCAGCGACGCCGTCGGTGGCGCGCGCTTGCTCGGCGAGTTGTCCGCCGCCGTCGTCAGCGTGCTCACCGCGCCGAGCCACATCCAGGCGGTGCGGCAAAAAAGCATCCTGCGCCACTTGCAACAGGCCTGCGCGAAAATCGTGTACGACTCGCAGGAACGCCAGCACGAACTGGAGCAAGTCCTGGACGAGGCGGAAAAGATGGTCTTTGAAATCACCGACCGCGGCGTGGCGAACTCCACCGTCAGCTCCAGGGAAGTGGTGTACAAGACCATCGAAATCATCGAGCGCACGATGAAGATGAAGGGCCGCTACGACGGCCTCGCCACCGGCTTCAACGAACTCGACAAACTCACCACCGGCTTCAAGCCCGGCGAAATGATTGTCATCGCCGCCCGCCCCGGCGTCGGCAAAACCGCACTGGCGCTGTCCATGGCGAAAAATTTCATCAAGGAACGCTACGACGAGAAACAGGAGCGATTCGTCAAGCCCGGCCATCCCGTCGCGTTCTTCAGCCTCGAAATGACGGCGGAGCAACTCATGCTGCGCCTGCTCGCCTCGCTGGCCGACGTGCGCCTGCAAAGCATCCGCGACGGCAAGCTCAACCAGTACGAGCTGGACAAGCTCGCCATGATTGCCGAGGACACCGCCGAGATGCCGCTGTTCATTGACGAATCCAGTCTGCTGTCCATCAACCAACTGCGCGCCAAGGCCCGCCGCATGAAAAAAATGCACGACATCCAGGTCGTCATCATTGACTACTTGCAGTTGCTCACCTCGACCAGCGAGAAAGCGAAGGACAACCGGCAAGTCGAGGTCGCCGAAATCTCGCGCGGCATCAAGGCGCTGGCGAAGGAACTGAAAGTGCCGATTATCGTTCTCGCGCAACTCAACCGCAAACCGGAAGAGGGCAACCAGGAACCCGCGCTGCACCACCTGCGCGAATCCGGCTCCATCGAACAAGACGCCGACGTGGTGCTGCTGCTCAGCCGCGCGTTTGAGAAAGAGGACGGCGACACCACGCGCGGCATCAAGGCGACGCTGAACATCGCCAAGCAACGCAACGGCCCCACCGACAAGCTCAACCTCCGCTTCATCGGCGAATACACCCGCTACGAGGACGAGGCGCGCGAGACGGCGTAGCCTCTTCCCTCGCCACTAATGCCCCGACGCCAGCCGATTCCCCTGCCGTGAAGGGGAATTTCCAGGATGCTTCGCGTCTTTGCTCCTTGGCGTCTTTGCGTTAAAAAATCAAACTATAAGACCGTCCGCCCCGCGCACGAAATTATCCGCTCCGCACGCAAGACTATCCGCTCCGCGCGCGAAATTGCCGGCCTCGCGCACAAGACGGTCTGCCCCGCGCGCGAAATGGTCCGCCTTGTGCGCAAGATGTTCCGCCTTGCGCGCAAGATGTTCCGCCTTGCGCGCAAGATTGCCGATTTTGGCTCCAGGATTACCAATTTTGGTTCCCGTATTAGCGGTACGGGAACTAGGCAGAACAACATTAACCCGCTAAACCATAATTAATTACAGAGGAATTACGCGTTTTTCGTCAAAGACATCGCCAAGGTCCTCGTCCAGAAAGCTGGTTAAAACACCATGTTCGCGCAGAGACGCGGAGCCGCGGAGAATTTAGGTTCCTCGCTGTTAGCAGTGGAAGCGCTGACGACGCCCCCGCGCCTCGGCCTCCCGCGCTAGTGAATTCCCCTTCCGTGAAGGGGTGGCGCGGAGCGCCGGGGTAGTTCAGCGTTTGG
>JAISCS010000204.1 GCA_031265365.1 Verrucomicrobiales bacterium
AACTCGTTGACCAATCCCAAGAACTGCACCATTTCCGTGCCGTGCTCATGTCCCCCCAGGGCGTCGGGGCACTCACCGCCACCGCCCCACCCTCCCGGAACTCGGCCAAGTCTCCCGCCCGCGCATCGCCAGCCCTGACCTCCACCATCACCCCTTTACCCCTCCCAAAACCGCCAAATAATCTTTTTTTACAACACAGTTGCTTCTCGGCAGGGGAATCGCTAACGCGGAAAAAATGTGGGAAAGACCGGCTTCAGGCGCCAGCAAATTCCCCTTCCGTGAAGGGGAATTATTCCGCGGCTGCCATGCACTGCGGCAATTATCACTGATAAGTCGTCGTGATTAGGGATTGCCTTGCCGCTGACGATGACGCTAAACTCCCCGCTTCATGAAGACTAACCAATTCCTCATTCTGGCCGCCGCCGGTTGGCCGGAGGAAAAACGCAATCACCGTCGAGGCTGATGAAAATCGCGTGTTTGCAACTCAACGCCACGGTCGGCGACTTCGCTGGCAACTTGCGGAAGTTGGCGACGGCGTATCGTCGCGCGGTGGAGCGCGGGGCGGAACTGGCGTTGGCGCCGGAGTTGTTTGTGACCGGCTACCCGCCGCGCGATTTGCTGCTTCACGAGGATTTTCTCGACGCCAGTGACGCGGCCAATGACGCCGTCGCCGCCATGACCGGCGCTGTGCCGTTGGTGTGCGGCATCCTGACGCGCAATCCCGCGCGGCCAGGCAAGCCGCTGTTCAACTCGGCGGGATTTTTCCACGCGGGCAAGTTGCTGACGGTGACGCATAAATGTTTATTGCCCACGTATGATGTGTTTGACGAGGACCGTTATTTCGAGCCGGGCAAGGTGTGCGAGCCGTTCGTGTGGAACGGCATGCGGCTGGGTTTGACGATTTGCGAGGATATTTGGAACGATGTGAATTTTTGGTTCGACGAGCGTTTGTACGCGGTTGATCCGGTGCGCGAGTTGAGCGGCAAAAACATTGACCTGTTGCTGAACATCTCCGCCTCGCCGTGGGAGCAGGGCAAGGAGTGGCTGCGGGCGCGGATGTTGCAAAAAATCGCCGGGACCGCGGGCGTGCCGCTGGTGCTGGTGAACATGGTCGGCGCGAACGACGAGCTGGTGTTTGACGGCCACAGCCTCGCGTGCAACGCTGGCGGTGAGTTGCTGGCGCGCGGGCGTTCCTTCGCGGAGGATTTGCTGGTGGTGGACGTCGGCGCGTGGTCGGCGGCGGCAGTGGCGGCGTTTCCGCGCAGGGAGGAGCAGTTGTTTTCCGCGCTGTCGCTGGGGGTGCGGGATTATGCGCAAAAAACCGGCTTTGACCAAGTCACGCTGGGACTCAGCGGCGGCATTGACTCGGCGTTGGTGGCGGTGATTGCCGTGGACGCGCTCGGCCCCGACCAGGTGCTGGGGGTGCTGATGCCCGGCCGCTACTCAAGCGCCGGCAGTGTCAGCGACGCCGAGTTATTGGCACAAAAGCTGGCAATCGAATATCAAATCCTGCCGATTAAGGATTCGTTCCAAGCCCTGCTGCGGCATCTCGACTCCATCCTCGGCGGCACCGCGCCGGACCAGACGGAGGAAAATCTGCAGTCGCGGTTGCGCGGGCTGACGCTGATGGCGATTGCCAACAAGACCGGCCGGCTGGTGCTGACCACCGGCAACAAATCCGAGTTTGCCACCGGTTATTGCACGTTGTACGGCGATATGTGTGGCGCGCTGGGCGTCATCGGCGACGTGAGCAAGACGGAAGTGTACCGGTTGGCGCGCTGGATTAACCGCCACGGTGAAATCATCCCGCGCGCGAGCATTGAAAAACCGCCGAGCGCCGAGTTGCGCCCCGGCCAAACCGACCAGGACACGCTGCCGCCATACGAGGAGTTGGACGGCATTTTGGAATTGTACGTCGTGCAGGGCAAGAGCATCCCCACCATCGTCAGCGCCGGCTACGACGAGCGGCAAGCGCGCGACCTCATCCGCAAATTCGACCTGAACGAATACAAGCGCCGCCAAGCGGCCCCCAGCCTGAAGGTCAGCGCCCGCGCCTTCGGCACCGGCCGCCGGATGCCGATAGCGCAACGGTTTCGGCATGGGGGGTAAATAATTCCCCTTCCGTGAAGGGGTGGCGCGGAGCGACGGGGTAGTTCAGCGTTACCGGAAATTGGAAAGCCGAAAGCAGAAAGCTGAAATTATTTCTGTTTTCAGCTTTCGTCTTGCGCCTGTCCCAACGCTGAACTACCCCGTCCGCTACGCGGCCACCCCTTCACGGAAGGGGAAATTAGCGCTCATCACCCGCCGCGGCAATTCAAATCCCCCCACACCCCCGCAGTGAAACTCTTGTCATCGTCAGCGGACTGGTCTAGGCTACCCGCCCTTATGACCGACCTAGCCAAAGCCTACGAACCCGCCGCCGTCGAGGACAAACTATACGCCCGCTGGCTCGCCCATGATTATTTCCACGCGGACGCCAACAGCCCCAAGCCCGCCTACTCCATCGTCATCCCCCCGCCCAACGTCACCGGCGTGCTGACCATGGGCCACGTGTTGAACAACACCATCCAGGACGTGCTCGTCCGCCGCGCGCGCTTGCTCGGGTGCGAGACGCTGTGGCTGCCGGGCACCGACCACGCCGGCCTCGCCACGCAGACCGCCGTCGAGAAGGCGCTCCGCAAACCGGACTCGCTGCCGGCCTCGGTGCGCGCGGTGCTGGAGTCGCTCGACCATGTCTGGGACAAGGCCGCCGGCCGGCCCAAGCTGCCGCTCACCCGCCACCATATCGGGCGCGACGCGATGTTGCGCCTCATCTGGGCGTGGACGCAAGACCGCGGCGGCATCATCATCCAACAGTTGAAAAAACTCGGCTGCTCGTGCGACTGGCAGCGGCAGCGCTTCACGCTGGACGCCGATTACCACCGGGCCGTCACCACCGCGTTCATCGACCTCTACAACCGCGGCTGCATCTATCGCGGCAAGCGCATGGTCAACTGGTGCCCCGTCTCCCACACCGCCATCAGCGACGAGGAAGTCATCCCCACGCCGCAACACAGCACGCTCTACACCATGCGCTACGAGCTGGTCGAGCGGCC
>JAISCS010000009.1 GCA_031265365.1 Verrucomicrobiales bacterium
ATTGCCGAATTGCCGAATTGCCGAATTGCCGAATTGCCGAATTGCCGAATTGCCGAATTGCCGAATTGCCGAATTGCCGAATTGCCGAATTGCCGAAGTATATTTTCGTGTTCATGTGGTGATGTTAATGCTGATAAGCAAGCCGTCAACAAATATTTTTAACTTTTTTTGATGTTCGCGCAGAGACGCGGAGTTTTTTGGTTCCTCGCTGTTAGCAGTGGCAGCGTTGACGCCGCCCCCCCTCACCGCCCTGGCCTTCTGCGCCAGCAAATTCCCCTTCCGTGAAGGGGTGGCCGCGGAGCGGACGGGGTAGTTTAGCGTTTACAGGGACCTAGCCCAAAACGATGAACTACCCCGTCGCTCCGCGCCACCCCTTCACGGAAGGGGAATTATGCTCCACTTACCACACGCCACTGCCATTCCTCTGTTCACGGGATAGAACCGCATTGTTCGCGGCACGGAACCTGTTTTTACAAATCGCTCCTCAGGCGGAAGATGACGGTGTCTTCGTAGGGAATTTTGAAGCCGGTGGGCGGCGGGCTGGAAATTTTGCCGGCGGCGCGGATGGCGGCAAGGACGGAGGCGTCCATCTCGGCGTTGCCGGAGCCGCTGACCATGCCGAGGGATTGGATGGTGCCGTCGGCCAGGACGCGGATTTTGACGGTGGCGGCGAGGTTGGGGTTGCCGGATTGCGGTTTCATCCAGTGGCGCTCCAAGGTGTTCTTGATGAGCGTGCGGTACCAGTCGCCGTTGGGGTTGCCGGCGGGCGAGCCGGGGGAGCTTTGATTACCGGCGCCGCCGGGGATGCCGGCGGTGGGGTCGCCGCCCATGCTGCGGCGCAGGGAATTGGCCACGGCGGTGGGATTCACGCCGCTGTTGCCGGCGGTGGCGCGGTTGGCAGGAACGGTATTGCGGGTGACGGGAGTGTCGAGCACCGGCTTTACCGGGACGCGCGGCTTGGGCGGTGCCGGCTTGGGCGGCGCGGGTTCGATTGGGAAACTGGGTTTAACCGGCGCGGGCGGCGGCGGCTCCGGCGGGGTCACCGGCAGCGGCGGCGGGGTGGGAGCGGGCGGGGGCGTGACCGGTGGCGCGGGCGCCGCTGGCGGCGGGGTGGCGGGCGGTTGCGGCGCGGGGGTGGCGGGCGCGCGAGGCTGGGCACTTGACTGGCCGTCAGCGGGGTTGAGGTTTTCCGGCAGGCCGAGGCTGAGGTCGAGCATCGTCAGCGGCGGCGGTTTCGGCTGGTGCCGCGCGAGCAGGACGATTAACAACAAAAACAACACATGCGCGGCGCCGACCACGCACACGGTTTTTGGGGATACTTGATGGTCAGTCATGGCGCGGGCTTGGATTCGGGAAGATTGGCGAGGCCGAGCGGCGCACCGGAGCGGCGCACGGCGTCCAACACGTCCAGCAATTCTTGATAACGCAAATTCTTGTCCGCGCGCAGGGCGACGACGGTTTGCGGATTTTTTTGCAGCTCGCGCGCCAGCAAAATCTCCAATTCACCGGCGGAGCGCAGCGTGTCCTGGCCGACGCTGACGGCGCCGGTCGCGCTGACGTTGACGCTGAGGATGTTCCGCGCGTCCGGCGGCGTGTCGCGGCTGGCCCGCGCCCGCGGCAGGTTCACGTCCAGCGTTTGCTCCATCAGCGGCGTGGTTATCATGAAGATAATCAGCAGCACGAAGCACAAGTCGAGCAGCGAGGTGATGTTGATTTCCGCCAGCACCCCGCTGCCGCGCAACCGTTGGGAAAAACGTTTCATCCGCGTGTTTTCAAGTATTTGTGCTCAAAGTCGGCCTGGCACTCGGCGGCGAAATTCTCAATCTCCACCGTCATGCTCTTGACCGACGTGATGAGGAAATTATAGCCGAACATGGAGGGAATCGCCACCAGCAGCGCCGCGACCGTGGTGATGAGCGCGCCGCTGACGCCGGGCGCCAGCGCGGTCAGGCTGGCCTGCCCCGCCACGGCCACGCCGCTGAAGGCGTCCATCACGCCCCACACCGTGCCGAGCAAGCCGAGGAACGGCGCGCCGCTGACGGCGGTGGCCAGCAGGATGAGTTGCGCCTCCAGCTTCAGCCCCTCCTCGCCGACCGCGCGCTCCAGCGCCGACCGCACCGAGGACAGCGCGACGGAGCCGGCCGGCTCGGCCGTTTGCAACCGCGCCGCGAAGGTCTCGTCCACTTCCGTCGAGCCGAGCAAATTAAACGCCAGCTCCCGCGCGCCCGCCTGGTACACCGCCGCCGCCGGCGACACCGCGTAGCGCCGCTGCTCGCGGTACAAGTCCAGCGGCGCGCGCGAGTTGCGGTAACGGCGGATGAACAGCGCGTTCTCGCGCCGCGCCCGCCGCAGGTGCAGGTATTTGTCCACCATCACCGACCAACTGATGCCGGAAAAGATGAGCAACAGCGCGATGATGGCCTTGCCCTCCAGGGTCGAGTGTTGAAAGGCGAACACCACGCCGCTGTCCGCCAATAACGGGGTCACAGGTAAAATCATCCGGTCACTATCCCCGCAGAAAGGCGTTTCGTCAATGCCCAGTTGCAATATGCGGCTCGCGCGGAGACGCCGGGGCGCGGGGATTCTTAACCACGAATATCAAGTTCTCGCCGTTAGCAGTGGCAGCGCTGACGCCGGAATACCCACCACCGCCCATGCCCCTGCGTGAGCAAATTCCCCTTCCGTGAAGGGGTGGCCGCGGAGCGGACGGGGTAGTTCAGCGTTCGGTTTTGGTATTTTCTTTAACGCTGAACTACCCCGTCGCTCCGCGCCACCCCTTCACGGAAGGGG
>JAISCS010000013.1 GCA_031265365.1 Verrucomicrobiales bacterium
CCCCTTCCGTGAAGGGGAATTTTGGTAGTGCCTCAGTTTGCGGAAATTAACGCAAAGGCGCAAAGGAACCAAGACGCAAAGAATCTTGAAAACAGGTTGGTCATGCATAATTTAACCAATCTTTGCGCCCTTTGCGTTCTTTGTGCCTTTGCGTTAAAATATTCAAACTGACGCGCTACGTGGAATTTTCAACCGCGTCGCAGGGCTTGATGGAAAAATCCCGTCCGTTTTTGAACAAACGGAAACTCGCGATTTGATATTTCCCGACCACCGGCAAGTGATAAATTTTGCCGAGCAATGTCAGCCTTGGCCGCGTTGTTTTTCCCGCGGTCTCGCGCACGCGCAACACCAGGCCGCGCCCATCGTCAGCGGGCTTGAACGCGAGCAGTTCCAGATGGTCCGGCCATAGCGCCGCCACGCTGCCTTGCGACGGGAGCGGGCCGGGTTTGGCGGGCACCAGTTGCACCGCCGGCGGGCGGTCGAGTTCCTCCGCCAGTCGCGGCAGGTTGCCGTCGCCGGGCGCGATGAGAAAATTAAACCGCGCCTCGCCAAGGTCGGTGGCGGGCGCCCACGGCTCATCGTCAGCGGCGCGGGGCCGGCTGTCCGCGTAGCGCGTCGCGCGCGCCACGGTGGGCCGGAATATTTTTTCATTCACGTGGTAACTGTACAACGCGTCGCTGGCGAAGCCGAGGGCGCCGCCGGCCAGCCGCATCCAGCGCAGCGCGGGCACCTCGCCGCGCGGCTGGCGGACGAGGCGGGCGCCGGGCACGTCAAACTCCGCCACGCCGCCGCTGCCGGTGACGAGCGGGAACAGCAGCCGCAGCCGCGCCGCGCGCCCGGCAAAATGCACGCGCGCCGCCACGTCCACGGCGTCACGACCAGCGGCCAGCCGCAACGTCAGTTCCAGCGCCGAGTTTTTTCCCGTCAGCCGCGCCCACAGCGCCGCGCGCCACGGGCCGGCTTCCAAAATTTGCGCGCGCTCGACCGTCCACCGCTCGCGCAACGTCTCCGCGCCCTCGCGCTCGATGTTTTTGGCGCCGCTGCCCCACGTGTCCCACGGGTCGTCGAACAACGCCGCGCCCAGCCCGGCGCCGGCGAGGAATTTTTTGCCGGCGCGTTTGATTTCAATGCCCGCCGCGCCGGCGCGGGCGCTGACGGTGAAGATGCCGTTGGCAATTTTGTGGACGCCGTTTTTTGCGGACGCCGTCGCCGGGCGCGACGGTGCCGACAGCGACGGCGGGTTTTGGTCATGGCCGAGTTCCAGCACCGTCCAGCCGAGCGGTGGCAACTTGACCGGCGCCACCACGCGGACACGCCATTGTCCCTCCACCCAAAAGCGGTTTTCCGTTTCGATTTTTTGGCACGGCAGCGGACGCTTGCGCGCGTCGAGCAACCGCACCGGCAGGTCGCCGCCCCGGTCTTCGCGATAAGCAAGCAACGGGCGGTCGTCCACGCACGCCTCGAGTTCGACCAAGCCGTCGAACGGGCGCGGGCGCGGGTTCCACGCGAGCAACGCGACGCCCGCCGGCAAATCCCCGCCGGCGGCGGGCAACACGCGCGTGTCCACGCGCGCGGCGAGCGCGTTGAGCGCGGCCAGTTCCGCCGCTCGCGCCGTGTGCGCGGCGCCGCCCAGCTCGCCGATTTGCTCGTCGAGCGCGCGCTCGATGGCGGTGCCGGGCAGGATGTCGTGGAACGAGTTGAACAACACGCTGTCCCACGCGGCCGCCAGATGCTCACCAGCGGCGCCCGTTTGCACCGCGACGGCGGTTTGCAGCGTTTCCGCGCGCGACACCAGCCGCTCGGCGCGGCGGTAGGCGGTCTTGAGTTTGAGCATGGAACTGAAACAACCGCGCGCGACGAAATTCAATTCGCCGCGCACCTCCGGCAAAAAATCGCGCCGCTGACCGTGCATCTCGTTTTCGAGCGCGTGAAAAAATTTATGCATGGTGGAATGGACGACGCGAATTTCCGGGTGCGCCGCCGACCATGCCGCGAGGTCCGCGAGGTGCCGGCGCGTCGGGCCGCCGCCGTGGTCGCCGAGTCCGTAAAACACCGCGACATTTTGCAAACCGTGGCCGGCGCCGCGTTGCCGCGTGGTGTCGAGCAGCGCCGGAATATCCCAGCGCTCGCAGCCATACCAATCGCCGGTCGGCCGGTAGGCGAGGATGCGCGCGCCGCCGGCGCCGCGCCACCAAAACGCGGGTTTCGCCAGCGGCAGCGTCGCCGGCCCGGGGCGCGTGAACGCGAAATAACGAATGCCGGCGGCGGCGAAAATCTCCGGCATTCCCGCCGCGTGGCCGAAACAATCCGCCGACCACGCGACCGCGGATTTTTTGCCGAAACGCGAGAGGAAATAATTTTGTCCGCGCGTGAACTGCCGCGTCAGCGTCTCGGTCGCCGGCATGTTTTGGTCGGCCTGCACCCAAGTGCCGCCGACCACGTCCCAGCGCCCGCTGGCGATGTGTTGTTTGATGCGCGCGAAGGTGTCACGGTCAGCGCGTTCAATGTGTTGATAAACGGCCGCCTCGCCGCGATTGAACGTCAGCGCCGGGTTCTCGTCCATGAGGTCGAGCACGGTGCGGCAAGTGTTGAGGCCTTGGTTAAGTCCCTCGCGCCAGTCCCAGAGCCAGACCGGGTCGAGGTGCGCGTTGGCAATCAGGTGAAAGGTCAAGGCGTCCATGTTTTATCACAACCCCTCGACCGTGCCGAAGCCTGACAACCGCAGCGAGCGTTCGAGTTTGCGCTTGAGTTTGGGTGGCAGCGTCAGCGTCTCCGCCGTGGCGGGCCTGAATTCGTAGGTGACAAAATATTCGCCGTCGTCCAAGGCCACGGGCAGCTTGGTGTCCGCGTCAATCCACGCGGCGCACGGGAAAACGCGCTCGACTTTGCCGTCGAGGTCGTGCATCTCGCGGCGGCCAGTGTAGTAAAGGCACGCGTTTTTTTGATAGGGCGCCGCCGGCTTTTCCTGCAAGCGCGCCGACGCCAGCCAGGCGAACGCCTCCTGGTCGAAGTTCGGGCCGAAAAAATACACGCTGCGACTGACGGTCGGGGTGCCGCGCGGGTCCTCGGCGACGGCGAGGTTGAAATAATACAACTCCCAGATTTCACGCCGGCCACCGTTGCCGAGTATGAGGAGGTGGCGGCGTTTCCGTTCGTCTTGCGCGACCTCGACCCTGACCAGACCTAGGCGCTCCGGCTCCGGTTTTGAGCGGGCGGCGGTGCCGCTGACCGTGGCCCTGGCGGTTACTTTGGCGGTGCCGCTGACGGTGGGTTTTTCCGCCTTGGGCGTGCCGTCTTCTTTCAAGCGCGTGGGTTCGACCCGGACGGTCCACGCGGCGGGGCCGGCGGGAAATTTGACCAGCGCGCCGGCACCGTCAGCGGCATGGGCGGTGATGCAAAACCCCAAAAACCAAATTCCAAGAAAAAGAAGCGGGGTAAATACACGTACGAACGCTAATTCCCCTCTACGAAAGGGGCTACTAGCGCCGGGACCAATCTCGCTGGCCGTGACTTCGGCGCGCGCTAATTCCCCTCTGCGAGAGGAAAAATTTTTGGTTATTTGGAATTTGTGTTTTGATTTTTCACTCATAAACCGGTTCCAAAAGTTGGTCCACGACTTGCCCCGTGTAGCGGTCAATGGCGAGGTGCAGCCAAAACCGTTTCTCGGCCTCGACGGTGAAATCCTTCAACTCGCGCGCCGACGGGCTGATAAGCCCGGCCTGGACGATGACGTCGAGCATCACATTCCACGTCCTGAAATCGCAGATGTCGGCCAAGGCGCGCACCGGGCCTTCAATATACGCCTTGTTGTTTCTGTCGTCGGCGAACGACATGCCGTTGCGGATGACGCCGCCGAGCGTGGTGACCAAGTCGGCGCGGTTCGCCAGCGCGGCGGTGCCGCCGGTTTCAAGCAGGTGCCCGGCGATGTTTTTGGCAAGGTTGCGCGACTCGGCGGCGCTGATGTTCCACGCGGGGTCACGCTCTTTTTTGCCCGCGCCGGAAAAAACGGCGGCGAGCACCGGCTGCGCCGCGTTGTTGGGATTGAGCCGCCCGCTGACGATGGCGTTGAGCTGGTGGTTCGTCACGCGCACCTCGTCGCTGACGGTGAAGACATCGAGCAGCGCGGCGTCGCCGCTGACCTCGCTGAAAAAGTCGAGCGTTTTGAACGGCAAATCGCGGAACACATAACCCAGCTCGCCGACCGAGCGGAACGGGCGGTTCAAAATCACCGGTCGCCGCCCGTGCCGCGCGATGGTTTTGTCACCGTCGGCGGCGGTGCTGCTGGCCGGCGCGCCGACTTCGCTGAACAACATAATGCCGGCGCGGGTGGTACGGTTGTAAAACACGCCGTCGCCGGGGCGAATCACCCCGTCAGGGTCGGCGTAATAAGCGTCGCTCAAGACCGTCGGGTCCGGGTTGGTCGGCGTGTTGATGGCCCACGACGCAATTTTGATGCCATCGCCGGTGGCATAAGTGAAACCGGTTTCCCTCGGCAAACTGTAGTTTTTGATACCGACGTTGCCATATCCGCCGCGGCTCGGCTTGGGAAACATGGTTATATTGGCGACGTACGACAGTCCCGAAAACCAAGCGGTGATCAGGGAAAAACGAGAAGTGCGCGGGTCCATCAGACCGTGATTGGTCTTCGCGCCGTGGTCCGCCGAGACGCTGCCCAGTCCGCTGTTGTCGCCATCGCGGGTATAATGCAGCCCGTAGGCAAAACCAAACACACCGGTGAGAAACGAATACGGATGAAACCCGCCGCCGGCGTCTACCCAGCCCAAGACGAAGGTGTTGGCCTCGGGCACGCCGGCCTGGACGATATAGACCTGAGTGCTGGAGGTGTTGAACTTCACAAAGTACGGACGGTAGGTCAGCCCGTCGTCAGTCTTTAACGTGACGCCGGCATTGAACGCGACAAAGTGATTGGTGTATTTTTGAAGGCGGTTGTCAAGATTGGAGGGCGTCTGGTCCCAAAATGGATAATTGGGTTGCGCCACGTTGATGTCGGCGGGCGAGGTGACGCTGACGTTGGGATATAACACGGCATCGTTTCGCAAGACAAACGGGCACTCGTAAAATGACGAAATCGTGCCGCTGTCGGTGAAGTTGATGGTGCCGAGGTCGCAAGTCTCATCCAAGTCGTTGCTCTGGAACCATTCCGCCGTGGGGGTGTTGCCCTCGCGATAAGTGCCGGACAGCCCGTACTCCCAAGTGACCGAACCGTCCATTTCCGACGCGCCCCAGTACCAATGGGTGTAGGCCTCGCCATACGCGCGGATTTGAAAATTCCTCGGCAACTCCTCCAGCGCCGCCGCCGGCTCCTGGTGCGGGTTCCAAACCTCCGGTTGTATCCAGCCCGCTAGCCGCCCACGCTGCTTGTTGTATTCGATGTATTCGTAGTCTTTGGGATTCTTGATGTCGACGGTGGTTTTGGACCACTCATCGGGCCGGTCAATGGCGGCGATGACTTGCATCGCGCGCGTGAGATATGGCAGGTTTTCGTCGCCGTAAACCATGCACACCGGCCCGAACAGCGGGTTGCCCGCGCTGCCGGTGGCGGGGTCGAAATTACCCACGCCGTCGTAGCGAAAATAAATGCCAGTCGGGTAACTGTCCGCGTCGTATTGGTCAATGATGTTCGCGCCGATTTGGATGATGTGCAGGTCGGGAATTTGCGCGGGTGACGGCACATTGGCGGTGGCTTGCGGGTTGAGATTATGACTGAACATGCCCGGCGGCCCGGTATTGCTTTTGTCGGTGTTGACCAGCGAGAATTTGTAACTATACTGGTCAGGTTTGGTGGCGTTGCTAAACGCCGCGATGCCCGGATATTTGCCCAGCGAGCCGTTCAAAATCGCCGCCTTGAGCAACTCGAAAAAATCCGGCTCGCGGCCATCGTCAGCGACTTCCTTCAGCGTCTTGATTTTGCCCCGATAACCAGCACCGTCAGCGCCGACATAATTCCAGCATGGATGCCCGCCGTTGGTCGCGTTCTGCGCGCCCGCACCGCCGGGGGCGCCCCACCTCAGGCCGAAACACGCTTGAATCGCCGCCGCCAATGACGCATCGGGCGCGGCGCCGGTGTTCGGGTTGTTTTTCAACCACGCCAGCCGCGCCAGCGAAAAGCGGCTCATCAACAGCGGCTCGCCCCTTTTCACGGTGTAATCGGCATGAGTGCCGTCGTCGTGATAGTGCCGTACCGTCCCGCTGTTCGTGTGCCGGACGTTGGCGAGGTCGCGATTGATGGCGCTGTCTTTGTCGGCGATGTCGCGGTAACTGAAATCTTTTTCCGCCGTGGAGCGGTGATTGCTCGGCGCGCTGGTGATGAAGGTGTTTTTACCGTAATCCGGCTGGATGTCGCGCGCGTTCTTCGGCGGCGCGTAAGTCGGCGCGCTGACGGTGCGCGAAAAAATGCCGAGGAACGGCGCGGCGGCGGTGGCGTTTTTCAACCGCAAATAATCCAGCAAATCGCGCCGGCCTAGCAACGGACTGTCACCATCGGCGGGGCGCATGAAACCGACGCTGGCGCTGACCGCGACCAGCCTCGTGTAATCGCCCTCCACGTCCGCGCGCGCCAGCCCGCCCGCGTTGC
Organism: Verrucomicrobiales bacterium; assembly: GCA_031265365.1. Lineage (GTDB taxonomy): Bacteria > Verrucomicrobiota > Verrucomicrobiia > Methylacidiphilales > JAAUTS01 > JAIRPN01. The sequence goes on from JAISCS010000013.1 coordinate 6,596, forward strand.
GCCACCTGACGAATTCCTCGGTGAAAATTTTGCCGATGGTGTCGAGGCCGGGCACGCGCGTCAGGTCCGCGTAGGCGACGGCGCCCTTACCGCGCACCTCCGGCGCGGTGCCGCTGACGGTGTTCATCGGGTAGCCGGCGACATTCATGTCCAGCAGCGCGCCCTCGTCGTAAATCACGTAGGCGTAGCGGCCCAGCACCGCGTCGCGGTTGACGCCGGCGCGGTCGGCGACGAGGCCGGCCATCGCCTTGCCGTCCAGATTTTGTACGCCCGCGCGGGTCACATAAACCCATTGCGGCGGGTTGGCGGCGAACACGGACGGTGGACTTTTCGCGTCGGCGCTCAACAGCAGCGGCTTGTTCCAGCGCGCCGGCGGGATGGCGAGACCGTTGGCGGATTTCTCGTCGGTGCCGACCGCCGAGGCGAGGGTGCCGGTGATTTTCGTCGTGTCATAGTCAGCGGCGTCATAATAGGTGCCGGAGTTGTGGCGGCTGACTTGCAGCACGGTGGCGGGGAGTTGTTCGGAAAAATCCGTGCCGGTCGTGTAGTCGCTGACGGTGAAACCCACATGCGCCGGCGCCGACACGCGGCGGTTGCTCGGCAGGTAAAGTTTAACCCCGCCGACGGTGGTGCCGATGGAACCGGCGGCGATTTCGCCGAGCAAATCGCCGGTGATTTCCTGCAACGCCGCGCGGCCCAGCTCCGCCGCCTTGATATCCGCGCTGTAGGAAAAAGTCGCCGCGCGGTCCAGCCGCATGAGGACCAGGAAGCTGAGCAACAACAGCGAGACGAGCACCACTATCGCCAAGGTCGTTATCAACGCCACGCCGCGCCGGCTTGCGTCAACATCATCCTTGCCCGCGCGTGGAAAAATAGGTGTCATGGTCAGCGGCGGCGCAGAAAGGCCAGCAAGCCGAGGCCGGCCATTATCAGCGCCCAGGTTGATGGTTCGGGGATGACCAGGCCTTCCAGCTTGAGGCCGCTGACGCGGGCTAAGTTGCCACTGATGGTCGCCGAAACGGTGATGTAAATGCGAAAATCCACCTCGGTGTTGATATTTTCAAATGTCTGGTCGAAATCAATTTCCCAGTTCTGCGGCGCATAGTTGCCGGTTGACGCCACATCAATATTTTTGACGTTAACCGCCGTGGCGAAATCATCCAAGCTGGAATACAGCACAAAATTCATGTTGCGCTGGTAAGTGGTCGTCGCGCCGATGCCGAGCGAGAGTTTGTCGAGGCGGAACGCGGTGCCACCGAGCGGGTTGATGCCGAAGCTGATGTAGCCAGTGTCAGCGGGCAGGTTGCCCAAGTTTTCATTGGGCGTTAGCTCTGGGAAGACGATGTAAAAATTACCGCCGGCGGCGGTGCCCCAGCTAATGGGATTGCCGTCGGTTCTTTGGTTATAAATGCCGGCATTCTCGGCGAGCAACTGGTCGGCGGTGAAGTTGCTGGCAAACTCCGGCGCAATCGACACCACCCGCGCATCATCGCCGAGTGTTTTCCATTCCACCAATACATCCGCGAAGCCGCTGATGGTGAATGAAATGCTGGCGCCGACCATAAGAAAAATGGATGCATATTTCATAACGCCGCCAGTTTGCCAAAAAAAATAAAACGCGCAACAAAAATTTTCATTTTGAGTAAATATATTTGAATATAGCTAAGAATGGCGTTTTGATTGTTATAGTAATTCACCTTGGAATAAAAGGTTCTATCCAGTGAACAGAGGAATTGCGTTGGCGTGAGGTAAGCGCATAATAATTCCCCTTCCGTGAAGGGGTGGCGCGGAGCGACGGGGTAGTTCAGCGTTTGGGGCTAGGTTCCTGTTAACGCTGAACTACCCCGTCCGCTACGCGGCCACCCCTTCACGGAAGGGGAATTTGCTCACGCAGGGGCATGGGCGGTGGAGGGAGGCCGGCGTCAGCGCTGCCACTGCTAACAGCGAGGAACCGAATAAAAACACCATCAATTCCCCTCTCGTAGAGGGGAATAAGCTCACGCCCCAAGCAAGTCCCACCCTCACAACCCAAGCCCCGGCGCGGGCAAATTCCCCTCTCGTAGAGGGGTGGACGCGTTAGCGGACGGGGTGTTTCAGCGTTCTGTGCGGTATGCGCCACCCCCTTGCGAGAGAGGAATTTGCCGCACACGCCCTAATTTTTCGCGCGCCGCCACACCGTCAGCGCCAAAAGCGCCGCGCCCGCGCCAAACAAAAACACGGTGGACGGCTCCGGGATGACGCCGAAACCGCTCAGCACGCCGGAATCGCGGTCGAAGGTGAACCAAGTGGTGTCGGCGATAACATCGTATTGCCATTGGTCAGTGCCGATGGAAGTCCAGCCATCGCCGAACAGGGCGAAGCGGTTGTTGAAATGATAGGCGCTGTCGTCACCGACAAACAAGTCCCACGTCAGGTTCTCGGAGCCGCTGGCGCTGAAATTGGCGAGGTCAATGTTGATGGTGCCGTAGAGGTTCGTCACCGCGCCGGCGGCGGTGAATATTTTGTTGATGGTGCCGTCAGCGGCTAGCGCGAAGGTCCACTGGCTCGTGTTCGCGCCGCTGTCGCCGAGTTGGAAGGTGCCGGAGTTCACCATGATATTGCCGTTGAACGTGTGGGTGCCGGTGCCGACATAGGTCGCGGTGGAGTTAAATATTAACAAACCATCACCGTCCTTGACAATGCCGCCGTCGCGTCCGCTGACGGTGGCGTCGTGTTGCAGCGACAGATTTAGCACGGCGACGGTGAGACCGGCCTGCACGTCAAATTTCGCGCCGTCCGCGCCGATGAGTAAAGTGCCAATGCTGGAGTTGCTGGTTGCCTGAAGATTGATACTCTTGTCGGAGGTTTTGATGACGCCGCCGTCCAGTTTCATCGTGGAACTGACGGCTAATTGGATATTCGGGTAAGCAGAAATGCTCGTCGTTGTCAGCGTGCCGCCAGTGAACAGATAGGCGGAATTTTGAGAGAAGCTGAGCGAGCTTCCGAGTTCAAACAAGCCGCCGCTTTGTGTCATCGTCGATGTGTTGCTGACAGTTACCCCGCCGGTCGAGACCAAGCCGCCGCTTTGCGTCCATACTGTGCGGTTGGTCAATCCAGTGCTGCCAGCGATGAATTTGCCGTTGTCGTCAATGTTCACCGTTATACTGGACACTTGGGCGGCTCCGGATATTTGAAACCAACCGTTATCGCGGATGTTGAGCAAGGGCGCGGAAGCGGTACCACTGCTATTTTGAAGATTCACGCCACTAGCGAACATCGTGGTACCAGTGATGCGCAACTCACCGCCATAATGATAGAGGTAACCTATCGTACCCGAAGTGACGCCACCCCAAATCATCGTGCCATTGCCCTGTAAATTAAGATTACCGCCGTTGTGGGACCAACCGGACAATTCGACGGTATGACCCTTGGTGTTGAACGATATTTGTCCACCTTTTTCAATAATATTGCGCGTGATGACAGTGTCAGTGTCGAATGAGATGGTTTTGTCATTGCCGGTGGTGTAATTGATGTTGCCGGTGCCGGAGCCGAGCGCGGTGGCGCTGTTCAGGTTCAACGCCCCGCCGCGCAGCCAGACATCGCCGGTGAAGGTGTTCGCGCCGCCCAGTGTTAGCCCGCCGGCAGCTTGAAAATCCAGCCCGCCAGAGCCGGTGATGGCGGCGTTCACCGTTAACGAGTTATTGGCGCCACCAACCCACAAATTACGCCCGCTGCCGGTGATGATGGTGCCGTTGTTGATGGTGCCGTTGCCGCCGAGCATGAGGCCGCCGGACTCCAGCGTCAGCGTGTTGCCACCGAGGTCGAGTGCGTGGCCGCCGTTGAAACGCAGGGCCTGTACGGTGCGGTTGGCGGTCAGCGCGCGCGCGCCGGTGAGGTTGACGTTGTTACCGCTGATAAAATAATCCTCGGTATAACCGCCCGCGTAAGTTGCCTGTGCTGCGGGGAAGAAGTCTTCGCCAGCAATGTTGACTTTGACGAAATGATTGGTGCCATACCGCGCGCCGAGGAGGATGTTGTTGTCATTGTCAGCGTTGACAATGTCACCTGTCACCTCGCCCTCAAACTGCTTGCCATCCAAGTCTGGAATCGTGCCGCTGGTCGCGGTCCACACTTCCGCGAAGCCGCTGAACGTTAACAAAACACTGGCGCCGACCGTAAGTATAACATTAATATTTTTCATAGGGTGCCAGTGTGCCGAAAAAAGAAAAAACAATCAATAAATATTTTCATTTTGAATAAAATAGCTGAAAATAGTTGAGGTGTGGATTTGATTCGGGTTTCCGCTTTCGGATGGACAATTTTCAGGGACGCTGAACTACCCCGTCGGCTGGCGCCGCCACCCCTTCACGGAAGGGGAATTTGCTCACGCCGGGGCATGGTCAGTGGGATTGGTTTCGGCGTCAGTGATGCCCCCTCTGTGAAGGAGTGCTGCCCCGCAGGGGCTAAACCATGAATAACCGTGGGTGGAGGGTCAGTCTGCTGACTCGGAACCCACGGATAGAGGTAAAGAGCGCTGGCGTCCCCGCAGGGGGCGAACTATAACTAATTCTCCGGCGTGAGCAAATTCCCCTTCCGTGAAGGGGTGGCCGCGCCAGCGGACGGGGTAGTTCAGCGTTAACAGGGACCTAGCATCAAACGCTGAACTACCCCGTCGCTCCGCGCCACCCCTTCACGGAAGGGGAATTCCTCATGCCGCCGCAATTCCACTGCTCATGGGATAAAACCCCTATCTTCAACCCTACACCAAGGGCCAATCTCCACGTCTCCATGTCTCTGCGGTGGGTAGTGCGTCAGTTTATTCTTTGCGTCTTGGTTCCTTTGCGCCTTTGCGTTAATTTCCGCAAACTGAGGCACTACCCTACGGTGAATTAAACACTCCAGCCCTCTACGGCACAGGCAGGATTGCCTGTGCTACGTTGGGGGTGGCGGATTTGAAACTCAGCTGGTCGCCGTCCACCTCGATGAGGATGGTCGAGTCGGATTTCAAGTCGCCGCGGATTAGTTCCTCGGCCAGCGGGTCTTCCAGGTAACGCTCGATGGCCCGCCGCAGCGGACGCGCGCCGTAGGTTGGCTCGTAGCCCTTGTCGATGAGGAATTGCAACGCGGCGTCGCTGACTTTCAGCGTGACGTGGCGCGTGGCGAGGCGTTGTTGCACCTTGCCGATTTCGAGGTCGACAATTTGCGCGAGGTGCTCGCGGTTGAGCGAATGAAACACCACGATGTCGGTGAGACGATTGAGGAACTCAGGCTTGAACGTTTTCTTCGCCTCGGCCAGCAGTTTGTCCTTGATGGCCGCGTAGTCCTGCTCCTCGCTGGGGATGCCGAAGCCGACGGTGGTTTGTTTCTTCATCAAGTCCGCGCCGACGTTGGAGGTCATCAGGATAATCGTGTTGCGGAAGTCGATTTTGCGGCCGAGGCTGTCGGTGATTTGGCCGTCCTCCAAAATTTGCAGCAGGATGTTCCACACGTCGGGGTGCGCTTTTTCGATTTCGTCGAACAAGACGACGGCGTAGGGGCGGCGGCGCACTTTTTCCGTGAGCTGCCCGCCTTCCTCGTAGCCGACGTAGCCGGGGGGTGAGCCGACGAGGCGCGAGACGTTGAACTTTTCCATGTACTCGCTCATGTCGAGCTGGATGAGCGCGTCAGCGTCGCCGAAAACGTACTCGGCCAGGCATTTGGCGAGGTGCGTTTTGCCGACGCCCGTCGGGCCGAGGAAGATGAACGAGCCGATGGGCCGGTTCGGGTCTTTCAAGTCGGCGCGCGAGCGGCGCAGCGCCTTGGCGAGCGCGTCCACGGCGTCGGCCTGGCCGATGACCTTGCCGTGCAGCACGCCGGCGATGTTAAGCAGACGCTCCATTTCCTTCGACTCCAAGCGGGTCAGCGGGATGCCGGTCCACTTGGAGACCACGGCGAAAATGTCATCGGCATCCACCGGCGCCAGCTCCTCGTCACGTTTCTTGCGCCACTCGGCGACGGCGGCTTCGTGGCGTTCCTTGGCGGTTTTCTCGCGGTCGCGCAACGCGGCGGCTTTCTCGAAATCCTGGCGCTTGATGGCGTCCTCCTTCTCGATGCGGATTTTCTCCATCTCGGCCTCCAGGCCTTTCAAGCCGCCGGGCGAGGTGGTGGCGCGGATGCGCGCGCGGGCGCCGGCCTCGTCCATGATGTCAATGGCCTTGTCCGGCAGGAAGCGCGCGGTGAGATAGCGGTCGCTGAGCTTCACGGCCTGCTCGATGGCGGCGTCGGTGATTTTGGCGTGGTGGTGCTGCTCGTATTTCGGGCGCAGACCCTTCAAAATCTGGATGGCCTCGTCCACGCTCGGCGCCTCGACCATCACGCTCTGGAAGCGGCGTTCCAGCGCGGAGTCTTTCTCGATGTACTTGCGGTACTCGTTCAGCGTGGTCGCGCCGATGCATTGCAACTCGCCGCGCGAGAGGGCGGGCTTGATGATGTTGGAGGCGTCCATCGCGCCCTCCGCGCCGCCGGCGCCGACGATGGTGTGGAGTTCGTCAATGAACAGGATGATGTTTTTGTTCTTGCGGATTTCCTCCATCACGGCCTTGATGCGTTCCTCGAACTGGCCGCGGTACTTGGTGCCGGCCACCATCAGCGCGAGGTCGAGCGTGATGACCCGCTTCTCGCGCAGCAGCTCCGGCACGTTGCCGGCGACGATTTCCTGCGCGAGGCCCTCGACGATGGCGGTCTTGCCGACGCCGGCCTCGCCGATGAGCACGGGGTTGTTTTTCGTGCGGCGGCAGAGGACTTGAATGACGCGCTCGATTTCGTTCTTGCGCCCGATGACGGGGTCCATGCCGCCGGCGGCGGCGACCTCGGTGAGGTTGCGGCCAAAGGCGTTGAGCGCGGGCGTCTTCGGGTCTTTCTGCGCGCCTGGGCGGTCGCTGTTGGCGGTCGGATACTCGGCCGGCTCGAAGTTGGGGTCGAGTTCCTTCATCACGGCGTCACGGACCGCGTCGAGATTGACGTTCAGGCTCCGCAACACCTGCGCCGCCACGCCCTCGCCCTCGCGCAACAGGCCGAGCAAAATATGCTCGGTGCCGACGTAGCTGTGGTTCAGCGTCCTGGCCTCCTTGCCGGCGAGCGCGAGCACTTTCTTGACGCGCGGCGTGTAGGGGATGTTGCCGCCGACTTTGGTGTCGGGGCCGGAGCCGACTTGTTTCTCGACCTCCAGCCGCACGGTCTCCAAGTCCAGCCCGATTTTTTGCAGGACGTTGACGGCGACGCCGTGGCCGAGCTTGATGAGGCCGAGCAGCAGGTGCTCGGTGCCGACGCAGTTGTGGTTAAAGCGGTCCGCCTCCTTGCGCGCGAGTTCCAGCACTTGCTGGGCGCGAGGCGTGAAGTTGTTCATGGATTCTTCTCCGGCCATATTATATTCCCTTCAATCGTTTGATGTTCGGCGCGGGGACGGACTTTAATTTCTCCCGCAGCAAATCGGCGCGGAAGGCGTCCCGCTCCTCGGCGGACAATTTTTTGCCGGCGGCCTGTTGCAAGTGCGCGGGCTGGGTGTGGATGAACAGGTCGTCGAGCTTCGCGCGCAGGCTGGCGGGCCAGAAGCCGAGGTCCACGCCGAGGATGAGCAACGAGAGCAGGTTCAGCGCCTCCTTGGACGACATCGCGTAAGCGTGCAACGCGACGCCGTAGGCGCGGCCCAGTTGGTCGGCGACGACGCGGCGGCGTTCCCGCGCGATTTTCTGGCGGGCGTTATGCTCGTGCTCAATGAGGTGCTGGATGACTTTCAGCAAGCGGTTGAGAATGTCGCGCTCGCTCTCGCCCAGCGTGGTTTGGTTGGAGATTTGGAACAAGTTGCCGAGCGCCTCCGTCCCTTCGCCGTACAAGCCGCGCACGGTGAGGCCGAGTTGGTTGACGGACTTGATGACCTGGTTGACTTGGTCGCCGAGGACGAGGCCGGGCAAATGCAGCATGACCGACGCGCGCATCCCCGTGCCGACGTTGGTGGGGCACGCGGTGAGGTAACCGAGCGTCGGCGAGAACGCGAAGTTCAGCCCGTCCTCCAACTCGGAGTCAATGCGGTCCACCGCGCGCCACGCCTCCTCTAAATGCAAATCGGAGTGGATGGCTTGCAGACGGAGATGGTCTTCCTCGTTAATCATCACGCTCAACGTTCTGTCGCTGTTGATGACCAAGCCGCTGCCGGAATTTTTCGCCGCCTGCTCGCGGCTGATGAGGTGTTCCTCGACGAGCGTTTGCTTTTCCAGCGGGTTGAAAGCGTCCATCGCGCGGCTGAGAAACGGCTCGCGCATCTCCGGCAGACGCGTGACGGCGGCTTGGATGACGCCGAGCAAATCCTCGCGCTGCTTTTTTTTCAACCAGCCGGGGAAGGAATGGTGCTTGAGGTTGCGCGCGAGGCGGACGCGGCTGCTCATGACGATGCCGCGACCTGGGGAGAGGTCGGCGACTGACGCGGTGGCGCTGGCGGGAGTGTCCGGCATAATTTCAGAACAGCATAACGGGAATCGCGCGAAATGCAACACATCCGAAAGATTTCGCGCCAAGCCGCGAAGTTTTTTGTTTACAACGAGAACATGGAGGAATTGGAGGGGGGCGGTTTAATCAAGGCCAACGTGCTCCAATAACTCCATGAACTCTTGGTAAAAAATAATGGTTCCTCGCTGTTAGCAGTGGCAGCGCTGACGCCGGAATATCCACCACCGCCCATGCCCCTGCGTGAGCTAATTCCCCTTCCGTGAAGGGGTGGCCGCGGAGCGGACGGGGTAGTTCAGTGTTACAGGAAATTAGAAAATCGAAAGCAGAAAGCTGAAATTATTTCTGTTTTCAGCTTTCTGTTTTCAGCTTTCTGTTTTCAGCTTTCTGTTTTCAGCTTTCTGCTTTCAGCTTTCGTCTTGCGCCTGTCCCAACGCTGAACTACCCCGTCGCTCTGCGCCACCCCTTCACGGAAGGGGAATTATGCTGCGCTTACCTCATGCCACCGCCATTCCACTGTTCACGGGATAGAACCAAAATAATGGAACCGTAAAACCTACCGGCGCCGGCGGCGGATAAGCACCAGCGTGCCGAGGCCGACGCTGAGGAGGAACCAGGTGGACGGTTCGGGGATTTGTTGCACGATTTGGATGGCGTTGAAGAAGCCACGATATTCGGGCGAGTTGTCTGCGGTGCCAGTACCAATGGCAACCAAGCTCACGATTTCGTTACTGCCTATGTTAAAGCTAAATTTCGCGTAGTCTGCTTCTTCCTCCCATGTGGCGGTAGCTGGTGTCAAAGTTGACCGTAAGTAAGCTACTGATTCACTTTCCCAACTAGAATATTCAATGTCTTCGTTGGGATTCCATGCGGTTGTGGTATTGAAATAAAATTTTTCGCGAAGCTCATTGTTGCCCGAATTGGTATTAAATCCCACGATGTATATTTCATAACTTCCAGCTTCCAATCCACTAATTTGGAGACCTAGAGCATTAGGGCCATTCGGGTTAGTATCGACGGCAAAGATGCCATCAATCCCCGGAGTAGCGGTAGCGAATAATGTGGATTGGGTACTATAGCTGCTGCCTAACGCATTGGAACGGATTGTTTTCTCTCCATAGAAGTTAATGGTGGAAGCGGTGCCAAGACCGATGTTGAGGGTGATGCCAGTTTCGTTGACTGTGACTGTATCAACAGAAGCGTTATCAGTAGTTAAGAGCTTCACCCACGTATTGGTGCCGCTGACAGTGTCAACATACGGCGCGACATTCAATTTACTTGCGGCGGTGTCAGTCGGTCCGAAATCCAGCATGATGGTTTGCGCTGGCAAACTGCCCAGCATTCCGGTTAACGCTAACATTCCAATTGCCGCTACTTTGATTTTGTTTATGGTTGTCTTCATCTTATTGGTTCTTTCTTGGTTTGTTTTTTATTGTTTGTTTTTTCCTTGGTTAGGTTATTGGTTTATTTTTTTGACAGGATTTACAGGATTCACGGGATGGTTTTTTTGAAAATCCTGTCCATCTTGTTAATCCTGTCCAATATTCTCATTGTTAAAGAGTGCATCCGAGAAAACGCTGAAACACCCCGTCGGCTCCGCCTCCTCCGAGTGTTTGGCGGTGTAAGCCTTCGCGCTGATGACGATGATGTCGCCGAGGATGAGTTTAGTGAACATAAATGGACTTTCTTAATTGATAACCGCGACAGGGCGGTGGATTAATTGGGGGTTAAAGTCGGTTACTTTGACGATAAAGTTGACAACTTTGATGGTAAAGTAGCCAACTTTATTGGCGGGTTCAGCCACCCTCCGACTGGAGTTGATAACCACATGGGGAATGAAGCGGACAAAACTAGGCAGAAAAATTAGCGCGGCGCGGGAAGGTGCGAAGGTGCGAAGGTGCGAAGGTGCGAAGAGCTTAAAAGCCTTGTTCCCGCGTTGTCAATCACCAAATGCATAAATCGAAAAGTAAAGATTTGACCGTAAGTGTCAACAAAAAAAATTAATTTTTTTATTTTTTTATCAACTTTTTGCCGCAAGAATCCACCGCGACGAGCAGGCAGGCGTTTTGACCGCCGAAGCCGAGGGAGGTTTTTAGAAATATCCGCGCGTCGGTTTTCCTCGCCGTCAGCGGGACGAAATCGAAGCCGGGCCACGCGGGGTGCGCGCAGTTCAAGGTCGGCGGCAGCACGCCGGCGCGCAACGCGGTCAGGGTCGCGGCGAGTTCCAGCGCACCCGCCGCCATTGACAAATGGCCGAACATCGCCTTGCAGGAGGAAATCGGGCGTTGGCGCGCGACGTCGCCCAGCGCCAGTGTCAACGCGTTGATTTCGGCGGCGTCGTTGGCGACGGTGCCGGTGCCGTGGGCGTTGATGTAGTCGAGTTGCGCGGGGTGCAGGCTGGCGCGGTCCAGCGCAAGGCGGATGCACGCCGCTGCCGCCGTGCCATCCGGCGCGGGGTCGGTGAGGCGGTGGGCGTCGCAGTTGGCGGCGTGCGCCAGAATCTCGCCGTAAATGTTCGCGCCGCGCCGCCGGGCTTGCGCGCGTCGTTCGAGGATGAAGAACGCCGCGCCCTCGCCCATGACGAAACCGTCGCGGTCGCGGTCGAAGGGCCGGCACGCCTCCTTCGCCAGCGCGCCGAGCAGGTCGTAGCCGAGGGCGCCGAGCGGGTGCAGGCGCGAGTCCGCGCCGCCGGCGAGGACGAAATCGGCCGCGCCGTCGGCGAGCAGGCGGCAGGCGTTGCCGATGGACATGGTGCTGGCGGCGCAGGCGGAGAAGTTGGCCAGCACCGGTCCGCTGATGGTGAGGTGGCGCGCCAGCAGCCGCTGACCGTCGGCGAGCGACTGGCGCTCGGCGCGCCCGTCCCAGCCGATGGAGCAGCACAGCGCGACGCGGGCGCCGGCAGGCACGCGGGCATCGGCCCACGCCTCGCGCGCCGCCGCCAGCGCCATGCGCGCCGCCTTGCCGCTGACGTTGAATTGCGGTGCCGTGACGGGCGCGCCGGGGTGGGGCAGCTGTTTCAGCCGGCGGACGGCGGATTTTCCCTGGCAAACGTTCTGCTGTAACACTCCGGCGCCGACGCCGTAGGGGGAGACGACGCCGAGGCCGCTGATAATGACGCGCGGGTTCACGAGGCGGGGGTGAGTTTATTGAAGAGGTATGCGGCGACGGCGCCGACGGTCAGCGTCATGGCGGGTGGCTCAGTGGATTCAAACAATTCGCCTTCGGGAATTTCCAGCCGGAAGCGTTGTTCGAGGCGGAAGGTGAGGTCAATGAAGTCGATGGACTCGGCGCCGAGGTCGGCGACCAAAAGCCGCTCGTCGGTGATTTCGCTGGCGGTGAGGTTCAGCGTGGCGGCGATTTCTTCCTTCACGCCGGCGAGGATTTGGTCAAAGGTCATGGCGGGAGATTAGCCGCAAAGGGGCGGGAAGGATACCAAGAATTTGGGGCTGCTGGCATATGGTCATTCATCATGACATTGGCCGAAGTACCCCGTCATTCCAAGCGTGCCTACTGACTTACGCGAATCCGGCCGAGCACCCCGGCGCTGGCGGTCGGCACGTCGGCGCGGAGGACGGTGTCGGCCTCACCGCTGGCGATGAGGCTGCGGGCGAGGCGGACGGCTTGGTCACGGTCGGCGACGGTGTGACCGGGGCCGCCGGATTTGGTGAGGATGGCGAAATGCGCGGCGGCCATGTTGGGCAAAGTTTTCAGCAACCAGAGCGGATGCGTGTGGCGCCGGAGCGTGGCGTAATCGGGGCGAGCGTCAGCGGCGCGGAGTTCGTCGGGCAGCGGGTCGTAATCGCCGACGCTGACGATGACGGCGCGGGTTGACGAGTAAGTGGTCAGGTCGAGCTGAGCGTCAGCGGCGGCTTGCAGGAGCGCGGCCAGCGTTGCCCGCGCGGGGCGGGACATCAAGCGCAGGGCTTTGTAGTGGTGCAATTCCGGCGGCAGTGGCATGGGGGAAGTTTACCGCCAGCGGCCCTGACGCGGGAAGATTTTTTAAATTCCCCTTCCGTGAAGGGGTGGCCGCGGAGCGGACGGGGTAGTTCAGCGTTGGAAAAGCAGAAAGCTGAAAGCTGAAAACAGAAATAATTTCAGCTTTCGGCTTTCCAATTTTTCTTAACGCTGAACTACCCCGTCGGCTTCGCCGCCACCCCTTCACGGAAGGGGAATTAAGCCAATAAAAAACCGGCTCGGTGAGGAGCCGGTTTTTTGGTGTGGCGTGAAAAGTTATTTGACCAACTTTTTGAAATCCGCGCCGGGAGAGAACTTGACGCTCTTGGAAGCGGCAATTTTGATTTTCTGGCCGGTTTTCGGATTCACGCCGACGCGAGCCTTGCGGCTCACGACCTTGAATGTGCCGAAGCCGATTAACTGCACGGCCTTGGCTTTTTTGACTGACTCCTTGATGCTGTCAACGACAGCACCCAAGGCGCGGTCGGCACACGCTTTGCTGGTGTCGCCGCCGAGTTGCTTTTGGATTTTCTCCACTAACTGAGCACGATTTACACTCATTACTTACCTCCTTGATGTTTTGTGAACATGGGCGCTTCAACCTTTGAACCCGCCGCATTGGTCGGGAAGAGTTATGTACAGTCGCGAGCGGAACGTCAACAGAAATCTTTCATCCGCCTGTGTTTTTTTCCAGCGTTCATCGGCGTCGCGCGGGCGCGGGGGTGAATTTTTACGATTTTTTGTTGGGCATCGGCGCCGGTTTCCTTTTATCATGACCGCAATTCCGCCGTCGGCGGGAGCGTTATGGCACGATTGTTTGCATGGTGGTGGCGGAAGTTCGGCACGGTCCGGCGCGTGTGCGCGCGCGCGCCGGAAACGGGCGGCGACCGGCTGCTGGTGGCCGGCCGGCTGGCGTTGGCGGAGGCGCTGGCGCTGACGGCGGACTTGCGGCGGCCGATATATTTTCTCGCGCACGCAAGGCCGGCGTCAGCGGGCCGGCTGGCGCGCTGGCTCGGCGCGCTGCGGCTGCGCGTGGTGGAACAGGACGCGGCGCAGGCGCTGGGCGAGCGGGTGCTGATGTTGCGGCAAAAGGGCTGGCTGGTGTGCTTGTGCGCGGACGGCCTCGCCGACCATGACGTTGAGAAAATCGTCCGCCGCACGCGCAGCAACGTGATTCCGCTGGCGGCGCTGCCCCACACGCGGCTGGCGCTGACGCGCAACTTCCGCCATTTCTCTTGCCAGGGCTGCGACCTGACGGTCGGCGTGTGCTACGGCGCGGAAATCAAGACGATGGACTTCACCGCCACGCGGCTGCGGCGCGACTTGCTGGAAGTGTCCTCGCGCGTCGTGGAATCGCACCCCGCGCTGAAAAAGCATTTGGCCGAGGCGGCGGTGCGCGGGTTGAAGCGCAAGCTGTTCCGCGCGGTGGCGGTTGACACTTACGTGCGCGGCAAAAAATTCTCCGGCGGCATCCTGCTGACGCTGGCGTGGTTGCTCGCGGAAAAATTGGCGGCGATGACCGACCAGCCGCGCGTCGGCGTGGTGATGCCGCCCGGCGTCGGCGCGATGGTGGCGAACCTCGCGTGCGTGCTCGGCGGGCGGACCCCGGTGAACTTGAACTTCACGATGGGCCGCCGCGCCAACGAGGGGTGCATCAAGCAAACCGGCCTCGACTTCATCATCACCAGCGAGTTGGTGGTCAAGCGCATGGCCGATTTCCCGTGGACGGCGCGCCGCTTCGACGTGGTCGCGTGGCTGCTGGCGCTGCCGAAGACCGCGATTCTCCAACGCTGGCTCAAGGTCATCCTCAGCCCCGCGCCGTGGATTCTGGAAGACCTCGCCGTGCCGCCGAAGGGCGACAACGCCGAGGCTGGCATCCTCTTCACCAGCGGCAGCGCCGGCGACCCCAAGGGCGTGCCGCTCTCGCACCGCAACATCCTCACCAACATCGCGCAAATCAAGGCGGTGCTCCCCAACAATTTCATCCCGTCCGTGCTCGGCTGCCTGCCGACGTTTCACAGCTTCGGCTTCACGGTGACGCTGTGGTGGCCGATGGTCGGCGGGCCGCGCGTCGTCACCTGCGTCTCGCCGCTGGAGACGGGCAAGGTTATCGAGACGGTGGAAAAATACCGCCTCGCGCTGATGATTACCACGCCCACGCTGTTGCGAAATTATCTGAAAAAGGCGGCGCCGGAAAACCTGGCGTCGCTGCGCCTCATCGTCACCGGCGCGGAAAAACTGCCCATCCCGCTTGGGCGCGAGTTCGAGGACAAGCTGCGCGTGCCCGTGTGCGAGGGCTACGGCATGACCGAGGGCACGCCCGTCATCGCCGCCAACCTGCCCGACTGGACGCGCGTGGAGAACGGCCTCATGGCGCCGCGCGCGCGCGTCATCGGCAGCGTCGGCCGGCCGCTGCCCGGCATCGCGATTCGCGTGATTCAGCCGGAGACCGAGGAGGAGTTGCCGATTAACCAGACGGGTATCCTGCTGTATCGCGGCGGCAATATTTTCAACGGCTACCTGGACCAGCCCGCCGAGACCGCGCAGGTGTTGCGCGACGGCTGGTACGTGTCCGGCGACGTGGGGCGCGTGGACGAGCACGGCTTCTTGTACATCGAGGGGCGGCTGAGCCGGTTCTCCAAGATTGGCGGCGAGATGGTGCCGCACGGGGTGATTGAGCGGCACTTGCTGGAGGAACTGCGCGCGACGATGGACGAGGAATTCAACGTGGTGGTGACCGGCGCCAGCGACGAGAAAAAAGGCGAGGTCTTGGTGCTGCTCACCAACCGCGAGCTGAGCCGCGAAACCGTGCGCCAGACGCTGACGCGGCGCGACGTGCCGAACTTGTGGTTCCCGCGCGTGATTCGCCTGGTGCCGGCGCTGCCCATCATGTCCAACGGCAAGGTGGACTTGCGGATGTGCCAACAACTAGCTGCCGAGGCGGTGCGGGCGATGGCTGGCGCTTAAGCAACCCAAAGCCCGGCGCGCGGTCGCTGACAATGAGTGTGACTGTCAGTGGCATTTTTATTTGGCGAGCGGGTTTGATGCTGAAAACGATATGGGAATCATGCTTTTTCTTGCCGAAATGGCGAAACCGGCATATAGTTCACTGTCAGCATGGAATTTGAATTTGACCCAGCCAAAAGCGCGAGCAACCAAGCCAAGCATGGCATTGATTTTGTTGCCGCGCAGAAGTTGTGGAAAGATGGCAAGGCTTTGGTCGTGCCGTTGCGCTTTGAAAATGAGGAACGCAACGGCGCGTTGGGCCTGATAAACGGAAAATTGTGGCTGATGGTGTTCACCATGCGCGGCGAAAAGCTGAGGATTATCAGCGTCCGGCGCGCGCGGGAGACCGAGAAAGGATATTATGAAAACAACCGGAGTAACGACTAAGGAAAACTTTGAGGAGCGTTTTGACGCGGGCGAGGATGTGAGCGACGCCTTTGATTGGGAGCACGCTTACCGTCCCAACTTGCAAATCCAAAAAATCAACGTGGATTTCCCCAAATGGGTGGTCAATTCGCTTGACCAAGCGGCAAAGCATATCGGCGTGCCGCGTCAAAGTTTGATTAAAATGTGGATTGTGGAGCGCCTGAAACTGGAACACGCTTGACGCGGCGCGGTTTTTATTGTTTGACCGGATTAACAGGATAGACAGGATTTAATTGTTCAAAAAAATATTCCACCAATCCTGTACATCCTGTCAAAAAATCGCCCGCTGCCGCTGACCGTCACCGTCAGCGGCATTTTTATTTGGCGGGCGGGTTGGGTTTCCGCTATAGGTGAATTGGTGAACGCTGACCCTGACAACTCCAAACCGCGTGGCATCGTCGCGACGGCGGTGATTTCGCTGCTGTGGTGGGGAATGTGGCCGCTGACGTGCTTTTTGGCAGAAGATGACTGGCTCGTGATGCTATACGGATGACCGGTTTGAATGGTGCAATGCTGCGTCTCACGCCATTTTACGTTAATTTGACCACGCCACCGTCAGCGTCGTTCGACGAGATGCTAGGCTACGCGCCGACGGATGGTTATCAGGAGCAAGTGGAAATAGAAAGACTTGGTGATAACAATCCAGTATTTATTCGCACTGCGTCCGGTTATTATCGATTGAAGGCGAGCAGCTCTTACAACCAGCCGTCGCAAAACAACGAAGAAGGCAGGATTTTCTGTTGGATTTTCCATGACCCGAACGGCTCGCGGTTTATTTTGCCGCTGCGTCAATATTAAAACTCACCGTCAGCGCGCGCGGGGCGCGGCCAAAATTCAGCGTTGCTTTTGGCGACGGTTGGCGCATCCTTTATTTTCCCATGACTGGCAAACAAAAAGTGGCGGTGGTCGGCGCGTCCGGTTACACAGGCGAGGAATTGCTGCGGGTGCTCGCGCGGCACCCGCGCGTCGAACTGACGGCGGTGACGTCGCGGCAGTACGCGGGGCAGACCATCAACCAGTTGCTCGGCGCGCAGGCGCTGGCGGTAAACCTCACGCTGGAAAACCTCGACCCCGCCAGTGTCAGCGGGCGGGCGGAGGTGTTTTTTCTCGCGCTGCCGCACGGCGTCGCGACGGAGTACGCGGTGCCGCTGTTGAAGGCGGGGAAGGTGGTCATTGACCTCAGCGCGGATTTTCGGCTGAAGAACGCCGGGAAGTATCAGGAGTATTACCAGGAAGACCATCCCGCGCCGCTGTTGCTGAAGGAATCGGTTTACGGTTTGCCGGAGTTATATCGCGAGGCGTTGAAAAACGCGCAACTTATCGCGTGCCCCGGCTGTTACCCGACCGGCACCATTCTCGCGCTGGCGCCGGCGTTGCGGTACAAATTAATCCGACCGGAAACCATTATCGTCAACTCGCTCTCCGGTGTCAGCGGCGCGGGCAAGCAGGCCGGCGTGCTCTATTCATTTTCCGAGCGCGACGAAAACATGATGCCGTACAGCGTGCCGCGCCACCGGCATATTCCCGAAATCGAGCAGGAGTTGTCCAACCTCGGCGGCGAGGCGGTGGCGATTTCGTTCACGCCGCACTTGGTGCCGCTGGTGCGCGGGATGCTGACGACGGTGGTCGCGGAGTTGTCGCGCCCGCACAAGCAGGAGGAAGTGCAAAAAATTTACGAGGAGTTTTACCACCACGAGCCGTTTGTCCCTGTGCTGCCGTCGGACCGGTTGCCGGAGACGAAGCGGGTGCTGCGGACGAACGCGTGCGAGGTGGCGGTGCGCGCTGACAGTCGCACCGGGCGGCTGCTCATGTTCAGCGCGCAGGACAATCTCGGCAAGGGCGCGGCGACGCAGGCGGTGCAGGCGTTCAACGTGCGGTTCGGTTACGCGGAGGCGACCGGTTTATTGTAAGCGGGGCGATTTATGAGCATTCAATGGATTAAAAACGGCGGCGTCACCTCGGCGCAAGGCTATTGCGCGGCGGGGGTCGCGGCGGGCCTCAAGAAAAAAGGCAAGAAGGACATGGCGCTCATCGTCAGCGCCAGGCCCGCCGCGGTCGGCGCGACGTTCACGACCAACCAGGTCAAGGCGGCGTGCGTCAAGCTCAGCGCCCGGCACGCCAAGCGCGGTCAGTCGCGCGCGGTGATTTTGAACAGCGGCAACGCCAACGCTTGCACCGGCTTGCGCGGCCTCCGCGACGCCAAATTGACCGCCGAGGAAACCGCGAAAGCGCTTGGTTGCCGCGCGCCGGACGTGTTGGTTTGTTCCACCGGACGCATCGGCGTGCCGCTGCCAATGACGCGCATCAAGGGCGGCATTAAGAAACTGGTCGGGAAACTCGCCGCTGACGGTGGCCGCGCCGCCGCGAAGGCCATCATGACCACTGACACTTACGCGAAGGAGTGCGCCGTCGAGCTGATGCTGGGCGGCCGGCGCATCGTGGTCGGCGGCATGGCGAAAGGCGCGGGAATGATTCATCCGAACATGGCGACGATGCTGTGCGTCGTCACCACCGACGCCGCCGTTGACCCCGCCGCGCTGCGCCGCGTCACCGCTGACGTTGTCGAGACGACTTTCAACCGCATTTCCGTGGACGGCGACACCAGCACGAACGACACCGTCTTCGTCCTCGCCAACGGCGCCGGCGGCAGCGACCCGCTCACCCGCGCGCATCCCGAATTCGACCAATTCCGCGCCGCGCTGCATCTCGTTCTGTCGAAGTTGTCGCGCCTCATCATCGAGGATGGCGAGGGCATCACCAAGGTCGTGGACCTCACCGTCAGCGGCGCCGCCAATGACGCCGACGCCAGGCGCGCCGCCGAGTCCATCGCCCGCTCGCCGCTGGTGAAAAGCTCGTGGTACGGCAACGACCCGAACTGGGGCCGCTTGATGGACGCCATCGGCTACAGCGCCGCGAAAGTGCGCGAGGAATTGGTGGACATTTATTACAACGGCCTGCTCGCCGTCAAGGGCGGCCTCGCCAGCAAAACCCCGTTCGCGCGCCTGAAAAAAGAGGTGGGCCAGCCGGCCTTCACCATCAACATTGACCTGCACCTCGGCAAAGGCGCCTACACGCTGTGGGTGAACGACCTGACCGAAGAGTACGTCACGCTGAACAAGGGCGAATAACGCTGACACTGGCCATTATGAACTCGTTTGAACAACAAATCCGGCGCGCTGATGTTCTGGTCGAGGCACTGCCTTACTTGCAAAAATTTCGCGGCCAGACCTTTGTCATCAAATACGGCGGCAGCGCGATGGAAGACCCGCTGCTGGTGGCGTCGGTGCTGCGCGACATCGTGTATCTTGAAGTCGTCGGCATCAATCCGGTGGTTGTTCACGGCGGCGGCAAGGCCATCACCAGGCGGATGAAAGAGCGGGGGCTGGAGGCGAAATTCATCGCGGGGCTGCGCGTCACCGACAAGGCGTCGGTGGACATCGTCGCCGAGGTGCTCGACACGAACATCAACCCAGGCATTGTGCAAAAGCTGAACGAATTCGGCGGCAGCGCCAGGTCGTTTTCCGGCGCCACCGTTTTCCGCGCCGAGAAATCCCCCGCGTTTGCGTACCAAGGCGGAACCGTTGACCTCGGCTATGTCGGCGACGTCACCGGCTGCCAAATCCCGCGGGTGCTGGAATGTGTGCATCAGGAAACCGTGCCGGTGATTTCCCCCATCGGGCGTGACGAGCAGCGGCAAGTTTACAACATCAACGCCGACATCGCCGCCGCCGAAATCGCCATCGCGCTTGAGGCCGAGAAAATCATTTATCTTTCCGACGTCAACGGCGTGCTGCGCGACCCCAAGGACGCCTCGACGCGCATCCCCACCATCAGCGACGCTGATGTTCAGTCGCTCAAAGCGGAAAGCATCATTGACGGCGGCATGTTGCCGAAAGTAAATTCCTGCCTGAAAGCGCTGCATTTCGGCGTGAAGAAAGTCCACCTGATAGACGGCCGCATCCCTCACGCGCTGTTGTTGGAGTTGTTTACCGACAAGGGCATCGGCACGGAGATTGTGTTGGAAAACAACAACTAAAGCGCAACCGTGCCGCTGATGGTGGCGGTCACCGTCAGCGGCGTGTGGCGGCGCATAATAATTTCCCCTCCGAACGTAGCGATGGGGTAGTTTAGCGTTTCAAGGGAAAAGAGCAGCGAACGCTGAAACACCCCGTCGGCTCCGCCGCCACCCCTCTTCGAGAGGGGAATTTGTTCACGCCGGAGCTTGGTCGATGCGGTTTGCCTCAGCGTGAGAGATTCCCCTCTCGTAGAGGGGTGGACGCGCCAGCGGACGGGGTGTTTCAGCGTTATGGACTCAAACTTTATGGGAGGTGGATGGCGACGGCGCCCTGTTACCGCGCCAGGCTTGGACTCAATTGCTCGCGGGCTAAAACCAAAAATATTGATTCAAAATGAAAATAAACCAAAATTCTTGTTGCTGTTTTTTTTTTTTTGGCAAATTGATGGCGTTATGAAAAAAATAAATATTCTATCCATCGTCGGCGTCAGCGTCCTTCTCACTGTCAGCGGGGCGCGGGCGGATAATTATTTTTATGTCGATTCAACCGGTAGCTGGAATCAACCCAACAGTTGGAGCAAATCCATCGGCGGCTCGCCAGTCGAGGACATACCGACAAGCACGGACAATGTCTCTATCAATTCCGCCGTTGAGGTCACCACCAACGTGCCGGTGCAAATCAGCCAGATCATGGTGGGTAACAACAGTTACGCCGCCAAGCTGACCATCACGGACAATCTCTCCGCCTCCGGCAAATTTGACATCGGCAAAGACGCTGACCGCACCTACACGGGTTACGGCACGGTGGAACAAACCGGCGGCACGGTCAATATCACCAACGACACTGGCTTCACTTTATATGGTGGGAACAACGGCGTGAATTCTTACACCATGACCGGCGGTGTGCTTCGTGCCATGGACGACGGCTGGAATGGGAAACCCATCAAGTTGTTTGCATACGCCGACCAGTCAGCTCCGACGTTCGCGGTTTCCAGCGGCACCGTGTTTGCCAGCAACCTCAACATCAGCGCCGGTGAGTTCATCATCGGCGAGGGCGCGCTGGTGATGGGCAAGGGTGATATGGCTTTCGGCGGCACTAACCAACCCCAACGTCCGGGCGGCACCCTCGTCATGGCCGGTGGCACCTTGCAAGGCGTAAGAAGCGTAATCCCCGACGACATCACCAACAAAGGCACGCTGGGCATCAAAATAGAGCAAAACGCAGTCAACAAGGCATTGGCCAAAATCACCGGCCACGGCACCGTGCTGGTCAACGGCAACAACGCCATGAACGGCCTTGGTGTGACCGCTGACGGTGGCACGTTGATTTACACCGGTGTCGACGACCAAGGCACCCATACACGTACCTATCAAGCAACCGCCGGCGGCTGGTTCGCGCAAAACAAAGGTTTGTTGAAACTTGACTGGAAGGCGAACAATAACAGCAACCTCACCAACAACGGCAGCAAAATATCGTGGGGCTTGTGGACCCAAACCAACATCACCACCAGCATCACCCTCAACGGCACCGACAATGTACACGCGCTGTTGCTGACCGTTGGCGCGAACAGCACCGCCGCCGACCTCGACATCAGCTTCGCCGCCGCTGACATCGGCATCCTCGGCGGCGTCACGCTTGGCGACATCACCAACAGCGACGGCGCGTCGTTCCTGAATTACTACAATGTCGCCGTCATCGGCGACGGCGCGCTCAACTTGAGTAACGTGCAAATCGTTCTCGACGCCGATGCTGACAGCAAAGTCACCGGCTTGTATTACCTCGCCACCGACAGCAGCGCGTGGGCATTGCTGGACACCAGCATCAGCAGCGACCGCGTCCTCACCGCCAACTTCGACGCCCTCGGCACCGACCCGCACGGCGCGGGCTTTTACGCGCTGGGCTTCGTGATACCCGAACCGTCCCCGGTGTTCCTGATATTACTCGGCGGCGTCATCCTCGCGCTGGTCATCAGGCGGCGCCTCGTTAACGGTGGCTCCGAAAATTCGCCCAAATGAAACGGCGCGCCTTCAGCAAAAGCGCCGGCGCGCCCGGCTTGACTTCCGGGCCGGCTTGGTTATCGTCAGCGTCGGCGGATGAACCCCCGCGCGCGCCGCGCGGCCCGGCCCCAAAAAATGAACGTTCTCTACATTGACATTGACAGTCTGCGGCCCGACCATCTCGGTTGTTACGGCTACCACCGCGACACCTCGCCGGCGATTGACGCGCTGGCGCGCGACGGGATGATGTTCCGCCGCTGTTACACGCCGGACGCGCCGTGCCTGCCGTCGCGCACGGCGTTTTATTCCGGGCGCCTCGGCATCCAGACGGGCGTGGTCGGGCACGCGGGCACGGCGGCGGAACCGAAGCGCGAGGGCGTGGGCCGCTCGTTCCGCGACCGTTTTGAGGAGCAGGGGCTGGCGCGGCAGTTGCAACAGGCCGGGTTGCACACGGCGATGATTTCGCCGTTCGGCCAGCGCCACGCGGCGTGGCAGTTTTACGCCGGGTTTAATGAAATTCACAACACCGGCCGGTACGGCCTGGAGTCGGCGGAGGAGGTGCAACCGGTCGTGGACGAGTGGCTGGCGCGGCACGCCGGCGGCGGGCGCTGGTTTTTGCACGTCAATTACTGGGACCCGCACACGCCGTACCGCGTGCCGCTGGCCTACGGCGAGCCGTTTGCCGGCGACCCGCTGCCGGCGTGGCTGGACGACGAGGCGGTGCTGGCGCGGCACCGCCGCCGCGCCGGCCCGCACACGGCGCTGGATATTGCCATGTATGACGACGCCACCGACCCGCGCCACCCGCGCCAGCCCGGCAAAATCACCGACCGCGCCGCGCTGCGGCGGATGATTGACGGCTACGACACGGGCGTGCGTTACGCGGACGACCACGTCGCGCGCATCATCGGCGCCTTGAAAAAAGCCGGCGTGTATGACGACACCATCATCATCGTCAGCGGCGACCACGGTGAAAACCTCGGCGAACTCGGCATCTACGGCGAGCACGCCACCGCCGACGAGGTGACGTGCCGGGTGCCGCTGATAGTCCGGTGCCCCGGCGGGCCGCGCGGCGCGGTGGATGACGCTTTTCATTACAATCTCGACCTCGCGCCGACGCTGATGGAGCTGCTGGGCGGCGAGGCGCAGCCGCTCTGGGACGGGCAATCGTTCGCCGCCACGTTGCGCGACGGCACCGTCAGCGGGCGGGACAGCGTCGTCGTCAGCCATTGCGCGCACGTGTGCCAGCGCTCCGCGCGCTGGGGCGACTGGCTCTACATGCGGACGTATCACGACGGCTTCCATTTGTTCCCGCCGGAGATGTTGTTCAACCTCGCCGCCGACCCGCACGAGCAGCGCGACCTCGCCGCCGACGGCGGGCACGCCGCGCTGTGTCACGAGGGCGCGTGGCGGCTCGCCGCGTGGCACGACGCGCAGATGCAAACAATGGCGCGCACCGCCAGCGACGTGGTGGACCCGCTGTGGACGGTCATCCGCGAGGGCGGCCCGTTCCACGCCAGCCTCGGCAAGGGGCAGCCCGGCGTCGCGGGATTTCACCGCTACCTTGCGCGCCTGGAACAAACCGGCCGCGCCGACGGCGCGCGGCAATTGCGCGAGAAATACCAACCGCGCCCGCCGCGCTGACCGCGCATGTCCGCCGCCACCGCCAGCGCCTTTCACGTCATGGCCAAACCGGCCGGGCCGCTTTGCAACCTCGCGTGTCGCTACTGTTTTTACCTCGACAAAACCAAACTGTTCCCCGCCGGCAAAAACTGCCGGATGCCGCCGGCGGTGCTCGAATCGTTCATCCGCCAATACTGCGCGGCGTGGCCCGGGCCGGAAATAAATTTCGCGTGGCAGGGCGGCGAGCCGGTGCTCGCGGGGCTGGATTTTTTCCGCGCCGCCGTCGCGCTCCAGCGCCAATACGCCGGCGGCAAAATCGTCCGCAACGCGCTGCAAACCAACGGCACCTTGCTCGATGACACATGGGGCGGGTTTCTGGCGGCGCACCAATTCTTGGTCGGCGTCAGCGTGGACGGCCCGCCGAAATTGCACAACACCTGGCGTGTGGACCAGGGCGGCGGCGGCACCTACGACCGCGTCGCGCGCGGCGTCCGGCTGTTGCAACAACACGGCGTCGAGTTCAACACGCTGACGGTGGTCAGCCGCGCGAACGCGGGCCGGCCGCTGGAGGTTTATCATTTTCTCAAAAACCTCGGCGCGCGCTTCATGCAATTCATCCCGCTGGTCGAGCGCGTCACCGCCGGCGGCGCCCTCGCCGCGCCCGGCGAGGCGGGCACGGTCAGCGCCGCGAGTGTGCCGCCGAAAGCCTACGGCGAGTTTTTGCGCGCGATTTTCGACGAGTGGCGGCGCGGTGACGCCGGAAAAATCTTCGTGCAACTGTTCGACGTGACGCTCGGCAACTGGCTCGGCGCGGGCAGCGCGCTGTGCGTGTTCGCGCCGGAGTGCGGCGCCGCGCTCGCGCTGGAGCACAACGGCGACGTTTTTTCGTGCGACCACTTCGTGTATCCAAGCCACCGGCTCGGCAACCTGCTCGCCACGCCGTTGCCGGCGCTGGCGGCGTCCGGGTTTCAACAAAATTTCGGCGCCGCGAAAAGCGCCGCGCTGCCGCGCCAGTGCCGCGAGTGCGACGTGCTGTTCTTATGCCACGGCGGCTGCCCCAAGCACCGCTTCACCCGCGCCGCCGACGGTGAGCCGGGCTTGAATTATCTCTGCCCCGCGTTCAAGAATTTCTTCCACCACTCCGCCCCCGCGATGCGCCAGCTGCGCGCCCGCCTCGCCCGCTGACCGCGGGTTAATTTTCTTGGTTCCTCGTCGTTAGCAGTGGCGGCGCTGATGCCGGAACACTCCCCACCGCCCCGGCCAATTCCCCTGCCGTGAAGGGGTGCGCGGAGCGACGGGGTAGTTCAGCGTTACCGGAAATTGGAAAGCCGAAAGCAGAAAGCTGAAATTATTTCTGTTTTCAGC
>JAISCS010000031.1 GCA_031265365.1 Verrucomicrobiales bacterium
CCGTCAACGCCGTGGCCGTAGGCGGGCGGGTCGAGCAGGATGCCGTGATACACACTGCCGCGCCGCGCCTCGCGTTGCGCGAACTTCAGCGCGTCGTCCACGATCCAGCGGATGTCCGCCAGCCCCGACGCCGTCATGTTCTCCCGCGCCCAGGTCACGACTTGTTGCACCGAGTCCACATGCGTCACCGCCGCCCCCGCCGCGCGCGCTGCCAGTGACGCGCCGCCCGTATAGGCGAATAAGTTCAGCACCCGCGGCGCCGGCACCGGCAGCGCCCGCGTCGTGTCGTAAATCCACCGCCAGTTCGGCGCCTGTTCGGGGAACACGCCGACGTGCTTGAACGCGGTCAGCCCCAGCCGCAAGCGCAAATCCATGCGCTGATACTGGAAACGCACCGGCCACCGCTCGCGCCGCCCGCCGTCCGCGCGCCACGTCCCGCGGTCCTCCCGGCCCGGCTGGCCGTGGCCCGCGCCCGCCGTGAAGGTCGTGTCCGCCAGCCGCCGCCACTCGTCCGCTGGCAGCGACCGCGCCCACACCGCCTTCGGCTCCGGCCGCCGCAACACGCGGGTGCCGAACCGCTCCAGCTTCTCGCCGCCGCCGCTGTCAATCAATTCGTAATCCGGCCAGTCGCCGGGAGTTAGGATTTTCACGCGCTGATGGTAACACCGCCGGGCCGAAAAGTCAGGCCGCGAATCCGCCCGCCGGATCGACCTCGCCAATAAACCAGACTTTTGCACTGTGGCAACGACCGTTTGCTCATTACGAACGTCTTCCGTCAAATGACGAACGTCTGCCGGCACTTGACGAAAGCCGTTCGTCACTCCGTTTTTATCAACTTAACCCCAATATAAAACCCAACCAAAAGGAATCCCTATGTCCATGCGGCTTATTAAATTCCCCTTCACGGAAGAGGAATTTAATAAGCCGGAGAATTAGAGCCTGTTATGCACTTTTGTAAAGAGCATTAAGGAGCAGCGAGGCAAAGGCAAGCCAATGGAGGTCTGCCAGAGTGGGGGCAAGACGCTCGTAATCGCGGGCCAATCTGCGGCAGCGCGCGGCCCAGCCAAAGGAGCGTTCAATCACCCAGCGTTTGGGCAACAACACAAAACCGCGCTTGGCCTCCGGCAGACTGACCACTTGCAGCCGCAGCCCGTGCGCGGCGGCCTAGTCGACGGCGGCTTGGCCGGTGTAACTTTGGTCGGCAAACATCACCTCGACCCGCTGGCCGCACACCTCCCGCACCCGCCGCTTTCCGGCGTGGATTGCAGGGTGCGACGGTCAATGATCACCGCGTCGGGCTGGGGCTGGCGTCCGGCCAGCACCCGCGCCACTTGCCGCAAGTCCTGCGCCATCGCCTCAGCCCGCCTTGACCCAGCACCGGGTTTGCTGATAGACCGCCGTCCACGGCGGCAAATCATGCGGCAACAGCCGCCACGGGCTGCCGGTGCGCGCCAGCCAGCGCACCGCGTTGAACAACTCCCGCAACGGGTACTTCCGCTGCGGCGCGCTCCTCCATCAAACTCAAATACGGCGCACAAAATTCCCACTCCCCATCACTTACATCACTGGTATAGGCTCGGCGTTGCATCCCCAGCTTATGCCACGCGCTCACCGCCTTGTACACTTAAAAGTGCATAACAGGCTCTAGGCCTGGGCATGCTGACCCTCACCCGCCGCCGCCGTTAAAATATCAAGTTCGCGCAGAGCCGCGGAGTTAATTAAATAAAAAAACTCCGCGGCTCTGCGCGAACATCAAGTTTCACTCCGCCAACCGCGGCCACTTCGCACGCCAGTCTTTACGCACGGAACGCGGGCGGCCGGAGCGGAGTTGCACCGTCGCCAGCGTCTGCCGGCAGCGGCACAACACCTCGCCCGTCGCGGCACTGGTGATGACCGTCTCAATATAAAACCGCGCTCGCTCCATGCCCGCCAGCCGCGAGTGAATCCGCAATTCATCGCCGAGTCGCGCCGGCTTGAGATAATCAATCTCCGCGCGCGTCACCACCGGGCATTCCTCCGTGTTCATCAGCGCCAGCGGCCAGCCGAGCTTTTCCGCGAGGTCGGAGCGCGCGATTTCCACCATGCGCAAATATGCCGCGTTGTGCACCACGCCGCCCGCGTCGGTGTCGAAAAAGTACACCTTCAGCGGCACGGTGATTTCGGGGATTTCTGGTAGTTCGTTGTGCATATTTAGTAAAACTCCAGTCACGAAGATGCGAGGACACCAAGATTGGTTAAATAAAAAAATCGGCGTGTCGTTGAGTCTTCGTGACTGGAGTTTTTGAGTTCATATTTTGCCGATTTCCTTTTCTAGGCGTTTCACCACGGCGCGCAGCACCTTCAGCCGCGCGTGCCATTTGTAATTGCCCTCCACCAAAATCCACGGCGCGCGCGCCGGGCCGCACTTGGCGAACATCTCCTCCGCCGCCTCGTTGTGCTGGTGCCATTTCTCGCGGTTGCGCCAGTCCTCGGCGTTGATTTTCCAGCGCTTGTACGGGTCGGCGGCGCGCTTCTTGAAACGGGCGAGTTGCTCGTCCTTGGTGATGTGCAGGTAAAATTTCAGCAGGATGGCGCCGTCGTCCGCCAGTGTTTTTTCAAAGTGGTTGATTTCCTCGTAGGCGCGTTTCCATTCCGCCCTGGCGGCGAAGCCCTCCACCCGCTCCACCAGCACGCGCCCGTACCAACTGCGGTCGAACACCGCGATTTCGCCGTAGTTGGGCAATTTAATCCAGAACCGGCGCAGGTAATGATGGGCGTATTCCTGTGCCGTGGGCTTGACAATCGAATAGACGCGCACCGCGCGCGGGTCGAGCCGCTCCAGCGTGCGTTTGATGACGCCACCCTTGCCCGCCGCGTCCGGCCCCTCGAACACGAGAATGAGGCTCCGCTTGGTTTGTCGCAGACGTGGTTGCAGGTGCAGCAGGTCGAGTTGCAATTGTTCCAACTTTTTTCGATACGTCGATTTTTCCTCGATTTGTTTTGTCAGATCAAGTTCGTTTAGCACGCCCATGAGAGCCAGCGTAGCCGGCAAATGCCAAAATCCAAATCCCAAATCCCAAGAAAATTCCAATGACTAAATTCCAAAACACCCAAAATTCACTGTCAGCGCGAGTCAGGTTTTCGGAATTTGGCGTTTGGATTTTGGTATTTAACCCGCTATCTTCTTCTTCCCATGAGCACCATCCCCCTGCGCTTTGACACTGAGCAAGACTGGTTATCCGCGCTGACCGTGAACTGGCAGCGGCTCGGCAGCGCGGCGTTGCAAAAACGCGGCGTGTTCAACGTCGCCCTCGCCGCCGGGGCCGCGCCGGAAATTTTTTACCGCGCGCTGAGCCAGGTCAAATGGCCGTGGTCGGCGACGCGGCTGTTTGTCAGCGACGAGCGTCAGGTGTCCCCCGACCATCCGGCCAGCCGTCACCGCGCGATTTACCGCGCCTTCTACCCGCTGGCCGTCAACTTGGAGCGTTGGAAAACCGAACTCCCCAAGGCCGGGGACACCGCCGCTGACTATGAGCGCCGGCTCATCCGCGACCTCGGCCAGCCGCCGCGCTTTGACTTGATGGTGCTCAACCTAGGCGCTGACGGTCACGCCGCCGCGCTGTTTCCCGGCACCAAGGCCTTGCAAGAAAACACCCGCCACACCGCCGCCCACTGGGTGCCGCAACAAGACGCCCAGTGCCTCACCATCACCTATCCCGTCCTGCGCCAAGCCGGCGAGATTTGGCTGCTGGCCAAGGGCGCGGACGTGCAGCCGATGACGCGGCGCATGGAACAAGCCGCCGACCCTGACTATCCCGCCACCGTCATCGTCAGCGAGCGTGGCGCGGTGAAACTTTTTAATTGCATGATTTGAAAAAAAAAGGAGAATAAGCATTCACATCACGCGCTCGTGGCGAAATGGCAGACGCGCTAGTTTCAGGTACTAGTGGTTCACACCGTGGAGGTTCGACTCCTCTCGAGCGCAGGCTATTCCCTCTTAAATCAAGGTTGCAAACAGGCACTAAAAGATGTCCTCCTTTGGTACAAATGAGTACAAGAAAAAAGTTCACCTCTCGAGTCAAGGTTGAGTTCGTCCGCAAGCATGCGCGAGCGCGTCAAGGATTTGCAGAGCCGCAAGGTGGACGACGTGCTGACCTTTCAGGAACTGGGCGTGGACGCGCTGATTGTGGATGAGGCGCACTTGTACAAAAAGCTCCCGTTCGTCAGCAAACTCAATCGCGTGGCGGGCATTGACGGCGGCGAGAGCTTGCGCGGCACCGGCTTGCTGACCAAGGCGCGGTTTATTCAGGA
>JAISCS010000163.1 GCA_031265365.1 Verrucomicrobiales bacterium
CACCCCTTCACGGAAGGGGAATTAGCTGATGCCGGAGAATTAGTCATGAGTGAAGTATTGGCTGCGCGTGGAGAAGTAACTCGCGCCCAACCCACCCTTTCCCGTCATTCTCCCGCGTCAGCGATTCCCCTTCCGTGAAGGGGTGGCGGCGCCAGCCGACGGGGTAGTTCAGCGTTACAGGAAGTACCAAAACCGAACGCTGAACTACCCCGTCCGCTTCGCGGCCACCCCTTCACGGAAGGGGAATTAGCGTGTGCTTGAAGCCAACCTTTTTCCGCTCTTCTCCCGCGTCAGCGATTCCCCTTCCGTTCAGGGGGCCACGCCAAACCGGCGGCGGCCCCCTCTCCTGAGGGCGACCGCCGCCGGCCAACGAACAGCACATGCATGCTGTCTACTTGCGTGGCCGCAAGAAGATTAGTAGTCCCGCGCCCACGCTCAGGAGGAGCCACGTCGTGGGTTCGGGGATGGCGATTATCTCGAACCAGCCATTGCCAATGATTTGGTTAATCTTCAGGTCCGCGCTCGAATCCATACCGCCGATGGTGTAGCCGGCATCGGTGTAAGTGGTGCCGCTGTAAGTGAAGGATTGCAGGTTGTAGATAATATCGTCGTCGAGGTTGATTTGGGTGGTGGCGTGGTCGATGACGAGGCCGGAGTTGAGGGCGAGGGCGTCGGCGTCTTTGAGGGTGAGGATGCTGTAGATGCCCAAGGCCAAGCTGCCAGTGCCGAGGTTGCTGCCTTCGGCGATGATGAGGCTGGTGCTGGTGGCGGCGCTCAAGTTGGTGCTGCCGTTGATTAGGGTGATGTCGCCGGTGTAGGCGCTGTTGTCGCCATTGAGGGTGAGTTGCCAGCCGGTGTTGGCATTGCCGCCCATGTTGCTAATGAGTAGCGCGCCGCCACCGATGAGGGGGGCGTCAATCACCATCTTGGCGATTAGCTGGTCGCCGGTGCCATTTAAGCCTTGCGTCTGTTTGAAAGTCACGTTGTCGTTGAGGTAGATGCCGATGGGGGCGCTGAGGGTTTGGATGGTGCTGAAACCGCCAGGATTGCCAGAGGTGGCGGTATTTTGGTTCAATGCGGCGCCGTCATTGAGGATGAGCGAGCCGGTGAAGGTGAGGGTAGTGCTAGCCGTGGCTTTGAACATGATGTTGCCGTCGATGGTGTTAACGGTGAGTGAATCTGCGTAGAAGGTATAAGCGGTACCGTTGAGCGGCGTGCGTAGGGTTGTACCGGTGATGTAATGATTACCCGCTCCAGTCGGAGTGGTGGGAGCGACGGTGGCCTTATCGCCTCCACCGTTTGGTTGGGTATACCAACGGTCAGACTCTCTGATGCTGGAGTAACCGTAGCCGGCGGGACCCCCAGAGGGATCACCTGGGTGTTGATAATACGTCTCCGCGCCAGCGGGGGTTAATAGGCACGCGCCGGCCACGGCGTACATTAATATTTGTTTTATATAGTTCATGGTGTTTTCTTAGTTGAGTCGAGGTTGATTTTATGCAACTTGTCCGCAATCGGAATGGATTCAATATGGTTTTTGTTGCATTTTAACTGGATTTTTTGCGCGGGTGGGGGGCGGCTGGGGGATTGGGTGGGTTCTTTAACGCTGAACTACCCCGTCGGCTCACGCCGCCACCCCTTCACGGAAGGGGAATTTGCTGGCGCCGGGGCTTGGCGAAAAAGATTCGGCTCCGGCGTGAGTTAATTCCCCTTCCGTGAAGGGGTGGCGCGGAGCGACGGGGTAGTTCAGCGTTTGGGGCCAGGTCCCTTTGAACGCTGAACTACCCCGTCCGCTGACGCGGCCACCCCTTCACGGAAGGGGAATTAGCTGACGCGGGAGCAAACCCTGTCGACCAGGCCCCGCCGCGCGGGCACTGTCCCCTTCGTGGAAGGGGACGGTGCCGGCGGTTTTGGCGGGCGGCGCGCGACCGCTTCAGGTGATGATGGCGCTTTCCACGTCGCTCCACGGGCCGGGTTCGAGGGTGGGGTTGAGCCAGGTGGCGGTGATTTCCATCACTTTGCCTTGTGCTTCGTTGCCGAAGTGGAGGGTGCGATGTTTTTTGGTGATGGTTTTCAGCTCCCAGTCCGTCGCGCCGACCAGGCGGTATTTGAATTTGACGGCGTAGTAGTTGGGGTTGGCCAGGTATTTGGTGGGGTGGCCGGCTTGGTTGTCGAAGAAGTACAAGTCGGCGTCGTGGTTGTGGCCGGTGTGGATGACGACGACGGGGGCGTCGGCGGGCGGGGGGAGTGGTTCGTGTTTGACGTGGTGGCGCGGGGGGATGTTGAGTTGCTCTAGGGCGGTGTCGGTGACGGTGTCGGTTTTGCCAACGAGGTAGCTTCTAAAGCCGCTTAAAATCCCTTTGACCTCGCCGACCGCCGTGTTTTTGGCGACGACGGTGAAGTGGTTTTTGCTTTCCTTGGCGTCGTTGTCTTCGAGGGCGCTTTCCAAGTTGTCGTTGACGACCTTGAGTTCGGCGATGCGTTTGCCGTCCAAGTTCCATTTATCCGGGGCTTGGTTGGCGCGGGCGGTGGTTTCGACTAGTCTGCTATACCCCAGCAAGGCGTGGGGTTCGTTAGGTATATTACTTCTGCTCATCTTATGGTCTTTCTATGTTTTGATTTTTAACTAATTGCCGTTCAACCGGTTGAACAGCAAAATTGGGATTCCGGCCAAGGCTTTTGGCAGGTGTGGACGCAACATTTTGGTGCGCGACCGGACGATTTTTGCGCGCACTCCGAAGATTTTGTCGCGCGACAAAATGATTTTTGTGCGCGCAAAAATCGTTGGAGTGCGCAATAAAATGATTGGGTTGCGGGCTGGGGAAAATTTGTTGCGCGCGCGAATGATTGGGTTGCGCGTAAAAATCATTTGGTTGCGCGCACGAATCGTTTGATTGCGCGACAAAATCGTCATCATGGGCGCGGTAAAAGGCCGGTATATACTGTGACATGGCCGTATATCATGAGGCATGGGTTAAATATTGTCAAGAGAGTTTTGGAGTGGCGGGAAAATCTCGCGCGGAGCCGCGGAGCCGCGGAGTTTTTGGGGGTTAAATATTTCCGCGGCTCGGCGGCTCCGCGCGAGGTCCCTTTTTTATCCGGCGCGGGTTTTGAATAAGTCAAGTTGCGGCGGGGCGGGCCGGTCATTCGGTTGGCCCTTGGTTTCGGGGCGCGGGCGGTGGTGGGCGAGGTTCGGTTGGCCGGTGGTGTCCAGTTCGGCTTCTTCCAGGTTGCGTAATATTTCCTTGGCGCGGTTGAGTACTTCCTTCGGCAGGCCGGCGAGGCGCGCGACTTGGATGCCGTAGCTTTTGTCGGTGCCGCCGGGGGCGATTTTGCGGAGGAAGATGATTTGGTCGTGCCATTCGCGGACGATGCTGTGGTAGTTTTTCGCGCCGCGCAGGAGTCTGGCCAGCTCGGTCAGTTCGTGGTAGTGGGTGGCGAACAGGGTCTTGGCTTTGACGATGTTGTGCAGGTGCTCGGCCACGGCCCAGGCGATGCTGAGGCCGTCGAAGGTGCTGGTGCCGCGCCCGATTTCGTCGAGGATGACCAGGCTGGCGGCGGTGGCGTTGTTGAGGATGTTGGCGGTCTCGTTCATCTCGACCATGAAGGTGCTGTGCCCGCGCGCGAGGTCGTCGCTGGCGCCGACGCGGGTGAAGATGCGGTCGAGCACCGGGATGGTGGCTTGTTGCGCGGGGATGTAGGCGCCGGTGTGGGCCATCAGCGCGATGAGGGCGACTTGGCGGAGGTAGGTGCTTTTGCCCGCCATGTTCGGGCCGGTGAGGATGATGAGGCGGCAGTCGTCGTCGGTGAGCAGGGTGTCGTTCGGGACGAAGCGTTCGCCGCCGGTGAGTTGTTCGAGGACGGGGTGACGGCCTTCCACGATGGCGAGGCGGCCGCCGGCGGTGATGGCGGGCTTGTTGTGGTTGAACAGGCGCGCGCTGGTGGCGAAGCCGGCGAGGATGTCGAGGTGCGCGATGGCGCGGGCGCTGTCCTGGATGGCGGCGGTGTGGGCGGTGACTTGCGCGCGCACTTCCTGGAAGATTTGGTATTCGAGTTGCTTGGCGCGCTCCTCGGCGCCGAGGATTTTTTCCTCCATGCGTTTTAGTTCCGGGGTGATGAAGCGCTCGGCGTTGACCAGGGTTTGCTTGCGGGTGTAGTCGGCGGGGGTTTGCGCGAGGTTGGCCTTGGTGATTTCGAGGTAGTAGCCGAACACGGAGTTGAAGCGCACTTTCAGCGATTTGATGCCGGTGCGTTCTTGCTCGCGGGCTTGCAATTGGGCGACCCAGTTTTTGCCGTCGCGCTGCGCGTGGCGCAATTCGTCGACGTCGGCGCGGTAGCCTTCGCGGATGAGGCCGCCCTCGCGCAAGGCCAGCGGTGGCTCGGCGACGATGGCGCTGGTGATGAGGGCGATGACTTCCGGCAGGGGTTGGATTTTCGCGGCCAGTTCCTTTGAGAGTGGCGCGGCCAACTCGGCGCCGCGTTGGCGCAAGGCGGGCAGGGCTTCCAGTGACTGGCGCAAATTTTGCAAATCGCGCGCGTTGCCGGCGCCTTGCGCGAGGCGGCCGATGAGACGCTCCAGGTCGCGCACTTCCTGCAATTGCTCGCGGAAGGCCTCCAGCCGGCCGGCGTCCTCCAGCCAGCGGGTGACGACCCGTTGGCGCGCCTCGATGGCGGCCTTGGCGCGCAGGGGTTGCAAAATCCAGCGCCGCAGCTCGCGGCCGGCCATCGCGGTGACGGTCTGGTCCATCGCCGTTAACAAGCTGGTGTCGTCGTCGTGGCTGGCGGCGCTGGTGATGAGTTCCAGGTTGCGTTGGGTGATGGCGTCCACGACCAAGTATTCCGCGCCGGTGTAGGGTTGGATTTTCAGCACGTGGGCGGCGCTGGCCTTCAGCTCCTTCGTCACGTAATGCAGCAACGCGCCCGCCGCGCCGAGGCCGGCGGTGAGGTGCGCGCAGCCGAAGCCGTCGAGCGAGTGGATGTGAAAATGCTCCTTCAACTCAAGGTCGGCGTTGCCGCGCTCGAAGGTCCATTCGTCATGCTCGACCAGGGCGATGCCGGTCTCGCCGCCGAGGTCGGGCGCGGCGCTGCCGGCGGGGTAAATCAATTCCTTCGGGCGCAGGCGTTGCATTTCGTCCTGCCACTCGCGCGGCGAGGGCAGTTCCGTCGCGCGGAACTCGCCGGTGGTCAGGTCGAGGTAGGCGAAGCCGATGACGCCGGCGGCGGGCAGGACGGCGGCGAGGAAGCGGTTTTCCTTCGGCTGGGTCAGCTCGAGGTTGCAGGTGCTGCCGGGCGAGAGGATTTGCGTGACCTTGCGCTCGACGAGCTGGCCGGGGCGCGGCTCGGTGACTTGGTCGCAGAGGGCGACGCGCTTGCCGTGCTGGATGAGTTTGCCGACGTAGTTTTCCGCCGCGTGGTGGGGGATGCCGCACATGGGCACGCCGTTGCGCTTGGTCAGCGTGAGGTTGAGGAGGGCGGCGGTTTGCTTGGCGTCGTCGAAGAACATCTCGTAAAAATCGCCGAGGCGGAAGAGCAGCAGTGCGTCCTTGGGGATTTCGCCCTTTATCCGGCGGTATTGTTGCATCATCGGCGTTAGCGTTGCTGACATAGGGATGGAAGAGGCTAACGCACCGGACGCCGGCCCTCAACGCAAAAACTCAGGAAAAATCCCGGCTTTGCGGCGCGGCGGCTTTGCGGTAAAAATAGCGGGCATGGAGCGGGAGAAGAAACGCGAGTTGGCGACGTATTATAAATTGTACCTCGACCGGCAACTGAAAAGCCGCGCGAAACGGCGGAAGGTGGCCGATGGTGGCTTGTATGTGTTCATCGGCGGGTATGCGGCGGACCAGCCGTTTCTCAAGGTGCCGAAAAGTAATTACGTCGACACCTGGCGGCGTGTGGCGGCGGAAATGAGCGCGCGGTTGGCGGGGAAAATCAGCGATGTGGGGGAGTGTTTTAATTTGTTGTTGCCGCGCATCGAGCGGGAGACTTATGTGCGGCTGGCGGTGTTGATGGCGAACTTGTCGGAGCTTGACCGCCAGTTTGCCAAGCGGCACCGGCGGGCCATGACCGCGCGGGAAAAAGAGTTGTACGTCGGCGCCGCCGCGCTCGACGAGCACGCGCCGCCGACGGTCAGCGCGCAGCAAGTCCGCCGGATTTGGCTCAATTCGCTGATGGGCAAAATCCAGCGGGCGCAAACGGCCAATCTTGATAATTTACAAAAGGCCTGGGCGGAGGTGGTCGGCGCGGAGGCGGCGCTGGAGACGGTGCTGGAGCGCGTGGACGCGGCGAAGGGGGTGGCGTATTGCCGCTCGCTTAGCTCGGCGCGGCGCTTTGCGTTGCAACGCCGGCCCGGTTTGCCCGCGCTGTTGGGCAAACAGTTGAAGCTGAACCTCAGGAAAATCGTGTTCCGGTAAGAAAAGTTCTCGCGCCAAGACGCCAAGCCGCAAGTTGTTTATTAGCTAACTTGGCGTCTTGGCGGCTTTGCGCGAGATGCTTTGCTACCGGCGCGGCGGGTGCTCCTCGCGCGGACGGGCCTCGTTGATGCGCAGCGGGCGACCTTGAAAGTCCCGGCCATTGAGCGCGGCAACCGCGTTGGCGGCCTCGGCGTCGTCCATCTCGACGAAACCGAAACCGCGCGGGCGGCCGGTCTCGCGGTCGGTTAACAGCTTGACCCCGTGCACCGTGCCATAGGCGGCGAACAGTTGGTTGACTTCCTCTTCAGTTGTTTTGAACGGCAGATTGCCGACGAATATACTTTTCATTTGCGTTTTTATTTTTGGTTAATGCTCCGCAACACGTGAGCGTCAGCGGGGCAAAAGTGATGATAGGACGGGTGCATGGGTGGA
The DNA here is from genome assembly GCA_031265365.1 of Verrucomicrobiales bacterium. Classification (GTDB taxonomy): domain Bacteria; phylum Verrucomicrobiota; class Verrucomicrobiia; order Methylacidiphilales; family JAAUTS01; genus JAIRPN01. The sequence goes on from JAISCS010000163.1 coordinate 6,846, forward strand.
TTCCGGTTTGAATCAATCAAGAACGACGATGATATTTTGCTTGCGCACTTCCTTTTCCTCGGCGGGCGAACCGCCGTTAACTAGGGAAAAGTAAAGCGCAAAAAACAAAGTTGTCCAGCAAGAAAATGCGCGCCGGTGAAATTTCCGGTTGCGACGCGGTGGGAATCGCGTATGCTGTCCACTCCGAACGGGCCGTAGCACAGCTTGGTAGTGCGCTTGAATGGGGTTCAAGAGGTCCCGAGTTCAAATCTCGGCGGCCCGATTTAGCCCAATTCTTTTTTTGCCATTTCAATCCGCTTCAATTGCTCCTTGCTCACGTCAGGATACGCGGGATTGAGTTCCTGCAAGGCGTCGAGCACCGCCGCGCCGACGACGAGGTGCGCGTATTGCTTGTCATCGGCGGGCACCACGTACCACGGCGCGGACTTGCTCGCGGTGTGGCGTATCATGTCCTCGTAAGCGGTCATGTATTGCCGCCAGTATTGGCGTTCCGACAAATCGGACGCGGAGAATTTCCAATGTTTTTTCGGGTTGTTCAGCCGCTCCAGAAAACGTTTTTTTTGCTCCTTGGGCGAGAGGTTGAGGAAAAATTTTAGAATCTTCACGCCGTTGCGCGCCCAATAGCGCTCGCACGCCGCGATGTCCTCGAACCGCTCGCGCCAAATATTTTTCGTGACCAGCGGCGCGGGGAGCCGCTCGCCGGCGAGGATTGCGGGATGCACCCTGACAATCAGCGTCTCCTCGTAATACGAGCGGTTGAAAATCCCGATGCGCCCGCGCTC
>JAISCS010000041.1 GCA_031265365.1 Verrucomicrobiales bacterium
AATTGCCGAATTGCCGAATTGCCGAATTGCCGAATTGCCGAATTGCCGAATTGCCGAATTGCCGAATTGCCGAATTGCCGAATTGCCGAATTGCCGAATTGCCGAATTGCCGAAGTATAGTTTCGTGTTCATGTGGTGATGGTAATGCTGACAAGCAAGGCCGTCAACCAATATTTTAACTTTTTTTATTTTTTGGGGTCACGGAGTTAATTGGCGTTGACGTTGGCCCCGGTTTCAGACGCGGCTTTTTTGTTCAACACCATTTGGTAGTGGGCGTTGGCGCCTTGTTTCAGAAGACTGTCCAACTCGCCGAGATTGTAACGATTCATGATGGATTTGACCTCGCCGGCGTAATTGGAGTCGGGGCAATAGCCCGCCGCCAGAATCTTGACCAGAAACTCCTCGCCCGACTTGGTGTAAAAGGCGGCGCTGTAGCGGGTGTTTTCCTTGAGAAAATCGGCGTAGCCTTGGTACCCCTCGGCCAAGTCCTTGTACGAACGGAAATTCGCCAGATGCCGGACGCCGCGGTCCTTGGTTTCCTTGGTAATGACGGGGCCGCTCCAGTGGTAGGCCTTGATGCCGAAGTAATTGTTGCCCTCCACGGCCAGTTCGCTGTTGCCCCAGCGGCTTTCGTAGGCGCTTTGCGCGATGACGACAGAGGCGGGGATGCCGTATTGCACTTGCAGACGGATGGCGTGAGGCAAGGCTTGCTCGATGAACCGGCGCTGCGGGCCGGTGGCGGTGTCGAGCACGGCGGAGATTTTTTGCGCCAGAAACAGCACGTCCTCGGGCGAGGAACTTTGTAGGCCCACCAAGCGGGAGATTTGGGTGTTCAGCTTTTCCAAGGCGAGGGCTTGCTCGCCCTGCACCTGGGTCCATTTGCTGCGTTCCTTGGAGTAAAAATCGGCGAGCCGGACGCTGAGTTTGGTCGAAGTCCACAGGGAACCCCACAACAGGCCGACGATGGTAAGGCAAACGACGTTGGAAATGACCAGCGTGGCGATGAGGCCGACGGGCTTGCGCGGCTTCTGGTGAAAGCGTTTCATCGCAATCAACGGCATCAAGTCAACAGTCGGCTGTCTTTTGGGACTCCCGAAATTCATTGCCCCTAAGGTAGCCATGAATAATGTGGTGTCAAATATTATACTGGCCGCTGAACGAAAAAAATATTGGGGGTTCCTCATCGTCAGCAGTGGCAGCGCTGACGTCGGAATACCTCCCACCGCCCTCGTTTCCCGCGCCCGCCAATTCCCCTTCCGTGAAGGGGTGGCCGCGGAGCGGACGGGGTAGTTCAGCGTTAACAGGGACCTCGCCCCAAACGCTAAACTACCCCGTCGCTCCGCGCCACCCCTTCACGGAAGGGGAATTAGATAGAACCTTATATGCATGCGTGGCTTGCAATGCGACCGGGCGCGGGTATGCTGCGGAGATGCGTTTTTTGATTTGTTTGTCGCTGACGGTGACCTCGTGTCTGGCCCAGGTGCCGGCTTGGAATCAGGCGACGGTCAGCGGGTGGTGGCAGAAGTATCCGACACCGGAAACTTGGGGCGCCGCCGGGGATGAGTTGCGCTCGCAACTGGCGGGAACCTATGAGCAGCGGGAAGCGGGGGCGCTGACGGACAGCGGGTTTCAGAGTTGGCTGCGGCATTGGCAATGGGTCGGGCTGGGAATGGCGGCGGGGGATTGGTTGAAGAATGACGCTGACCGTGAGGTTTTCGTCGCGCTGGGAAAGGACGCGAGGGCGGCGCATTTGTTCGCGGCGAAAATTTCGCCGGCCAATCAGTCGCGCAAGGCGTTGAATATTCTCCTCCGGCTGGCGCGGGAGCAGCCGGACGATTTGCGCGAGTACGCGGCGCTGGGGGTGGCGCTGGCGCTGGTGTTTGACAAGCCGTTTCCGAAAAACTGGCCGCATCATCAGGTGAGTCGCAAGTTGGTGCCGATAGGCGACGACGACGTGGTGGCGCGGTTTCGGTTTTACGTGGAGGCGAACCGCAAGAACAAACTCGCGCAGGACATCAGCAAGCTGGAGTTTGACGAGGTGAAGTTTGTGGTGGATTCGCTGGTGTCGCTGGATGAATTGCGGTACGGGCAGAGCAACAAATCGTCGCGGGTGAATTACACGAACTTTGACCAGGCGTTTCCGGCGATTCAGTATGACGAGGCGCGGGTTGGCAGCGGTCGGCAGCAGTATAACTGGCCGGAGAAGAACGGGGCGTACACGTTGCAAAATATTGAGCGGCTGGGCGGGATTTGCACGGACCAAGCGTATTACGCGGCGACGCTGGGGAAGGCGCGGGGGATTCCGACGTTGTATTTTCACGGGCAGGGCACTGGCGGGGGACACGCGTGGTTTGGTTTTTTGCAGCGCAACGGGAAGTGGAATTTGGATTGCGGGCGTTATGTGAGCCAGAATTATCCGGTGGGAGACGCTTACGACCCGCAGACGTGGCGGGTGTTGAAGGACGCGCTGTTGCTGACGCTGGCGCGCAATGTCAGCCACGACGAAAAGTACGCGGCGGCGCGGACGGGGCTGGCGTGGGCGGCGGCCAACGCCGGCGGTGAGCGGGAACCGCAAATTTTGTGGGACACGCTGACGGTGATGCCGGAGCTGGCGGAGACGTGGGAGGCGCTGGGGGATTGGCTGGATCAGCATGAACCGGACGCCGGCGTCAGGCGCGAATTTTACGAGGCGTGGGTGAAGCAGTTTTCGGCGAATCGTGATTGGGTGGACCTGAAGGTGGATGGACAGAAGCGGTTGCTGGCGCTGTTGAAGCAGACGGGCGACCCGTCCGCCGCTCAGCTTCAGCGGGATATTATGATGTACAATCGCAAGAAACGTTTTGACCTTGGCATCAGCGCGGGGGCGAGTGTGTTGTTTGAAAAATTGGAGGGAAAAGACTGGCAGGGGGCGCGGGTGGAGTATGAGCGGGTGGTACGCACGTTCAACCAGCAGGGGGGCGGCAATCTTTATTATCAAATTGTGCGGCCTTACGTGCAGTATTGCCTGGAGGAAAAACAGGCGGCGCAGGCGCGGCAGGGATTGAAGTACGCGCGGGGGCGGATGCGTTTGCCGCCCGACAGCATTTTGGCGGAAGAGTTTGAGCGGCTCGACAAGGCCATCCAATCGGCGGCCAGCGCCGGTGGCGAATAAATTTGCTTTCCCGGCGCGATGCGCCACTCTTTTCCCGCAATGCGCGAATGGATTAACACGATTGTTTTTGGCGCGGTCGAGGGGTTGACGGAGTTTTTGCCCATCTCGTCCACGGGGCATCTGATTGTCAGCGAGAATTTGCTGGGCGACACGCGCCCGGAGTTTTTTTTGGTCGGGATTCAGGCGGGGGCGGTGCTGGCGATTGTGCTGATTTATTGGCGGAAGCTGGCGGAGATGACGCTGCACTTGCTCAGGCCGGCGAATCGTGATTACGCGCTGAAGCTCACCACCGCGTTGGTCATCACGGGGACGCTGGCGTTCGCGGCGAAGCGGGCGGGGTTCACGCTGCCGGAGAGCGCGGCGCCGGTGGCGTGGGCGACGCTCATCGGGGCGTTGGTCATCTTCGGCGCGGAGTATGCGCTGCGCCAGCGTCAGCCGCGCGAGACGATTGGCTGGACGACCGCCGCGGTCATCGGTTTGGCGCAGGTGGTGGCGGCGATTTTCCCAGGCACCTCGCGCTCCGGGGCGACGATTATCGCGGCCATGTGGTGCGGGACGTCACGGTCGGCGGCGGCGGAGTTTTCGTTTTTGCTGAGCATCCCGACGATGTTCGCGGCGACGGGGTACTCGCTGCTCGGTTTGTATCACGAGCGCGGCGCTGGCGTTCACGACGAGATGGGACATTTCGCGGTCGGGTTCGCGGTTTCGACGCTGACGGCGTTTTTAGTAGTGAAGTGGCTGTTAGGCTATATTCGCGCGCACAGTTTCATTCCGTTCGCGTGGTACCGGTTGGCGCTGGGGCTGGGATTGCTGGCGTGGCTTTATACGCGGTAGGCGCGGGCACGAGGCCGGCGGGGACGATGAGGCCGGCGCTGACGATGAGCTTCCACGCTTCTTCCATGGTCAGGTTGCTGCGGAGTAACGCCGGCGCCTCGAAGACAAACACGAAACCGGTCAATGGATTCGGCGCGGTGGGGACGAAGACCGCGGCCATTTCCGCGCCGTTGGCATCCTTGAATCGACCGGTTTGAAAGCCGAGCAGGTAGCCGCTGAGGTTGGGGTATTTGACGTACACGACCGGTTTGTCGCTGAAGTCCTCGCTGGTGGCGCCGATGGTTTTGAGCGAGTCCACGACTTGTTTGGTGACAGGGTAAATCACGTTGACCAGCGGCACGCGGTCAATGACTTTTTCCACCCACGCGACGAGGCGTTTGCCGCCGACGTTGGCGACGAGCAGACCGACGAGCAGAATCAGCAACAGGGTGAAGAGCAGCGCCGCGCCGGGGATGGTGTAGCCCTTGCCGGCGGCGACGGTCAGCCACTCAGGGACGAGTTCGCCGCGGTATTGCGAGACGAAGGAGCGCACGAGCGGCTCGGTAAAGCCGGCGATGACACGGTAGAGAAAATTCAGCACCCAGTACGTGATGCCGACCGGCACCACGACGAACAATCCCGCCAGAAAGGTGTTGCGCCACCAAGCCAGTGATTTGGCGGTTGATTTCTGCTGCATAACCATAAAGCGCAATACCATAGCCGTCCGCGCGGCGGATGCAATGATTTAAGGTTCATTTTTACAACGAGTACATGGAGGAATTGGAGGGGGATGGTTTAGGCCACGCAAACTTTCTCCAATAACTCCATGCTCTCTTGGTAAAAAGATGGAACCTAATTTGTGGGTTCCTTGCCGTTAGCAGTGGAAGCGTTGACGCCGGTTCCCTTCATCGCCCATGCCCCAGCGTGAGCTAATTCCCCTTCCGTGAAGGGGTGGCCGCGGAGCGGACGGGGTAGTTCAGCGTTAACAGGAAATCAGCACCAAACGCTGAACTACCCCGGCGCTCCGCGCCACCCCTTCACGGAAGGGGA
>JAISCS010000050.1 GCA_031265365.1 Verrucomicrobiales bacterium
CGACGGGGTAGTTTAGCGTTTGGTTTTGGCAGTTTCCCTTAAACGCTGAACTACCCCGTCCGCTCCGCGGCCACCCCTTCACGGAAGGGGAATTAGCTCACGCAGGGGCATGGGCGGTGAGGGGGCGGCGTCAGCGCTGCCACTGCTAACAGCGAGGAACCAAATATCTTCGCGTCTTCGTGACCGGAGTTAATTATCACGTGATTCGCCGGCGGGTTTGCGCTAGGGTTGCGTATCATGTTGAAACTCGGATTGAACATTGACCATGTCGCCACGTTGCGGCAAGCGCGGTATCGCGATTACGCGGTGGAGTATCCGCTGGCGGAGCCGTCGCCGCTGGCGGTGGCGCGGCTGGCGGTGGCGGCGGGGGCGCACGCCATCACCGCTCATTTGCGCGAGGACCGGCGGCATATTCAGGACGCTGACGTTGACTTGTTGAAACAACTCGGCGCGCCGCTGAACTTGGAAATGGCCGTCACCGACGCGATGGTGGCGGTGGCGCTGACGGTGCGGCCGCGCGATGTCTGCCTTGTTCCCGAAAACCGGCGCGAGGTCACCACCGAGGGCGGGCTGAATGTCAGCGGGCAGCTTGAGCGCGTGACTGGCGCGGTGCGGTCACTGTCAGCGGGCGGCGTCACTGTCAGCTTGTTCATCGACCCCGATGAGGGGCAAGTCCGCGCCGCCAAGGCCGCCGGCGCGCCGTGCGTGGAGTTGCACACCGGCGCGTACGCGAACGCGCTGGCGCCCGCCGACCGTGACCGTCAGCTTGCCGCCTTGCGCGCGGCAGCGGAACTGGCGCGCGGTCTCGGTTTGCAAGTCAACGCCGGCCACGGTTTGAATTATCAAAACCTGCCGCTGTTCATCCGCAGCGTGCCGCACCTCGACACGCTGAACATCGGCCACGCCGTGATTGCGCGGGCGCTGACGGTGGGCATTGAGCGGGCGGTGCGGGAGATGCTGGGATTGCTGCGCGGCGGCGAATCACAAATTCCCCTTCCGTGAAGGGGTGGCGGCGCGAGCCGACGGGGTAGTTCAGCGTTACAGGAAATTGGAAAGCCGAAAGCTGAAATTATTTCTGTTTTCAGTTTTCTGCTTTCAGCTTTCGCCTGTCCCAACGCTGAACTACCCCGTCGCTCCGCGCCACCCCTTCACGGAAGGGGAATTTGGAATTTACTTATCTCCGTCCTTTCGCTTAAATGTTCCACTTATGGGCGAAACCATCCTTGGCACCGGTTTGGACTTGGTCGAATGCGACCGCATCCGCGCTTCTGTGGAAAAATTCGGCGAGCAGTTTCTTGCCAAGGTTTTCCTGCCCGCCGAGCGGGATTACGCCAAACGTCAGCGGTTCCCCCATCGCCATCTCGCCGCCCGCTTCGCCGCGAAGGAGGCCGTGGGCAAGGCGTTCGGCACTGGCCTCGGCGCGCGGCTCGGCTGGCGCGACATCGAGGTCAAACGCGACGTCGACGGACGGCCTTTTATCCAGCTTCACGCCAACGGTGAGGAATTGTTGCGGCGGCGCGGCGGCGGCCGCGTCATGCTCAGCCTCACCCACACCGAACATTACGCCGCCGCCACCGCCTTGATTGTCAGCCCATGAAAATCGTACCCCCAACCATCATTCAGCAATGGGAGCAGGACACCCTCGCCGCCGGCATCACCGTCAGCGCCTTGATGCGGCAGGCGGTGAACGGCTGCTTCCGTTTCATCACCGGGAAATTCCCCGTGCCCGGCGCGGCGCTGTTCCTGTGCGGCAAGGGCAACAACGGCAACGACGGCCTGTGGCTCGCCGGTCTGCTGGCCGGGCAGGGCTGGGACATCGAGGTATTGCTCACCGAGTCGCCCGCCACGCGCAAATTGGTGGACGCTCCCGCCATCCGCTTGGCGCTCGCCAACGCGCAGGTCTGGCCGGCGTGCCACTCCTATCACCTTGAGGACCACGAGCCGGCGCTGGTGTTCGATTGTTTGCTGGGGGTCGGCGCGACGGGCGAGCCGGCGGGCAAGACGCGCGAGATGCTCGAATGGTGGCAGGCGCAACGCCGCCCGTGGCATGTCACCGTCAGCGTGGACACGCCGTCCGGCCTCGACGCCGACAGCGGCGCGGCGGCGGCGTGCGCGTTCGAGGCGGATTTCACGCTGGCCATCGGCGCGGTCAAGCGCGGTTGTTTGACCGCCACGGGCGGCAAGGTTTCCGGTCGCCTCGTGCCGGTGCCGCTGACCACGTACCAGGACCACGCCGACCAGTTCGCCGATTTCTTCGACCTGCCGATGGCGCGCGAGATGGCCCGCCCGCTGACGGTCACCATGCACAAATACCAGCGCGGCGATTTGTCCGTGTTCGCCGGCAGTCCCGGCTTTCTCGGCGCGGCGGTGCTCGTCACGCGCGCGGCGTTGCGGGCGGGCGCGGGCGTGGTGCGGCTGTTTTGTCATCCCGATTGCTACCGCGAGCTGTCGCTGAAGACGCCGGAGGTGATGGTCGCGCCGTGGGACGGGCAATCGCTGCCGGAGAAGGCGGCGACCTCGGACGCTTGGGTGGCCGGCCCAGGTTTCGGCACCGACCCCGCCGCCGAGCGGAAATTCGCGCTGCTGCTGCGCGCGGCGACGCGGCCCCTGTTGCTGGACGCCGACGCGCTGTTGTTGCTCAACGCGCAGACGCAACTACTGCCGACGCGCAACTATCCCATTGTCATGACGCCGCACGAGGGCGAGTTCAAGCGGCTGCGCGGCAGCCCGGTGACCGACCGCCAGGCCGCCGCGCTCGCGTGGATTAACAAGTACCCAAACACCACGCTGGTCCTCAAGGGCGCGCATACGCTCGTGGCCGACAGTGACCGTCAGCCGTCGTACAACGGCAGCGGCAACCCAGGTCTGGCCACCGCCGGCACTGGCGACGTGCTGGCCGGGGTCATCGGCGCGCTGCTCGCGCAGGGCCTGGCGGTGGGCGACGCCGCGCGCCTCGGCGTGTACTGGCACGGCCTCGCGGCGGACGTGGCGCTGTCAACGCAAACCGAGCAGACCTTGCGCGCCGGCGACGTCATCGCCAGCCTCAGCGCGGCGTGGAAGAAAATCCGGCCGCTGGTGTAGGAGCCTTTATGCTGTTCGCCCGCCACAAAGTTCGCCAGGGAATCCTGCAAGTCACTGACAGCGTTGTCGCGTGCCTCGCGTTCCTTGCGGCGGTGTTCGTGCGCGCGCATCTGCCGCAGGATTTGTTTTTCATCAAACTTTCCGCCGCCACGCTGTCGCCGGATTATCTTTACCTGCTGGCGCCGGTGGCCGTGCTGACGCCGCTCATCCAGGCGCGGCTCGGCGTCTACAACCTCAACTCCAGCCATCCGCGCGGCGAGGTGCTCAACCTGTGCATCCAGACCGCCACGCTGGTGTTCATCGGCACCATCTTCATCCTGTTCATCGCGCAAGTCAATTTCCTGGCCCGCTCGGTGTTCCTGTTCTTCATCCCCCTCTGCGCGCTGTTCCTCTACCTGCGCCACGCCGTCACGCGGCACGTGGCGCTCCGGCACGGCTCGCGCCACCGCCAACACCTGCTGCTGGTCACCGACCGCACCCCCGGCACTGACTGGCGGCGCGAGCTGACCGAGCATCCTGAGTTCGGTCTGAGCCTCGTGCGCGAGCTGAAAATCACCGACGCCAGCCGTGACGAATTCGTCCGCGTCCTGCACGAGCAAGCCGTTCACCTCGTCGTCCTCGACGTTAGGCACACGTCCTTTGACAAAGTCATGCACTTCATCCGCGCCGCCGAGGATGAGGGGGTGGAGACTTGGCTGGCCACCAACTTGTTCGACACCAATGTCGCCCACGTCCGGGTGAATTACTTCCTCAATCATCCCGTCCTCATCTTCCGCTCCACGCCGGACAACTCCCTGCAACTCTTCATCAAGCACCTCATGGACCGCGCCGGCGCGCTGCTGCTGCTGGCCGCCGGCGCCGTGCCGATGCTCATCATCGGCGTCCTCATCAAGCTGACCAGTCGCGGCCCGGTCTTTTTCAAGCAACAACGCAGCGGTCTGCACGGGCGGCCGTTCATCATGTACAAATTCCGCTCGATGGTCACCAACGCCGAGCAGTTGAAGAACGAGCTGGAACGGTTTAACGAAATGTCCGGCCCCGTCTTCAAAGTCACCAACGACCCGCGCGTCACCCGCCTGGGCCGGTTCCTGCGCCGCACCAGCCTGGACGAACTGCCGCAGTTGCTCAACGTGCTCAAGGGCGAGATGAGCCTCGTCGGCCCGCGCCCGCTGCCGGTGTACGAGACGCGGGCCATCAGCGAGAACGCCCAGCGCCGCCGCCTCAGCGTCCGGCCCGGCATCACCTGCCTCTGGCAAGTGCAGGGCCGCAACGAACTCAAATCCTTCGCCGAATGGGTCAAGCTCGACCTGCAATACATCGACCACTGGAACATCTGGCTGGACGTGAAGATATTGCTAAAAACCATCCCCGCCGTCCTCCGCTTCCACGGCGCGAAGTGAGTCGTGGGTTCCGCCCGGCAGACCTCGTTCCGCTCATCTCCGGCGAAGCTACGGTAATTCATCATAACATTGGCAAAGAACCCCGTCATCCTGAGCACAACCCTGAAGGGGCTGCAGTTGAAGGAGCGGCCAGCACTGGCCAACAGGCTGATAACGACTAATCCGTTGACGTTCACCTAACCGCTCCTTCGACTACGCGCCTACGGCGCTGCGCTCAGGATGACGGGATACTCTGCCAATGTCGTAATGAAATGCTATAACGTCGGAGACCGGTCGGGGAACGCGGGCGCTTTTGTCCACGTCACGCCATTTATTCATATATCTTCGCGTCCATCCGTGGTTAACTAATCCCATGCCCCCCAAGCCGCTGCTCCTCGACCAACTCCCGCAAGATTGGAATCTTGGCGCCGCGCCCGCTTACCGTCGCCAACAATTAACCGAGTGGATTTTTCAAAAGCACGCCGAAAATTTCTCGCACATGACCAGTCTGCCAGCATCCTTGCGCCAACACCTCGCCGCCAACTATGAGCTAAACCCGCTGGCCCACGTCCGTACCCAAGGCTCTTCCGACACCACGCGCAAGTTTCTCTTCCAACTCGCCGACGGTGACTACCTCGAAAGCGTCCTCATCCCCGCCAACCCCGCGCTGTACGGCGGGCGCGCCGACCGCTTCACGCTGTGCGTCTCCTCGCAAGTCGGCTGTGCCTACGGTTGCAAATTCTGCGCCAGCGGACTCAATGGCTTTCGTCGCAACCTCACCACCGCCGAGATTCTCGCGCAAATCATGGTGGTCGGGCGGCTCGGCGGTGAAAAAATCACCAACCTCGTCTTCATGGGCATGGGCGAGCCGCTGGCGAATTACCAAAACTTGATGACCGCCATCACCGTCATCAACAGCGACTGGGGCCTCAACCTCGGTGCCCGCCACATCACCGTCAGCACCAGCGGCCTCGCCCCGCGCATCCGCGACCTCGCCGACCAGCCACGCCAGCTCCGCCTCGCCATCAGCCTGCACGGCGCCGACGATGACACCCGCGACCGCCTCATGCCCGTTAACCGCAAATATCCCCTCGCGCAACTCCTCGACGCTTGCGCCTATTACCAATCGCGGAAAAACCAGATGCTCACCTTCGAGTTCATCCTCATTCGCGACGTCAACGCCAGCGCCGCCCAAGCCGCGCTGCTGGCCGCCCACGCCAAGCGCCTTAACGCCAAAATCAACCTCATCCCCTGCAACCCCGTCGCCGGTCTGCCGTGGCAACGCCCCGCCGACGTTGACATCAAAAAATTCGCCGGCATCCTCAAAACCGCCGGCGTCCCCGCCACCGTTCGTTTGGAAAAAGGCCGCGACATAGACGCCGCCTGTGGCCAGCTTCGTTTGCGAGAGCTGGAGGCGAAAGCGGAAAGTTGAAAGCAGAAAGGTGAAATAATTGCTCCCCGCATAATTCCCCTTCCGTGAAGGGGTGGCGCGGAGCGCCGGGGTAGTTCAGCGTTCGGTTTTGGTACTTCCTTTAACGCTGAACTACCCCGTCCGCTCCGCGGCCACCCCTTCACGGAAGG
>JAISCS010000115.1 GCA_031265365.1 Verrucomicrobiales bacterium
GGAAATTCCGGTATGCGGGTCGCGTCGGTTGACATTCGGGTTAACCCCACCACACGTCCGTCGCGGTTATTCAGAAGCATTCCCCAATATCTGTACAAATCGGGCGGCACCATGTTGCATATGTATATTTTAGGTTCTTGCCCATTATCAGTGGAATAGTCCCCGTCATGCTGAGCGAAGTTGCGTAGCAACGCAGTCGAAGCATCGGGTTGCTTGGGCAAAAGGCGCTGACCGTAACGCTGGTTTGCGGTGAGTCAAACCGATTCCTCGACTGCAACAACTACGTTGTTGCAGTCGGAATGACAGGGCGTGCCTACGGACGGTATGATTATTCCACCGATAACGGCGAGGAACCGCAAAATACGCAGCCACCAGCCCAATCGTTCTTTGGTGATGGGGCGACCGCGAAACATCATATTTTTCATAAAGCGAACCTTAGTTTTTATAGCTTAATGGTTATGGTTTCTTCGGGCGGTGATTCCACCGTCGAAATTGATAAAACTTGGCAGCCAAGTGTCGGCATCAGCGTAGTGGTAACCAGCGTTGCGATAGGGAATACTGTCGGATGCGGAACGAACTGGGGAAAACTCAACGAGAAATTAGTGAGCGCGTGAGCGCGTGAGCGCGTGAGCGCGTGAGCGCGTGAGCGCGTGAGCGCGTGAGCGCGTGAGCGCGATACTTCGATTCTATGACCTATATCAATCATCTTCAAAGCGTTATCAGTTTTTCACCTTCGCTTAACCATCCATGTTTTTGGGTGGTCAACATCAGCTTGCGCCGATAACGAATTGCAAATTACCTGAACTGCCTAGCCGATGCAAGTTTTTTTATATTTGGGGGTTCGATTCCATTGATAACGGTGAGGAATATTTTTACGCGGTCGGCGTCAGCGTTTGTGGCGGCTGGGTGAAGGGGCTGAGGGACGCTGATGATGTTGCTGCTGCTGTTGCGGCGCGGGTTGTAAGGAGGCGCGGTGGGACGGGGCCTGACGTTGTTGCTGACGCGGTTCCGAGGCGGATTGTGGTTGCCGGGGCGCGGGGCGCTGTGGCCGGGGTTGGGAGGCGGCGGGACGGGATGGCGGCGCGGTCAGGCGTTGATGCGTTGGATTGTTGGTGAGCGCGGGGCGTTGCGGCTGACGGTTGGGGGTGTTTGCGGGAGCGTTTGCGGCGGGACGCGGGTGACGGTCAGCGGGTGCGGGGATGGTGACGGTGGTGCGCGGCGGCATGGGGCGGCTGGGGGTGAAATTATTGCCAGGGGCGGGATTGGGGCGCGGCAGGGCGGGGGTGAGACGGTTGCCAGGCTGGGGCCTTGGCGCTGACGGTGACGGCAGGATGGGGCGTTGCGGCGCTGAGGGTGACGGCACCGGCGGGCGCGGCGGTTCGGGACGGAACACGGGCGGACGCGGCACGGGGACGACGGGATGATGCGGCGGGCGGCGGGGCGGCAGCGGGTTGTGATGATGCTTGCGCGGCCAGTAGGAGGTGCGCCAGAACGGGTCGTAGTAATAGCTGCTGCCGAACCAGAGGCTGATGGTGGGCGTGGTGTCGTAATAATAGACGGGGTCGGTGTACACGCTGCCGGGCTGGGAGACGACGGTGGTGGTGGTTTGCGTCCGCGTGGTGGTGGCGCTGACGATGGCGGTGACGTCACCGCCGGCGGAGCCGCTGAGGGTGACGGTGGCCGGGGTCGTGCCGGTGACCGGCGTGTTGGCGGCGCTGGCGTAGGCTTCGCCCTCGGCGAGGCGCTCGTAATGCCCGGCGAGGCTGGCGAGAGTGTTGTCGAAGCGCTCGCTGAGGCGCTGGTACTTGGCGAATTGGTCATTGAGTTCGCCGAGCTGGCGGATTTGCGCGGGGGTGAGGGCGCTGATGAGCGAATCAATGCGCGGGTAACTTTGCCGGAACTCGGCGAGGTCCTGCCGGAGGTCGGTGGCCTTGGTGTCGAGCGCGTCGAGGTCAATCTCGCTGGAGCGGGTGGCGAGGAAGGCGGTGGTCACGCCGATGCGCAAGTCCTTGAGGTGAGCGTCAGCGCGGGTTTGCAGGTCCTGGAGGTCGGCGAGGAATTTTTCGCAATCGGCGGGCGTCGGCGCGGCGGCGGGTTCACGGTCAGCGGCGTTGGCGCCGGTGGTGATAGGAGCGGCGTTGGCGCTGGCGATGAGGGGGCGCAGGAGGTCGAGGCGTTTTTCGGCGAGGGCGGCGGTTTGTTTGGCGGTGATGGTCTGGTGCACCAGCGCGGCGCTGCCGATGATGACGCAGCCCAGCACCGCGCCGCTGACGATGCCGAAGGCGAAGGGATGACGCGATTTCCAGTTGCGGTCGGTAGGAGTGTTCATATTGGAGTAAACAGTTTGTTATGGGAAAAGTTACAGTGCGGGGGCGGAGGGCACAATGGTTTTTAACTAGCAGGTTTTTTCTTTCCCCCGTCATCCTGAGCGGAGCGCCGCAGGTGCGTAGTCGAAGGACCGGCTTGGTCAACGTCAGCGGTTTGGTTGCGGCACACCCATTCGCAGTGCATGGTCGGTCCTTCGACTACGCACCTGCGGCGCTCCGCTCAGGATGACGGGGAGAGTTGTGGTCGTTTGATTTTGGTGGTTTAATTGAAAAATGATTACGGTGATTGGCGCGGGGCTGGCGGGGGTGGAGGCGGCGTGGCAGATTGCGCGGCGCGGAATTGGCGCGCAGTTGTTGGAAATGCGGCCGCTGGTGATGACGCCGGCGCATCGCACGGGGGATTTCGCGGAGTTGGTGTGCAGCAATTCGTTCGGGTCGGTGCTGCCGGACCGCGCGGCGGGGCAGCTCAAGTGGGAGATGGAGCAGATGGGGTCGCTGATATTGACGGCGGCGCGGGCGGCGGCGGTGCCGGCGGGCGGGGCGCTGGCGGTGGACCGCGAGAAATTCTCGGCGACGGTGACGGCGCGACTGTCAGCGGAGCCGTTGATTGAGATTGCGCGCGAGGAAGCGCGTGAGTTGCCCGCTGACGGGGTGGCGGTGGTGGCGTCGGGGCCGCTGACGAGCGCGTCATTGTCAGCGTCCATCGCGGCGGTGACGGGGGCGCGGCAGTTGCATTTTTACGACGCGCTGGCGCCCATCGTCAGCGGGGAGTCGGTGGACATGGGCGTCGCGTGGCGGGCGTCGCGTTATACGGATGCCGCCGGCGGTGACGGCGATTATTTGAACTGCCCGCTGACGGAGGCGGAGTACGGGGCGTTCGTGGACGCGCTGCTGGCGGCGGAGCGGGCGGAGTTGCGCGATTTTGAGAAAAACGACGAACGGTTTTTCGAGGGTTGCCTGCCGATTGAAGTGCTGGCGGCGCGGGGACGCGAGGCGCTGGCGTTCGGGCCGATGTCGCCGAAGGGCTTGGACGACCCGCGTACGGGGCGCTGGCCGTATGCGGTGGTGCAGTTGCGACAGGATAACGCGGCGGCGACCTTGTACAACATGGTCGGGTTCCAGACGAATTTGAAATGGGGCGAGCAGGAGCGGGTGTTGCGGATGATTCCTGGGCTGCGCGCCGCCGAGTTTGCGCGGCTGGGGCAGATGCACCGCAACACGTTCATCAACGCGCCGCTGTTGCTGACGCCGGCGTTGGAGCTAAAGACGCGCCAAGGTTTGTTTTTCGGCGGGCAACTCACGGGCGTCGAGGGGTACATGGGCAATGCGGCGACGGGGCTGCTGGCGGGCGTGAACGCGGCGCGGCGGCTGGCGGGGGAGCCGTTGCTGACGCTGCCGGTGACGACGATGCTGGGCGCGTTGTGCCATTACATCACGCACGCTGACAGTGAGACGTTCCAGCCGATGAAGGCGAACTTCGGGCTGCTCCCGCCGCTGCCGGTGACGATTCGCAACAAGCGGGCGCGTTACGAGGCGTATGCGCGGCGGGCGCGGGAGGATTTTTTGTCCGCTAATTACGCTAATGATGGCTTGAAGGAAGTAGTGAGATAAATTATCATCGCCGACCATGAAACTAACTATTAACGCAAATAAATATCAAATTTGGGGTATTTCAATTTATCTGGTGATTTATTTGTTGTCCGTATGCTATGCTATTTATCATAGATATTTGTGCGACGAGTTTGCTGGAATATTTATGACCATTACGACGTTGCCTTGGAGCATGTTGATTCTTCCGGTAGCAATTTTGTTTCCTTCTTTTGTGGAACACTGTACAAACACGTTTGGAATTGCGTTTGGTCTGAGCTTGTGTTCGTTAGGTGCTGTTTTGAATTGTTGGATTATCTTTTTTTTCGGCAAACTGTTTCGGTGTTGACGCTGATGATGACAATTTGCGGTTCAATAACCAGCAAACCAACGTGACGATGAATACGATGAAACTGACGCCGCCAATAACAAGGCCGGCAACGGTGGAAACGAGAACCCCGCTGATGGCGGCGGACAGGCCGTTCATATTGGCAACACCCGGTTGTCCCAAGGTGCCAAACGCTTGCAGCATACCAATAACCGTGCCGGTCATCCCAAACATTGGCGCGATGATGGTAATAATCCCGCTGATGATGAGGGTCTTTTTGGGCATGGGTTTAACCTAACGAGAGATCGGTTGAAACACAATGATTTTTACCCCGGACATTTTCGTTCGCTAATGGCGCGCGCGGATGATGCCGCGCATGTGGGCGGGATTTCTGGCGCAGTGAAACACGGCGACAATCAAAATTTCCCGCTCGTGTTCTTTGAAAAAGACCACGTAAGGGAACCGTTGAAGCAGGATTTTTTTGACCTTGTCGAAAATAAAACGGTAACTTTTGTGATACGCGGCGATGCGTTGCTTGGCGTCCTTCATGCTGAACACAAAATCTTTGCCAAGCCCCCATTGTTTGACTTCATAATACTGATAAGCATCTTTGACATCCTGCCGTGCGCCGGGATGAAAAATCACGGGTTTGAGCATATATCAGCCCAGAATTTCTTTTTCCAATTCTTCCCACGTGACCGCACCGACGGGATTTTTCTCATACTCAGCCAGACGACGGCGGACTTCGTCAATCTGCCACTGCGGGATGGGGATGTCGGCTTGGTCGTCCCACGGTTCTTCGACTGATTGAGGGGGTCCGTTGACGGGCAAGGTTTTTGATTTGGCAACGCTAATCATGAGCAAACTATAACGCTGATGCCGCCGCCGTGCCAATATTTTTTTGTCCGCGAATGTCCGCGAATGTCACTCGAGAGGGGAATTTGCCGGCCCAGATGGAACCATATTTTTTGTAATTGCGGTGGGTGGGGGTTGCCTTTAGATTAACAACCTTTGCGTCTTATGGCTTTGCTGTGTGGAAAGATTTTGCGCTTGGCGGCGCTGACGTTGGCTTTGGCGGCGGGCAGCGCGCGCGCCGAGGAGGCGTCACCGTCAGCGGTGCGGGTGGAGGACGGGGTCAATCCTTCCGCCGCGCTGACGGTGCCGTTCGACGGGCGGCCGGGCGGGTTGCCAGCGTCGGCGCGGGAGGTGAAGGTCAGCGCGCCGTTTGATGACGCCGGGCATCAGTGGACTTTGCCGGAGTTGGTGGACGAGGCGTTGAAACGCAATCCGTCAACGGCGGCGGCCTGGCAGCAGGCGAACGCGCTGGCGGCGCAGCTCGGGGTGCGGCAGGCGCTGGATTATCCCACCGTCAGCGTGGGGGCGCAGGCGGGCGGGTTGCATACGACGCAGCCGACCGCCGCCAGTCGGAACACGGTGAATCAGTTATACCTCGGCCCGACGGTGCAGATGCAGTATTTGTTGCTCGATTTCGGGTCGCGCAAGGCGGCACAGGAGCAGGCGCGGTTTAATTTGTTGAGCCAGAATTTTAGTTTCAACCAAGCGTTGCAGGAGGTGACGCTGGCGGTGATGAACGGTTATTACAATCTCGATGGCGCGAAGGTTAATTTGGAGAACGCGGAGGTGGCGCTGAAGCTGGCGGAGGCGGTGTTCCAGCAGACGGAGGTAAAGATGCGCGCGGGATTGGCGACCGCGACCGACCTCGCGCAGGCGCGGCAGAATTTGGAGCGGTTTCGGTACAATCTGGAGGGCGCGCGCGGCGCGGTCAGCACGGCGCGGGTGACGCTGGCGACGAGCCTCGGCGTGCCGGGCAATGCGCCGCTGAACATCGCGGCGCCGTCGAGCGCGCCGGCGCTGACGATGCTGGCGGAGCGGGTGGACACGCTGATTGACCTGGCGTTCCGGCAGCGGCCGGATTTGGCGGCGAAGTACAACGCGTGGCGGGCGCAACTGGCGGCGGTGGATTTGGCGGAGGCGAACCGCTGGCCGGCGCTGACGGTGAACGCGGGGTTGCAGCGCAGTTATTACGCGACGGACCAAGCCGCGCCGAACGGGGTGGACCATCAGGATAACGCGTCGGCGGTGCTGTCGTTCAGCCTCGACATCTTCGACGGCGGGAGCAAGGACTATCAAGTGAAAAGCGCCAGGGCGCTGGCGGCGGCGGCGCGGGCGGAGTTGCTGGGCGGCCAACTCGGCGTGGTGGCGGAGGTGGTGACGGGTTACGTGACATTCAAGACGGCGGCGCAACAGGTGGACGCGGCGCGGGCGCTGTTGGTGGCGTCGCAGAGTAACTTCGATTCGGTGAACATCAGCTATCGCAGCGGGTTGAAGAACATGATTGACGTGCTGGCGGCGCAGAATGATTTGGCGGCGGCGCGGGCGACGCTGGCGGCGGCGCGGACGAGTTTGTTCAATGCTTCCGCCAGCCTGGCCAACGCGACGGGGTCGCTGATGGTGAGCGGCACGACGGGGAGATGATTATGATGATGGAAAAAAATTTCGCGCAAAGACACCAGGACGCAAAGAATAATTGGTTAAAATATTCCTTGCGGGCTTTGTTGCTTTGCGTCTGCGCGTCAAATGGTTTTATCGGGTGCGCGAAGAAGGAACCGGCGGCGCCGCCGGAGCGCGTGGTGTTGGTGACGACGGCGCAGGCGGTCGCGCAAAACGTGCCGTTGTATCTTGAGGAAATCGGGACGTGCCAGGCGTTGCAAAGCGTGTTAATCACGCCGCAGGTGTCGGGGGCGGTGACGCAGATTCATTTCACCGACGGGCAGGAGGTGAAGGCGGGCGAGCCGTTGTTTACCATTGACCCGCGTCCGTACCAAGCGGCGCGCGACCAGGCGGCGGCGCGGCTGGCCTCGGACCGCGCGACGCTGGCGTATAATCAGGAGCAGTTGAAGCGCAACGAGAATCTGGTCGCGGGCAATTATATTTCGGCGCAGGATTTGGAGAATTTGCAGACCACGGTCAGTATCAACGCGGCGACGGTCAAGGCGGACGAGGCGGCGTTGGCGACGGCGGAGATTAACCTCGGTTATTGCCATATCGTCGCGCCGATTGACGGGAAGATGGGCGCGCATTTGACGGACATCGGCAACGTGGTGAACGCTTACAGCGGGCAAACGCTGGTGTCCATTCAGCGCATGGACCCGATGTACGTGGATTTCATCGTGGCGGAGGTGGATTTGCCGCGGGTGCGGGATTATTTTCAAAAGGGCACGCTGAAGGTGCAGGTGTCTTTTCCCGACGACGAGTCGAAGAGCCGCCACGGGGATTTGTACTTTTTGGACAACGTGATTCGCGCGGGGACGGGGACGGTGATGTTGCGCGCCATCATGCGGAATGAGGACCGGTTGTTTTGGGCGGGGCAATTCGTGAAGGTGAAGCTGGTGCTGGCGGAAATTCCCGACGCGGTGTTGATACCCGCCGACGCGGTGCAAATCGGGCACAACGGGCCGTATGTGTTCGTGGTGAAGGCGGACCAGACGGTGGATTTGCGGGCGGTGACGGAGGGACAGCGGCAGGGGAATTTGGTGGTGATTGGGCGGGGCGTCGCCGCCGGCGAGACGGTGGTGTTGGACGGGCAGTTGATGCTCAGCCCCGGCGCGAAAATCCGCGTCGCCCCGCCCGCTAACAGTCAACCCGCCGGGGGGCAACACTGAAGATGAGCAGCTTGTCCGACCCGTTCATCCGGCGGCCCGTGTTTACCATGATGGTGACGGTCAGCGTCATTGTGTTCGGGATGATTTGTTACCAGCGGATGCCGGTGAATGATTTGCCGGAGATTCCCTCGCCCGTCATCAGTGTCACCGTGGCGTATCCGGGGGCGAACCCGGTGACGATGGCGAACAACATCGCGACGCCGCTGGAGAAACAGTTTTTGCAGATTCCGGGCATCAAGCAAATCACCTCGTCCAGCACGCAGGGGGTGACGACAATGAACCTGGAGTTTCAACTCACCAAAAGCATTGACGCCGCCGCGACGGACGTGCAGACCGCCATCACGCAGGCGACGGGCAGCTTGCCGGCGGACTTGCCCGCGCCGCCGGTGTTCAAGAAGACCAACCCGAACGACCAGCCGATTATCTACATCGCCATCAGCAGCCAGACGCTGACCAACGGGCAGTTGTACGAACTCGCCTCGACCAACCTCGGCCAGCGCATCAGCGTGGTGGACGGCGTGTCCAACGTGCAGGTGTTCTCCTCCGCGCCGGCGGTGCGCGTGAAGGTGGACCCGGCCAAGGTCAGCGCGCGCGGGTTGTCCATGCAGGACGTGGCGGGCGCGATTTCCCAGGCGACACAGTACCAGGGCGCGGGGCAGTTCGACGGCCGGCACCGGACGTATTTGCTGACGCCGCGCGGGCAGTTGGTGGAGGCGGAGGATTACGCGAAACTTATCATCGGCTACGCTGACGGTCACGCGGTGTATTTGCGCGACGTGGCGGAGGTGAAGTCGTCCACCAACAACGAGCGCATCCTCGCGCGGTTTTATTACGCGGGTTCGATGCCGGACGCGGAGACGGTGGTGATGGCGGTGTCGAAGCAAACCGACGCCAACGCGGTCGCGGTCGCCGAGCAAGTGCGCGAGATTTTGCCGCAGATGAAATTGCTGCTGCCCGGCTCGGCGCAGATGTTCGTCGTGTACGACCGCTCGCAGACGATTATCGCCTCCCTGCACGAGGTGATGGAGACGCTGCTCATCGCGTTCGCGCTGGTGGTGCTGGTGATTTACGTGTTTCTCGGCAAGACGACGGACACCATCGTGCCCGCCGTGGCGCTGCCCATCTCGCTGTTGATGACGTTTATCGTGATGAACTTGTGCGGCTTCAGCATTGACAACCTCTCGTTGCTGGCGCTGGTGCTGGCGATTGGGTTTTTGGTGGACGACGCCATCGTGTTTTTGGAGAACACCGTGCGGCGCATGGAGTCGGGCGAGAGCGTGATGACGGCGACGTTCAACAGCGCGAAGGAAATCAGCTTCACGATTTTGTCCATGACGCTGTCGCTGGCGGCGGTGTTCGTCCCGCTGGTGTTCATGCCGGGGCAGGTGGGGTTGATTTTCCGCGAGTTCGGCGTGACGATTATCATCACGGTGGTGTGCTCCGGCGTGGTGTCGCTGACGCTGACGCCGTTGATGTGCTCGCGCGTGCTGGGCGACCGCGCGGGGGCGCACCGGCTGACGCTGATGCAGCGGTTCACGGAGCAATGGTTCGGCGGGCTGACGCGGCTGTACGGGCGCTCGCTGGATTTCTTTTTGCATCACACGTGGATTTCGATTTTGGCGTGGGTCGTGTGCGCCATCGGCAGCGTGTGGATTTTTCTGCAACTGCCGCGCACCTTCCTGCCGGCGGGGGACAGCGGCCTCATCCGCGGCGCGTTCGTCGCCGCGCAGGACGCCTCGCCGGAAAAGATGCGCGGGTACCAGCGGCAGGTGCTGGAGATTTTGCGGCGGCATGCCGACATCAACGTCGGCCTCACCATCACCGGCGTCACCGGCTTTCTCCCGTCCAACCTCGGCGGCACGTTCCTGTTCCTCAAGGACCGCGCGCAACGCAAGGACATTGACAGCGTCATCGGCGAGCTGACCGCGCAGATGGCGCAAGTCCCCGGCATCATGCCGCTGCTGCAACCGGAGCCGGTGCTCAAAATCAGCGCCGGCGCCACCGCCACCACGCAGGGCAAGTACGCCTTCGCCATGAGTGGCCTCGACCCCGGCCAAGTGTACCAAACCGCCGAGGCGATAATGGCGAAGATGTGGGAAATACCTGGCATGCTCAGCGTATCATCCGACATGAACCTGCGCTTCCCGCAGTTGCAAATTGACATCATGCGCGAGCAAGCCATGACCTACGGCGTCAGCGTGCAAGACATCGAGACCGTGCTCCGCAACGCCTACTCGCAAAATTATCTGTACCTCATCAAGACCGAGCGCGACCAATACCAGCTCATCATGGAAGTGGACGACCAATACCGCGCCGACCCCGCGGACCTGGGCCGGCTCTACGTCAAATCCACCGCCGGCCACCTCGTCCCGCTCAACGCCGTGGTACAATGGAAACAGTTGCTCGGCCCGCAACAAGTCAACCACATTGACCAATTCACCAGCGTCACCGTGTTCTTCAACCTGAAGCCCGGCGTCGCCATCGGCACCGTCGCCGACGCAATCAACAAAATCGCCCGCGACATCATCCCGCCGGGCATCCTCCACGGGCTGAAAGGCGACGCCGATATCTTCGCGCAACTCTTCGCCGTGTTCCCGTACCTGCTCATCTTCAGCGTCTTCATCATGTACGTCATCCTCGGCATCCTGTACGAAAGCTACCTGCACCCGCTGACGGTGTTGAGCACACTGGTGCCCGCCACCGTCGGCGGCTTGGCGACGCTGTGGGTGTGCGACCAGGATTTCTCGCTCTACTCCATGATTGGCATCTTCATGCTCATCGGCATTGTGAAAAAGAATGGCATCCTCATCGTGGACTTCGCGTTGCAACAAATGGACCTTGGCAAAAAACCGCGCGAGGCGGTCGAGGAAGCGTGCGTCGAGCGGTTCCGCCCGATTATCATGACCACGCTGGCGGCCATCATGGGCGCCATCCCGCTGGCCGTCGGCTGGGGCGCGGGCGGCGGCACGCGCGTCGGGCTGGGCTTGGCCATCATCGGCGGCCTGCTGGTCTCGCAAGTGCTGACGCTGTACGTGACGCCGGTGTCATTCATGCTCTTTGAATGGGTGCAAGAGCGCATCCTGAACAAGACCAGCTTCTTCAAGAGCAGCCGCATCCCGGCAACCTTGGTGAACATCAAGAAAAGCGAGGCCCCCACCGAGGCCGCCAGCACCAGCGGAGAGTGAAATAATTCCCCTTCCGTGAAGGGGTGGCGCGGAGCGACGGGGTAGTTCAGCGTTCGTACGGTAATTCATCATAACATTGGCGGAGTACTCTGTCATACTGAGCGCAGCCCTGAAAGGGCGCAGTCGAAGGAACGGCCCAGTACGGACCAATGGCTGATGACGACTAATCCGCTGGCGTTCACCACACCGCTCCTTCGACTACGCGCCTACGGCGCATCCGCTCAGGATGACGGGGTTCTCTGCCAATGTCGTAATGAAATGCCATACCCTAAAACACCCGACCCTAGCAGCCATCCCTTCACATAAAATGATTGTGCCAAACCTCCGCCGACGACAGGATATGGGGCGATGCAAATCATCCATTTTTTCTCATGGCTGGCGGGTGGCACGGGAGACCTTGCGGGCGGCGCATGGTTGGCGCGGGTGCAGGTGATGAAAATGGTCGCGCTGGGGGTGGCTTGCGCGGTGACGCTGGCGCTGATGGTCTGGCGAGGACAGAAGCTGTCGCGGGGGTGGTGGGTTTGCGTGGCGATGATACCGGGCGTGATTGGCGGATGGTTCCCGCTACGGGTGATGTGGCAGTTGGCGTTCTCCGGTTTTGTCGACCCGTATTTAATCGAGGATAGAATATACGCCGCCTGTGCCGCGACATCGTATGGGTTGATTATTTCAGGGATATTGTTGACGATAACCCTGCTTTGTGTTTGCGTGGAAAAATTCTCGCGCCGCTGACGATGCGGCGGGGATGTGCCGGTACAGGTTGTTCCGGCGTTAGCACTTTAATTGAGATTAGGTAAAAACGGCGTGGACGATAAAAATGGTTGATTTTTTCTGACAGGATTCACAGGATGTTTTTTTTGAAAATCCTGTCCATCTTGTTAATCCTGTCTAATATTCTCATTGTAAAAGGGTTCATCCGATAAAACGCTGAAACACCCCGTTCGCTCCGCGTCCACCCCTCTACGAGCGGGGAATTATTTGCGGGAGGGGAATCTGCTGACGTTGAGACTAATCTCATAGGCCATGCCCCGGCGCGAGCTAATTCCCCGCTCGTAGAGGGGTGGACGCGGAGCGGACGGGGTGTTTCAGCGTTCATTGGCTTACTTCGCCCCCTCCGAGTGTTTGGCGGTGTAAGCCTTCGCGCTGATGACGATGATGTCGCCAAGGATGAGTTTAGTGACATAAATGGACTTTCTTAATTGATAACCGCGACAGGGCGGTGGATTAATTGGGGGTTAAAGTCGGTTACTTTGACGATAAAGTTGACAACTTTGACGGTAAAGTAGCCGACTTTATTGGCGGCTTCGGCCACTCCCCAGATGGAGTGGACAACCACATGGGGAACGAAGCGGGCAAAACTAGGCGGGTAAATTAACGGGTCGTGGCAAAATTCGCGCTGGATGCGAGGGGCTTAAAAGCCTTGTCGTCGCGTTGTCAATCACCAAATGCATGACGCAAAAAACAACAAATTGGTTGTGGCTATCAACAGGGAAAATAAATATTTTTTATTTTTTTGCAAGGAGGTCAGAAGGAGTCAATCAGGCGGCGCTCTTGCCTAGGTGCCCGTAAAACTGCCGGTGCCGGTAGGCTTTCGGCGACAGGCCGGTGGCGGCTTTGAATTGCGCGCAGAACGCGGCGGTATGGACAAAACCGCAATTCGCCGCCACGGTTTTCACCGGCAGGTTCGAGCCGGACAGAATTTCCCGCGCCGCCCGCACCCGCCGCTCCATCAGCGCTTGGTGCGGCGACAGGCCCAGATGCTCGCGGAATTTCGCGTGCAAGTGCGCCGCCGACCAGCCCGCCGCGCGCGCCAGTTCCGTCACCGGCAGCGGGCGCGCGTATTGCTCCTGAATCAGCGCCAGCACCTTGCCCACCTCCAGCGGCAGCGCCGTGAAGGTCATCCCTTGCAAATACAGACGCACTTGGAAATACAACCGGCCTACGATATATTGCAACAACACCGCCGCGTCAAAACGGTCGTCCACATGCAGCCGCAGCATCTCGCGCGTGAATTGCCGCGCCGCGTCCAAGTCTTCCCACCGCGTCAGCCGGGGCACCAGCCGCCGCCGGTCGCGCGCGCCGGTGAAGCGCAGCGCCAGGCACGCGTAGGGCCGCGCGAAATCGCTGCGCCCGATGGTCTCGTCCCCCGCGCTGTGCCACAGCAAGGCCCCCGGCGTCACCTCCGCCCACGCGTCCCCGTCCCGCACCCAGCCACGCCCGTGCGTTACCAGCTCCAGGCAATATTCACCGTCAGCGAGCCGAAACGGGCGCGGATGCACGCCGGCGGTCTGGTGATAGTGTGACAGGGAGTGCAGTCGCAACCGCTGGCCGAGAAACGCCGCCAAATCGCCCGCGCGCCGGGCCGAGTTTTTTACAACAGTTCGTAGTTTTTTGATGTTCTTTCGCATTGTGCCCCGCTGCCAATCAATGTTTACTGCCATTCCATCCTATTTTTTATAAATATGAAAGCACTAAACACCGTTAACTTCGGTCTCATCGGCGCCGGGGCCATCGCATGGTCCGCGGCGGAAGCCATCAATAAACACGCCAACGCCAGGGTGCGCGCCATCAGCGACCCCAATCTTGACCGCGCCCGCGCGCTGGCCGCCGCGCGGGACATTCCCGCCGTCAGCGCCAGCGCGGAGGAGTTGCTCGCCGACCGCGGGCTTGACGCCGTGTACATCGCCACGCCTAACAAATTCCACGCGCCGCTCGCCAGGCTGGCGCTGGCGGCGGGCAAGCACGTCATCCTGGAGAAACCCTTCGCCATGAATTACGCCGAGGCCCGGCAAGTCACCGACCTCGCCGCGAAGAAGGGGCTGGCGTTCACCGTCGGCATGAACCAGCGCTTTAACGCCGACTCCCAGCGGGTGCGCGCGCTGGTGGAGAAAAACTTTTTCGGCGAAATTTACCACGCCAAGGCGTACTGGCGCCGCCGCGCCGGCATCCCGCGCCTCGGCACTTGGTTCGGCAACAAGGCGCTGGCCGGCGCGGGCAGTTTGTACGACATCGGCGTCCACATGCTCGACCTCTGCCTCCACGTCATCGGCAATTTTGACCCCGTCAGCGTCAGCGGCCAGACCTACACCAAGTTCGGCAACCGCGGCCTCGGCGAGGGCGGCTGGGGCAACTCCGAGCGCGGGGACATCAAGTTTGACGTGGACGATTTCGCCACCGCGTTGATTCGCTTCCGCAACGGCGCGACCGTCACGCTGGACACCTCATGGGCCTGTCACCAAGCCGACGGCAACCGTGACAACGTGGAAATCAACGGCACCGAGGCCGGCGCGACCGTGCGGCCCGCGCGGGTCTACCGTTACGGCAAAAACCCGCTCACCAGCTACGAGGTTATTGACGTGGACAAGGGGCCGCTGGCGCTGCCGCACCAATGCCGCTTCCACAACTTCATCAACCACCTGCGCGGCAAGGAAGCGCTGCTCGTCACCGTCCCGCAAGCGCTGACGGTGCAGAAAATCCTCGACGCCATCGCCCGCTCCAGCAAAACGGGCCGGGAGGTCAGACTTTAGAATCGGGAAACCATAAAAAACAAACATAGAAAGAAAACCATGAGCAATAAAATAGACTACGGCGTGCAAAGCTATTGCTTCCGCCACTTCAAAGATAATGCCGAGGTCGCGCAAAAAGTCCGCGCCATCGGCCTCAACAAAATCGAACTGTGCGGCGTCCACGCGGACTTCGCCAAGCCGGAGGAATTCAAGCAAGTCGTCAAGACTTACGCGGACGCCGGCGTGAGCGTCGTCTCGCTGGGCGTCAACACGCTCAACGGCGAGCCGGGGGAGCGCGACATCTTCGCGTGCGCGGCGAGCGCGGGCGCGAAGTTCATCACCGTGCATTTCCGGGTGGACACCTTCCCGTATGCCATCAAGCAAGCGCAAAAATGGTCGGATGAATTCGGCGTCAAAGTCGCCGTCCACTGTCACGGCGGCTACATGTTCGGCGGTCAGCCGGACGTGATGGACTACTTCATCAAGCTCGGCGCGCCGCAAATCGGCGTGTGCATTGACACGGCTTGGTGCATACAAATCGGCCCGCACAACGGCAAGCCGGTGGAATGGGCGAAGCGTTACGCCGGCCACCTCTACGGCATCCACTTCAAGGATTTCGTGTTTGACCGGACCGGCCAGTGGCAGGACGTCATCGTCGGCGAGGGGAACCTCGACCTGCCGGCCTTCGTCACCGCGCTGAACGAGGGCGGGTTCGACGGCATGAGCGTCATCGAGTACGAGGCTGACATTGAGAATCCCGTCCCCGCGCTGACCCGCTGCGTGGCAGCGATGCGGAAGACCATCGGTTGATAGTTTACGCAAAGGCGCAACATCCAAGCCGTCGTGAGTAGAGGGGAATTTTTTATGCTGACGCCGGAACAACCCCACAGGCCATGCTCCGCGCGCGCTAATTCCCCTCTCGAAGAGGGGTGGCGGCGCCAGCCGACGGGGTGTTTCAGCGTTTTGTATTAGGGTTCCTCGCTGTTAGCAGTGGCAGCGCTGACGCCGCCCCCCCTCACCGCCCTGGCCTTCTGCGCCAGCAAATTCCCCTTCCGTGAAGGGGTGGCCGCGGAGCGGACGGGGTAGTTCAGCGTTAACAAGGACCTTGCCCCAAACGCTGAACTACCCCGTCGCTCCGCGCCACCCCTTCACGGAAGGGGAATTATGC
Organism: Verrucomicrobiales bacterium; assembly: GCA_031265365.1. Classification (GTDB taxonomy): domain Bacteria; phylum Verrucomicrobiota; class Verrucomicrobiia; order Methylacidiphilales; family JAAUTS01; genus JAIRPN01. The sequence goes on from JAISCS010000115.1 coordinate 15,785, forward strand.
TGCGCTTACCTTACGCCACGGCCATTCCTCTGATAACGGGATAGAACCTGTATTAGCGGGCCATCGACTGGCCGGCGAGCCAGCCGGTGGTCCAGGCGGCTTGGAGATTGAAGCCGCCGGTGAGGGCGTCTAGGTCAAGGATTTCGCCGGCGAAATACAAGCCGGGACAGAGTTTGCTGGTCATGGCGCGGAAGTCAACCTCGCGCAACGGGATGCCGCCGCAGGTGACGAATTCTTCCTTGTTCACGCTTTTGCCGGTGACTTGAAATTGCGTCATCGTCAGCGCGCGCGTTAGGGTTTCTTCCCCGGACTTGCGGAGGTCGTGCCAGTGACGGTCGGCGGGGATTTCGGCGGTGGCCAGCAGACGCTCCCAGAGGCGTCGGGGGATGGCAAATGGCGGGTCGTTGCGGAGTTGGCGTTTGCCGGCGTGCCGGCGGTTGGCGGTGAATTGTTCGCCGATGTTTTGCCCGCCGGTCCAATCCACGCTGACGGTGAAGCGATAATTTTCCCCGGCGAACCAGCGCGCGCCCCACGCGGACAGGCGCAAAATCGCGGGGCCGCTCAAGCCCTCGTGCGTGATGAGCAGCGGCCCGCTTTGGCGCAAGCCCCCGGCGCTGACGGTGACGTTTGGCACCGTCACGCCGGAAAGGTTGCCCAAGCGTTCGTCGTTGACGCGGAAGCTGAACAGCGACGGCACCGGTGCTGACAGTGAATGTCCCAGTGCCGCCGCCAGTCGCGCGCCGCTGATGTTGCAGGTGCCGCCACACGCCAAGAGCAAGTGGTCGGCGGCGAGGCGGTCACCGCCGGCGAACGTCAGGGCAAAGCGTCCGTCCGCCATTTTTTTCACGGCGTTGACGGCGGCGTTCACGCGGACGCTGACGTTCAGCCGCCGCGCCTCGTGGGTGAGACAATCCACGATGCTTCGCGCGCTGTCGCTGACGGGGAAGACGCGACCATCCGCCTCGGTTTTGAGCGGGACGCCGCGCGCGGCAAACCAATCCAGCGTGTCGCGCGGCTGGAATTTGTGGAACGCGCCGAGCAATTCCTTGTTGCCGCGCGGGTAGAATTTCACCAACTCGCGCGGGTCAAAACAAGCGTGCGTCACGTTGCAGCGCCCGCCGCCGCTGACGCTCACCTTCCGTAACATCTGGCCGGCGGCCTCGACGATGGTGACGGTCAGCGCGGGATTGGCGGCCTTCGCCATCAGCGCCGCGAAAAACCCCGCCGCCCCGCCGCCGACGATGATGATGTGTTTGGGTTGGTACATATTTTTTTTGACGCAAAGACGCGAAGGGACAAAGTTACGCAAATATTTTTTTAGTTTTCCAATTCCCCAAAATCTTTGCGTATCTTTGTCCCTTCGCGTCTTTGCGTCAAATTTTCAACCGCGCAAAAAATTTCTTGCCCGCCTGCAAAACCTCGCCGCCGCTGACGGTGAGGTGCGCCTTTGGGTCGGTCAACTTCTCGCCGTTGAGCTTCACACCGCCTTGCTGGATGAGCCGGCGCGCGTCGCCGCCGCTGGCGACGGCTTTTAACTCTTGCAATAATTTCACGAGCCAAATCGGATTCTCGCTGACGGTGAACTCCGCGAGGTCGGCGGTGCGCAAATCCTTCTTGGAAAATTTTAACTCGAAGTCGGCGCGCGCACTGTCAGCGGCGGCGGCACCGTGGAAACGGCGGACAATCGCGGCGGCAAGCTGCTTCTTCGCCTCCATCGGATGTTCGGGCGCTGCCGCCGGCAGGCCGTAGTTCGCGCCGAGCAGCCAGCGCCAGTTGAGCATCGTCGCGTCGCTGACGGACATCGCCTTGCCGAACATCTCCGCCGGCGGTTCCGTGATGCCGATGGAGTTGCCGAGGGACTTGCTCATTTTGTGCACACCGTCCAAGCCCGTCAGGATGGGCATGACGATGACGATTTGCGGCTCCTGCCCGTAGGCTTTTTGCAAGTCGCGCCCGACGAGGTTGTTAAACAACTGGTCGTTGCCGCCGAGTTCGGCGTCGGAGTTGAGCATGACCGAGTCGTAGCCTTGCATCAGCGGGTATTGAAATTCCATCAGGCTGATGGCGGCGCCCTCGGTGTAGCGTTTTTTGAAATCCTCGCGCTCCAACAACTGCGCGACGCTGACCATCGAGTTTAGCCGCAGCACGTCGGCGTAGGTGAGTTGGCCGAACCACTCGCCGTTGTAACGGATTTCCGTCTGCTCGCGGCGGAGGACTTTGAACACTTGTTCGGTGTACGTCCGCGCGTTCTCGGCGATTTTTTCCGGCGCGAGCGGCGGGCGGGTCTTCGAGCGCCCGGTCGGGTCGCCCACGCGCGCGGTGTAGTCGCCGACGACGATGACGGCGAGGTGGCCGAGGTCTTGGAACTGGCGGATTTTGTCGAGCACGACGACGTGGCCGAGGTGCAAGTCCGGCGAGGTGGGGTCGAAGCCGAGCTTGACGCGGAGTTGCCGGCCCGATTTTAATTTTTCCGCCAACTCGGCGCGGGAGTGGAGTTGGTTGACGTTGGCGGCCAGCAGTTCGACTTGTTCCGGGATGGTGAGTGTACTCATACGCGGGGCGAGGATAGCGGGGTTTGCCGCAAAACTCAAAGCCCAAATCCGGTGGATGTTCGCGCGGAGACGCGGAGGCGCGGAGTTTTTTTGATTGGCGTCAATTCGCGTGATTTGCGGACTTTCTTGGTTTACGCCGGAGTAAGACGAGGGTGAGTAGGCCCATGCCGAGTAACACAAAGGTGCTTGGTTCGGGGATAATTTCAAAGCGGATGATGCCGCCTGTCTCGTTGAGAATATTGCTCAGGCTCCAAGTGTAACCCGCTTCCGTCAGCGCTGCCAGATGGTCCTCCACGCCGGTGTACCAGCGGAGGACGCTAGTCCAATCCGGTGATTCGCTGCTGATATCATTACCGAAACCACTCAGAACACCACCGTAAGTGATTAAATCATAAGCGCCCAACGCAATGGTATTCGGGTCGAAAATCAGATTGAGATAGGCGAAACGGTCAGAATTACCACTATTAAATATCATATTGGTGGTTACGTCTAGTTGGTCGAAACTGGACGGGCTGTTAAGTTGCAATTCCAAGCGTCCGCCGCTGTCCACAATGGTGCTTGCGGCGTTGATTAGCAGTGAGCCGGTGACCGTCAATTTGCCGATGCCGCCGTTGGCATTGGGGTCGCCAGGGGCAAGGATACCGCCCAGTTGGTTAGCCGAGCCATTACTCGGAGCCAATATGTTAACCCCACCGTCACTGCCGCCGCCGCGAACAGTGCCGGTGCCTGCCAAGGTTGTGGTGTAGTCACTTGTCCCGTTCCAAGGGATGCCTACCGAAATTTTGCCGTATTCGGAGTAGAGGTAACCGTTGACAATCATCACACCGTTGCCGCTGGCGTCTACCGGAGTGATTGAGACGTTGCCTCTTACCGTGCCAGTCAGTGTGACCATGCCGTTTTTGACTGAAATATTTGTGAATACCCGTTCATTGGCGATGGTTAGATTATGACCGCTATTATTATAGATATGGCCGATATCAGTCGGGGAATCGTTCGCGACGGCGTGGGTGCTGATGGTCAAATCTTGCGTGCCGTTGTAAGTGAACTTGTTGTAATTGACGGTGCTGGTGATGAGGGATGGCAAATTCGCGACGTTATTGATAACAATTTCGCGGGTGCCGCTGGTCGCCGCGCCGGTGGGCAGCAATCCGGCTTCCCAGTTGCCGGCGTTAAGCCACTCGTTATTCCCTCCCGCGCCCGTCCACGTGAACACATCCACATCCGCCCGCGCTATGCTGACCGTCAGTGTGACCACCGCCGTCAAACCCATTAGTTTTATCAGTATTGATGTTTGCATAAAATTGGTTCTTTCTTTGTTTTTTTCTTGGTTAGGTTATTGGTTCATTTTTCTAACAGGATTTACAGGATGCACAGGATGTTTTTTTTGAAAATCCTGTCCATCTTGTTAATCCTGTCCAAAATTCTCATTGTTTCAGCGTTCATAGGCTTACTTCGCCCCCTCCGAGTGTTTGTTGACGAGCTGCTGGATTGGCAGGGCGGTGGGTTAATTGGGAGTTAAAGTCGGCTACTTTGGCAATAAAGTTGACAACTTTGACGGTAAAGTAAGCTACTTGGGCGATAAAGTAATCAACTTTGAGGGCAAAGTAGCCTACTTTATTGGCGGGTTCAGCCGCCCCCCCAGACGGGGTTGATAACCGCATGAGGAACGAAGCGGGAAAACCAAGCGGGTAAACTAGCGCGTCACGGGAAGGTGCGAAGGTGCGAAGGTGCGAAGGTGCGAAGGTGCGAAGGTGCGAAGGTGCGAAGGTGCGAAGGTGGGTAGGTGCGGAGGGGGGAAGGTGCGACGGGGCGAAGGTGCGAAGGTGCGAAGGTGCGAAGGTGCGAAGGTGCGAAGGTGCGAAGGTGCGAAGGTGCGAAGAGCTTAAAAGTCCTGCCGCGATATTGTCAAGCTCCGAATGCATAAATTGAAAAGTAGAGAGTCGGCCGAAGATGTCAACAGGAAAAATGATATTTTTTATATATTTTTTACAATGAGTTCATGGAGTTATTGGAGAAAGTTGGCCTTGACTAAACCGCCCCCCTCCAATTCCTCCATGTTCTCGTTGTAAAATATAACCATAGCGTCACCCGCGTTTTAGGCATTGTCCTTTGTCACGGGCGGCGGTAGCATCTCCGTTTTATGGCGCAAAAGTTTTACATCACCACGGCGATTGATTATGTCAACGGGCTGCCGCACCTCGGACATGCTTACGAGAAGGTGCTCACCGACGTGCTGGCCCGTTACCACCGCCGCCACGGTCAGCGGGTGTTTTTCCTGACCGGCCTCGACGAGCACGGCATCAAGGTGCAGCAGAGCGCGCAGCAGCAGGGGCGCGACCCGCAGGAGTTTTGCGACGCGATGGCGGCGAATTTTGAAAACTTGTACCGCAAGCTAAACGTGTCGTTCGACGATTTCGTGCGGACGACGCAGCCCCGGCACAAGCAGGTCGTGCAAACGTGCTTGCAAAAATTGTTCGACGCGGGGGAGATTTACCAAGGCGTGTATCAAGGCTTTTACAGCCCGCGGCAGGAGCAGTTTTTGACCGAGAAAGACCGCGCCGTCGACGGTCGCTTCCCGGAAATTTTCGGCGACGTCATTGAGTTGCAAGAGGAGGTTTATTATTTCAAGCTCGCCAAGCACCAAGCGTGGCTGGTCGAGCACTTGCAAAAAAATCCCGACTGGATTTTCCCGAGCTTCCGCGCGAAGGAAGTGCTCGGCGCACTGGAACAACCCATCCCGGATTTGTGCATCTCGCGCCCGCGCGCGCGGCTGGCGTGGGGCATCCCGCTGCCGTTCGACGCCGGGCAAGTCACCTATGTGTGGTTCGACGCGCTGCTGAGTTACATCTCCGTCATCGGCTACGACGGCGTCACCGTCAGCGATTGGTGGCCCGGCATCAACGTCATCGGCAAGGACATCCTCGTGCCGGCGCACGCGATTTACTGGCCCATCATGTTGCGCGCGCTCGGCCTGCCGCTGCCGGTCAAGTTGCTCGTGCATGGCTGGTGGACGCAGCACCAGGAGAAGATGAGCAAGTCCACCGGCAACGCCGTGGACCCACTGGCGCTCATCGAGACTTACGGCGTGGACGCCTTCCGGTATTTTGTCATGCGCGAGATGGCGGTGGGCTACGACGCGGATTTTTCGCCGGGGCAATTTCATTTGCGTTACCAGAGCGAGCTGGGCAACACGCTTGGCAATCTTGTCAACCGCGCGGGCGCAATGGTGGCGCGCTACCGCGCGGGCGTCATCCCCGCCGCCGGTGACGCGCCGCCGACGGTCAGCGAGGAACACCTGCGGCGGGATGTCGTCGGCGCCGTGCGGTCATTTTGTGAAAACATGGGCAAAATCCAAGTCCACATCGCCTTGATGGAATTGTGGAAAGGCATCATCCGCGTCAACCAATACGCCGACGAAAACGCCCCGTGGAAACTGGCGAAGGACCCCGCTGACGCTCGGCGGCTCGATATGGTGCTGGCGGAAATGTTGTCGGCGATATATCTACTCACCGGCGAAATCGGCTGCATCCTGCCGGCCACCGCGGAGAAAATCCTGGCGCAACTCGGCCACCTCCCGCCGCTGCCAGTGACGAAAAACCCGACGTGGCCCGTCATTCCCGCCAACACCAAAGTCGGCTCGCCGGAACCGCTGTTCCCGCGCATTGAATCGCCCGCCGGCGAGTGACGGACGCTGACGGTGAGTAAAATTCCCCTCTTCGAGAGGGGAATTATTTGCGGTAGGCGTGGTTGGCAAGGTTTGTCTTGGTGTCGGATTTAACCACCGTAGCGCGTGGCGCTGACGGTGGGGCGCAGGTCGTCCGCCAAGTCGCGGTGCGGGCGCAAGCCCTCCTTCGCCAAGGCGCTGTGATAGGCCCTGACCGCTTCCTCCGGCGCGAGCCGGCCCTCGACGATGTGGCGCAACATTTCGATGAACGTCAGCGGGCTTTCGGCGTTGTTAATCTTGCGACCGAACAACGCCACGCGCGCGCCGTGTTTTTGCGCGTCGGCGATGAGCTTGAAGGCGTCGTAAGTCGTGCCCGCCGCGCCGCCGAGGATGCCGACGATGAGCCGCGGGTCGTAGGCGGCGAGTTCCTCCATCGCGCGCGGGCCGTGATAGACGATTTTCAAAAACAGCGGCCGCCCCGCCTGCGCCACGCCGGCGAGGGCGCGGGTGATGTGGTCGTTGATGAAGGCGGGGACTTGCTCCGGCGCGAGGCCGGCGTCCACGTTGGGGTCGAACACTTCCAAGAAGTAACGGAATTTTTTGCGCTCGGCTTCCTCGCGGAAACGCTGGAATTCCACCAGCGTCGCGTGGTCGCGCTCCAAATTATTGGTGAACGTCATGGAATACAAGCCGAGGTCGGCGCCCGTGTACGGCATGGTGTGGCCGGTGTCGGCGACGAGGCGGCCGTACTTGATGTGGTCAATGCTCGCGCTGCGGAAGGGGCGCGACGCCTCGCCAAGGTAACGCCCGCCGCGCGTCACCCAGATGTCGCTCGTGTCGTTGGCGCGCGCCGCCGGGGTCACGTGGCTGTAGGCGAAAATTTTCTCGCGCATGGCCAGTTGCTCGATGTTCGAGGCGGAGCACAGCATGATGTCCACCAAGCCCTGCTTCACCACGGCGCGAATTTGCGCGCGGTATTCCTCCAGCGTTTTCCACCGCTCGCCCGTCCGGCCCGGCGCGGTGAGGCCGTAGGCCATGTCTGCGTCCTTGGCGTCGGCGATGATGAAGGCTTTGCTGGCCGTCGGGTTTCTCTGAATGTCAGCGATTTTCTCGTCCAAACTTTTGTCCATAAATTATCTTCCGTTATTCAAAAATCCGTTCTGAAGCCCAGCGCGCGCGCCTCTTGCAAACACTGCCGCCAGTCGGTCAGCGCGGCGGAACTCGCGGCGCTGAGCAGGCAGCGGGCCGCCGCGCTGATGCCCAGTTCCAGCGCCGCCGGCAGCGGCCAGTCCTCGTGCAGCGCGAACAAACAGCCCGCCGCGAACGCGTCGCCGCAACCGTTCGTGCCCTTGATGGACTCCGGCGCCACGCGCGCCGAACCCTGCCGGCATACCGCGCCGTCCCGCGCCACCGCGACCGCGCCCTCCGGCGTGTGCAGCACGCACAGGCCGCGCACGCCGCTGTCGCTCACCAGGCGCCGCGCCGCCACCGTCAGCGCGTCCGCCAGCGCCGCGCCGCGCAAACCGCTGATGGTCACGCCCGTCAGCCGCTCGGCCTCAAGGTCGTTCGCGAAAAAATAATCCACCCACGGCAGGCAGGGCCGCACCGTCGCGCCGAAGTCGCCGCTGATGCTGACCAAGTCCGCCGCCGTCCGCAGCCCCGCCGCCGCCGCGCGCTCCAGCACCCGCGCCGCGCGCGCGCCCAGCCCGTCGAGCATTCCCAGATAACCGAGGTAAAAGATTTTCGCGCCGCTGACGGTCGTGTCGGTGAAATCGAACGCGTCCTCGTCCAACTTCGCGCACGCGCCGGGCATGGTGAAAAACGTGCGCCGCCCGCTGCCGCTGACGGTGAACACATCGGTGTACGAAGTCGGCGTCCCCGCCAGCAGCCTGAGCTGGCGCGTGCCGATGCCGTGCCGCGCGCATTCCGCCAGCGTCCAGCGCCCGTCCTCGTCGTCGCCGAGCAAGCCGATGCCGCTGACGCTCACACCGGTGTTCATCAGCGCGAGGTCTTTCGCCACGTTGAACGCGCCGCCGCCGTTCGCGCGCGCTTCCGATGAAATCACCGCGAGGCTTTCCTCGGACGGGTAGGTGTCAATCACCTTCAGCCGGTCCACAATCCAGTGCCCGCTGACGATAACGCCGCGCCGCGCGGCGGTCGCTGTGGTCGTTGGGTCAGGCGTCACGGTCAGCGCCTCCGGCCTGATTATGCTCGCTGAGCAACGTCACCAGCGGCGGCTCGTCCTCCTCGATGGCGGGGTAGCGCCCGACGTCGGGATTGATGAAAAAATTGTCGCGCGTGTCGTCGTTGGCGGTCGAGACCTCGCCGATGACGCACTCCTCCGTCAGCGGCGCGAACTCATGGTACACGCCCGGCGTCAGCGTCACGCGCGAGCCAGCGGGCAGGTCAAGGTCAGCGCCCGACACCAGCGCGCGCGGCTCGCCGTTGACCTTCAACGTCAGCGGCAGTCCGGCGGCCTCCGCCGGCGGCGCCGCCCACACGGTCACCCGCAGCGTGCCGTGGCGGGCGATGATGTCCTCCTTCTTGCGGCGGTGGCAATGCGCGGGCGTGGTCATGCCGCGTTGCGCGTACATTAGCTTCTCGCAATACTCCGGCTCCTCGGCGAGGTTGACCAACACCAGCCCGTGCCGCCGCCAGTCACCGAGGCCGAAGTCCGTCACATCCCAGCGCGGGCGCGGCGGCAGCGTCTGCCCGTGGTGCGCGAAACATTCCCGCGCGGCTTGCACTAACCGGTTGATTTCACTGCGTTTCATCCGTGGCATAATAACTAAAAACGCGGCGGGCACAATAAATCAATTTGGGTTCGCGCCAAGCCGCGAAGTTTTTTGGGATTAAGTTAACTGGCGTCTTGGCGTCTCGGCGCGTGTTCTTTTTCATGTCTTCCGGCGCGGTAAAGCTGCCACGAGTTCCACAGGTTGTGCCACAGGACGTAAAACGTCGGGCCGAGGGCGATGAGCGGATTCGCATATACCATCGCCAAATAAATCGTGAACGTCGTGTTCTTTTGCCCCAACGACTGGCTCGCCTCGCGGCGGAATTCCCCGCCGCCGAGCCACGCGCCTAACAGGAAATTCAACGCGCAGACCAGCCCGCTGACGACGCCGATTTTCACCAATAGCAGCGGCTCGGTCGCGGTTTCTTGGCGGAAGAAATCGGCGGCGCTGGCGATGATGAGGAACAGCGCCAGGACCCACATGGCGAATGAGACGTCGCGGAGTTTGCCCGGCCACCGCGTCGCTTGGTGATGCACTTTCCGCGTCAACCATGCCGCTGCCATTGGCGCGAACACGACCACGCCGACGCTGCGCGCGACTTGCCAATACAGCCCCGTGGTGTGGACGCCCAGCACCGGCGGCAGGATGAGCGGCAGCGCCGCGGCGACAACGATGTTGGTCAGCAGAAAGGCGATGACGACGTATGCCACCTTGCCGCGCAGGAAGCCGGTGATGACCGGCGCGGCGGTCGCGGTCGGGGCGATGCCGGCGAAGAACGCCGCCAGCGCGAGGTCGCGCCCGCCCAGCGCCCGGCCCACGCCAAGCGCGCCCAGCCCCACGCCGAAATTCGCCAGCAACAGCCAGACATGGCTCACTGTCAGCGAGCGGCGGGAAAACCGGATTTGCAGAAAGGTGATGAACAACATCGCCATAATCAGCCAGCGGATGGCCCACGCCAGCGCTGACGCCTGCGGCAGGACCGCGCCGGCGGCGAACGCGCTGACGATGGACAAAGTTCGCAACAGCCCCGGCCGGTTCATAAAAAGTCTCGCGCGGAAACACGGGGACGCGGAGTTAATTCGTCCTAAAAAAACTCCGCGTCCCTGTGTCTCCGCGCGAGGATTGGTTTTTCAAATCTACAACATCCCGGCGACTGCGGCGCGCTCCTCGACGAGTTCCTTGTTCGTCGCGGCAATCTTCGACTGGCAGAAATCGCACATCTGGTAACTGGTGATGATTTCATACGCGCCGGGCGCGGTGGTGCGGACGGGCATGCCGGCCCATACGTTCGGGTCGAAACCGTAGGCGCCGTTCGATTTCACCGCGACGGAATGAATCGCGCCGGGCGTCACGAGGTCGCGCACGTGGTCAACGAGAGCGTTCGCCGCCGAAGCCGCTGAGGACGCGCCGCGCGCCGCGATGATGGCCGCGCCGCGCTTGCCCACGGTCTCGCAGAACGTGCCCCGCAGCCATTCCTTGTCGCCGATGACCTCCGGCAACGGCTTGCCGCTGATGGTGGCGTGCGGGTAGGCGGGATACATGGTCGGGCTGTGGTTGCCGTAGATGAAAATGTTTTTGACCTCGGTCAAGTCCACGCCGGCCTTCCTCGCCAACAGGCTCTGCGCGCGATTTTGGTCGAGGCGCACCATCGCGGTAAACCGCTCGGCGGGCAGGCGCCTGGCCTGGCTGGCGGCAATCATGCAATTCGTGTTCGCGGGATTGCCCACGACGGCGACGCGCGCGTCGTCAGCGGCGACGGCGTCAATGATTTTTCCCTGCTCGATGAAAATTTTGCCGTTGTCCTTCAACAAATCCGCGCGCTCCATGCCCGGCCCGCGCGGCTTCGCGCCGACCAGCAGCGACCAGTTCGCGTCCTTGAACGCCACCTTCGCGTCGCTGGTCAACACCAGACCCTTGAGCAACGGGAACGCGCCGTCCTCAAGTTCCATCGCCACGCCGTCGAGCGCCTTCATGGGTTTCTCGAACGGCACCTCAAGCAACTGCAAGATGACCGGCTGCTCCGGCCCGAACATCGCGCCGGAAGCGATGCGGAAGAGCAATGAATAACTAATTTGGCCGGCGGCGCCGGTGACAGCAACACGAATAGGAGCTTTCATAGGTTCGGTAAATATAGGCAAATTCCCGCCGCTGGCAATGGGGAAAATTACCGACGGTCAGCGCGACGGCTTGGCGGGCGGGTTTTCGGAGTTGCTGAGGTCGTCGGGGAATTTGAAGATGATTTCGCCGGGACGACCATATTTGAGAATGTCACGGGCCATGCGCTCAATGTAATACGGGTCGTTCATCAGGGCGGCCAACTCTTCCTCAAGCTGGCGCTTTTTCTCGTTTTCCCGCCCGATTTTGACCTGCAAATCAGCCTTGCGATTCAGCAACTCCTGATTTTTGAGGATGACGGGACGGTAAATTACCCCGGCGAGGACGGCCAGCAACAAGGTCGCCAACAGGTAGAGCCACGGCGTGATTTTTTGCCATGGCTCCCCTGTCGCGCGCCGCGCGGCGGTTTTGACGCTGCGCGGGTCGAAGAATTTAGAGTGCGCCCCCATAAATGGCGTTCGCGCCGAGTTCTTCCTCGATGCGGAGCAAGCGATTGTACTTCGCCAGCCGGTCGCTGCGCGAGAACGAGCCGGTCTTGATTTGCCCGGCGTTGGTCGCCACGGCGATGTCGCTGATGGTGGCGTCCTCCGTCTCGCCGCTGCGGTGGCTGATGACGGCGGTGTATTTCGCGTTCTTGGCCATTTCAATCGCGTCGAACGTCTCCGTCAGCGAGCCGATTTGGTTGACCTTGACGAGGATGGAGTTGGCCGTGCCGGTCTTGATGCCCTTCTTCAGGAACTCGACGTTGGTCACGAACAAATCGTCGCCGACCAACTGCGTGCTGGCGCCGAGCGCGTCGGTGAGTTTTTTCCAGCCCGTCCAGTCTTCCTCGGCGGTGCCGTCCTCGATGGAGATAATCGGGTACTTCTTCTGCAAATCCTTGTAGAAGGAAATCAACTCCTCGGCGGACAATTTCTTGCCGCTGGATTTTTTGAAGACGTACTTCTTGCTCTTGGCGTCGTAGAACTCGCTGCTGGCGACGTCGAGGGCGATGAAGATGTCCTTGCCGAGCTTGT
>JAISCS010000208.1 GCA_031265365.1 Verrucomicrobiales bacterium
AAAAAGCCCGCTGACGGTGGTATCAACCCCGCGTTCGCCGGCACCGGCTCCACAATCACCGCCGCGATGCGCCCACCGTCAGCGGCGAACGCTTGCTCCAGCGCTGGCAAATCATTGAACGGCAAACAAACCGTCTCCGCCGCCAGCGCCGCCGGCACTCCCGCCGAGTCCGGTTGCCCCAGCGTCAGCGCCCCCGACCCCGCCTTCACCAACAGCGAATCCACATGCCCGTGATAACAACCCGCGAACTTGACAATTTTGTCGCGCCCCGTGAACCCGCGCGCCAGCCGCACGCACGACATCGTCGCCTCCGTGCCGGAGTTGCACATCCGCACCATCTCCACCGACGGCACCCAATCCGTCACCGTCAGCGCCATCGCCACCTCCAACTCCCCCGGCACGCCGAAGCTCGTCCCGCGTTGCAACGCCTCACCAACAGCGGCCCGCACACACGCCGGCGCGTGCCCCAAAATCGCCGGCCCCCAAGTGCCGACATAATCCACGAAGTCATTTCCATCCACATCAAACAAATACGCCCCCGCAGCGCGCGCCGCGAAAAACGGCTTCCCGCCGACCGCCTTGAACGCCCTGACCGGCGAGTTCACCCCGCCAGGGATGACGACTTTCGCCCGCTCGAACAACCGCTCGGATTTGGAAAAATTCATATGCCCACGAGTATAGCACAGACAAGATTGTCCACGCCACCCCGCTCCGCTGTCAGTGACCAGCCAAAGGCCGCGTGTAGTTGCACCTGACAAATTCCCCTTCCGTGAAGGGGTGGCTGCGTAGCAGACGGGGTAGTTCAGCGTTCTGTGCTATTTCCCCTGAAACGCTGAACTACCCCGTCGCTCCGCGCCACCCCTTCACGGAAGGGGAATTTGCGATACCACCGCTCATTGGCTCGAACCAGAAATATCAACGCGCTTCGCCTCACTCACCTTTTGATAGTGACAGTCAGCGGCTTGGTGTGCCACGTGCCTTCGATGCAATCTTTCCACGGGAATTTATTGCCCTCGTAAGTCGGCACGTTTGCCGGCGCCTTGTTCATCATAACCGACACCGAATCGGGATAATGATAAGTGCATTTGAGATACCAAACGCCGGACGTCAGCGGCTTGGTGGTCCAATAATCGCCGATGTTGTGCTCGCCCCACAAAACGACGCCGTCATCCTTGGCGATAACGCGACAGTCAATCGCCACCTCGGTCGCCTCGCCGGGCACCAGCCTGACAAAATTTTCCCGACGGGGACGCCGCACATGGTCGCGTCCCCAGTCAAGCGTCCGCCACTACTCACCATCAGCGGATAACGACAACACCCCGTTCCGATAAGTACACACCGTCAGTGGCGCGGGGGAAATATTTTTAATATTCAACGCGAGCGGGACACATTGATTGTGTGGCAAATTTTTTCCGTCAATTACCGTATCCGGCATGATTAACGAACATTCGAGCTTGGCAGATTTCTCACCGTCAGCACCCGCGCAAACCACGAACAATAACAATATACTGACCGCAATTCTCAAATAATTCATACGCACTTCCCTCGCTAATATTCAACGGGCGTACTCAAACGCCCATCCCGCTCAACCACCGCCACGCCACCTAACAATACGCTGACCATGACCGCCAATAATCCGATTTTTCGCATACCGTTCCGCCACTATAAACCCGCTGCCCACCCTTACAACTAATAACTTGCCTGCCTGTCGTCAATGTAGCACCAGCGTGAATCTATTCCCCTCCGCGCGAGGAAGAATTTTATTGGCCGCGATTTGTTTACATCCGTTGATATTATTTTACAAACGCGCGGTTGTCCCGTCGATGAAAAACGGCAGGATGAGTGGATGCTCACGGTTCTTCGCTACGGGTCGTTTCGTTTTCACTTCTTCTCAAATGAAGGAATGGAACTGGCGCATATTCACGTTCGCTCACCAAACGGGGAATGCAAGTTTTGGCTGGTGCCTGCCGTTACGTTGATAGATAATGACGGCATTCTGCAACACGAATTGCGAAAGATTGAACGCTTGATTAATGAAAACTATAGTATATTGAGGAGAGCATATTATGAGTATCATCACCGCTGAGCCGCCGAGAGTGGCGAGCGTCAAGGAAGAAGCCCGCGCGGTGCGCGCTTGGGCAGAGGGACGGACAATTTTTGTGGAGTTGCGCGACGGGCGGACGGTCAGTTTTCCCGCGTCACGGTTTCGGATTTTATCACGGGCGACAGATGAGGAGTTAGCCGAGGTGGAAGTGCAGGTGCGCGGGTTTGCGCTACGCTGGGAGAAAATTGACGAGGATATTACGGTGCCGGGGATTGTGGCAGGACGGTTTCAGTTGCCGGCGTAACAGGGCGGGGCGGAAATAATTTCAGTTTTCTATTCTCCATTTCCTTCATGGTCACTTTGTAAAAATTTTTGCCAAAAGCGCACGGAACAGTTAAACTCGCCGCGTGATAAAATGCCCCGACCGCCGCAAACCCGACCAACTCCGCCCGCTTCGCTGCCAGTGGGACATCGCGCCGAACGCGCTCGCGTCTGTCCTGCTTGCGTGCGGCAACACGCAAGTCATCTGCGCCGTCAGCGTCGAGGAAGACGTGCCGCGCTGGATGAAAACGCAGCAGGTCAGCGGCGGCTGGATGACGGCGGAATATTCCATGCTCCCCTACTCCACCGCCGACCGCAAGCCGCGCGACATCACGAAAGGCAAAATTGACGGTCGCAGCCAGGAAATCCAACGCCTCATCGGTCGCTCGTTGCGCGCGGTGACGGACTTGGAAAAACTCGGCGCGCGCACGCTGTGGCTCGACTGCGACGTGCTTCAGGCCGACGGCGGCACCCGCACCACCGCCATCACCGGCGCGTATCTGGCGCTGCGGCTGGCCGTCGAACGCCTCACTGCCAGCGGTTTGCTGACTGACAACCCGCTGACCACCAGCATTGCCGCCGTCAGTGTTGGCATCGTCAACGGGCGTGTCGTCACCGACTTGTGTTATTTGGAGGACAAAGACGCTGCCGTTGACATGAACGTGGTGATGACCGGCGCGGGCCAATTCGTTGAAGTCCAAGCCAGCGGCGAGGAAACGACGTATTCTCCCGCCGAATTACAAGCCATGCTCCAAGCCGCCGGGCATGCATTGAAAAAAATCACCCGTTTTCAAAACCAAGCGTGGTCAGCACGCCCGCAGAAATAAATTCCATCCAGTTTGTTTTACAGAAAAAATTTATAATACGGCTGACTAGCAGCGAGGCGGCGCACCATCAGCGCCAGCTCGCGGGCGTGGTAGTCGCCCCACAATGAGGACTCGTCGCACGGGACTTTTTGGCCGCGCGGGATCACGTCCCAGCCGTTCGGCCGGTGATAGACGGAGTGCAGGATTAAACCCTCGTGCGCCGCTGAGGTTGATAAATAGGCGTCGGAGAACAGGGTGCGCGCGACGGTCAGCGCGGCTTGGAAATATGTTTTGCCGGCACTGTCAGCGCCGAGCCAATGGCCCAGTCGCAGCAGACCTTGCGCGGCGATGGCGGCGGCGGAACTGTCCACCGGCTCCCAGTCGTTGTATGGCTCGGCGGGACGGTCGAGGTAGTTGCCCAAGTTATGCAATAACGGCGCGCCGGTGTCCCAGTACGGCACTCCGTCAGCGGGCGTGTTTTCGAGGTAAAAATCCGCCGTGGCTTGGGCGACTTCTTGGAAACGGGCGATGGTCTGCCGGTCAACGTCAGCGCGCGCGGCGAGAAATTCCAGTTGCTCCGCGAAGCCGAGGATAATCCACGCCAGCCCGCGCGTCCACGTCGTGAACGGGGAGAAGCCTTGCTGGGAGTTCGGGCAGCGATAGGAGCCGTCGGTCAGGTTGAAGATGGACTCGTGCGCCACGCGACCGCGCGTGTCGTAGGCGTCGCGGCCGGCGCCGAAAAAGACGTTGTAGCGCGCGGTGGTCTCGGCGTGTTGCAGCAGGCGTTGGAGCAGCGAGATTTTTTCGTCGCGCTCGCTCATCAGCGCGTGGCCGAGTTGATGTGCCAGCGCCAGCGCGCGCAACGAGCGGATGGTGTCGGCGAACAGTGAGTGCGGGCCGTTGAACGAGCGGATGTAGCCGCGGTCGGCGCCGAGCCGCGTCCAGCGCGAGGCTTGCACGGCGCCGGAGCATTTGAGCGCGAGTTCGTAGAAGTGCCGCTCCCAGTC
>JAISCS010000086.1 GCA_031265365.1 Verrucomicrobiales bacterium
CCGGCCTGCTCTGGCAACTCAACGCCCAACACCAACTCCACCTCGACTACGAGGCCGCCTTCGGCGACAAGTTCGACCAGCCCTGGGGCCTCAACGCCGGCTACCGCTACCAGTTCTAACCAACCCACGCCGCGGAGCGCATCTCCGAGAGCCACTGGACAACGGCAAGCCACGGAGGGTTTCCTAGTCATTAGCAGTGGAAGCGCTGACGCTGGAACACTTCCCACTGCGCCCGTCTCCTGCGCGCGCCAATTCCCCTTCCGTGAAGGGGTGGCCGCGAATGCGGACGGGGTAGTTCAGCGTTTAGTTTTCGATATTTCCTCTAACGCTGAACTACCCCGCTCCGACGGCCCTCCTTCACGGAAGGAAAATTCGCGGACAGGAGTGCCCGCGCTCCTCAGTTGCCTGTCACCGTCAGCGGGCGGGTTTGCGGGCCGCATAGGTTTCCAGCAGGTCGAGACTGGGTTTGAGTTGCTTGGCGTGGTACGGCCAGTCTTTGTTAGCGAGGGCTTCCTGATATTGCTGGCGAAAGTATTCGAGGGCTGACGGACTGCGGAGCCAGACTTTTTTGCCGTCGGAAAATTCAAGCGGCGAATTCGGGTCACAGCCGGCGTCGAGCAGCATTTGCAAAATGACCGGATTGCCGCCGGCATAGCGGCCGCGGATGGCGCTATGCAAGGCGCTGCCAATGTTTTCCGGCTTTGCATTCTGCAACGCCCCCGCGTCGAGCAACAGCCTGACACAACGCTCGTAGCGTTCCTTGTCGCGCTCCTCGCAATTACTGGCGGCCATGCTAACATCGCCGACGGTCACCTTCGCGCCGCGTTGCAATAAATATTCCAGAATCTGGTCCCGCCCCTCGCTGGCGGCGGCGTGCACCGCAGGGTCGGCGGCAATGCCCTGGTCGAGCAGAAATTTCACCGCGTCGAGATTGCCAAATTGCGCGGCGACATACAGCGGCTTGGCGGCGTAATCAAACTGTCTGCTGCCGACGCCGTCCGCGACCGGCGGATTCACTAGCGCCCCGTTATCCACCAGTTTTTGCAACGCGTCGGTCGTCGCCCCCTGGCTGATGGCGTAGCTCAGTTCGGGAATCTCCCGCGCGCCGTGCTCCCAGAACAATTTGACCATGCGCGGCTTGCGGTTAAACAAAGCGCTGCGTTGCTCGCCGCTGATGGTCGCGCCGCGCTCCAGCAACAGCTTCGCCACATCATAGCTGTCGTCCACCGCGCACATCGTCAGCGGCTTGCTGCGATAATCTTGCCGTTTGTTGGACAACCCCGGCGTGTTCGGGTCAACCCCGGCGTCGAGCAAATATTTCGCCAGTCCCACGTTATTGGAAATCGCGGCGCGAATCATCAGGAACGGGCCGTCGGTTTCCGCGTCGAATTTCAAGCCATGCTTCACCAAGGCTTGCAACACATCCGGCCCCCGGTACGGCGCGAAAAAATAATTCGCCTCCGACACATTCTCGTTCTGCCGGTTCCTCGCGTGAACGTCAGCGCCGGCGGCGACCAAGGTGTCAACGACCGCGGCGTTGCGGGCGCGCATCAGCGGCGTGTTGTGGTATTCGTCGCGCGCGTTCGGGTCGGCGCCGGCGGCGGTGTAAATATTCACCAGCTCGGCGTTGTCGGCTTTGAACAAATAATTCGGATAGTCACGTCCCGGCAGCGGTTTGTTAGGGTCAACGCCGTGCGCGAGGTACCATTTAATCATGCCGGTAAAACCAAAGGTACTCGCGTAACTGAGAAACTCCGGCTTCACCTCCGCACCGGCGGCGTACAACAGGTCGGCGACCTTGGGATTGTCGTTCATGCTCATCGCGGTGTGCGCCTTGTAATGCGTGGCGTTCGGGTCGGCGCCGTGTGCCAATAAAAATCTGACGGCTTGCAACCGGCTCACGGAACCGGCACGGGTCAGCGGCGTCCAGTCATTTTCACCGCGATAATTCACGTCCGTGCCCAGCTTCAACAGTCGCGCCAGCTCGGGCACATTGTCATGAAACGCCGCCTCGTTCAGCCGCTCGCCGTTGTTGTAAACGGGCGCGGTGACGCCGCGCTGTGCGAGCCACCCGCGCATATCGGGCCGCCGGTCGAGCGCGGCGCTGATGTTGACCACGCCTTGACCGGCGACATCCTGCCCGTAATCCATCATCACTTGCAACGTGTCGCGCCGACCGTTGGCGATGGCGGCGGGCAGGATGTCGCGGCCCGGCTCCCAGCGTCCGTCGCCGCTGAGGGCGCGGATTTGCTCGATGAGCAACGCGCACGAACTGGCCGGGCCGTTGACGGTGGCGATTTGACCAAGAGTTTTCAATCGGCTCACATTCGGCTGCGGCTGGGCGGCGAATTTTTTCAGCGCGTCCAAGTCGCCGTTGAGGGTGGCGTCGAGTTCTGGCGTGGACTGCGCGCCGGCGGCTGACAACTGTCCGGCAATGTCAGCGTGTCCCGCGCGCCACGCGGACCACAGTGGCGGCAGACCGGAGGGCGGCGTGAAATTCGGGTCGGCACCACGCTTCAACAGCAGCGCGACCACCTTGGCGCGCCCGTTGCTCGCGGCGACCGTCAGCGGCGTCCGCGCGTTCTCGGCGACGCTGACGCTGACACCATCGCGCAACATTTTTTTCACCATCGGCAGGTCGCCGTTGGCGGCG
The DNA here is from genome assembly GCA_031265365.1 of Verrucomicrobiales bacterium. Classification (GTDB taxonomy): domain Bacteria; phylum Verrucomicrobiota; class Verrucomicrobiia; order Methylacidiphilales; family JAAUTS01; genus JAIRPN01. Next base: position 2,654 of record JAISCS010000086.1, read on the forward strand.
GCGGCGAGCAGCGTCTGAGTCGGCGTCAAGTCCGGGTAAAATTCGGGATGCGCCCGTTGCGGCTGGCGGCCGATGATGAACACGGCGGCGGTGCTGACGATGACCAGCCCGCCGACGGTCGCCGCCACGGTGCGCGGGCGAACGCTGACGATGCGGCGCAGACGTTGTTTGAGTTGCGTGTGATTTTCCAGAATGCCGACCAGCGCGACGCCGGAGCCGCCGCTGACCGTGGCGAGCTTGAGCAATGTGTCGCCGTAGGCGGCGGCGCGCGTGGCGTCACTGTCAGCGCCGAGGCGGCGCAAGGCCCACTCGTCGGCGGCTAGCTCGCGGTCGGCGCGGAGCCGCCGGTAGCCGAGCCACGCCAGCGGGTTGAACCAGTGCACCGTCAGCGCCAGCAACCACGCGGCATTGAGCCAGTGGTCGCGGCGGCGGTAGTGGGCGAGTTCGTGCGCGAACAAATGTTCCCAGTCGGCGCTAAAAAAGTCGCCGGGCATTTTTTCCGGCAGCAATAATTTCGGCGCGAGAATCCCGACCAGCGCCGGTGAACTCACCGCCGCGCTACGGCACAACACCGGCGGTCGCTTGATGCCGAGCTGCTGACAGTGCGCGTGCCACAATTCGCCGACCGTCTTATCCACCGGCAACCGCTGACGCTGAAGTCGGCGGTGCAGCCGCCACCGGGCGGTGACCAGCAGCGTCCCGCCGCCCAACGCGCCAGCGAGCCAGACCGCCGGCAGAATTTTTCCCCACGGCAAGGTCTTCGCGCCGCTGGCCGTGACCGCCGGCGCGGTCAAATTTTCCTCCGCTGACATTGACCTAACCGGCGGCGGTGTTTGAATTTCGGCAATTTGAGAGTTGGAAATTAATTGGAATTTGGCTTCTGGAATTTGGAATTTTCCGCTGTCAACAACAGCGGGCAGCGCCAGCGGATTCGGCGGCAGGACGAAAAGCGGCGCGAGCAACCGCAACAGCGCCAGCGCCCACAACCAGCGCCACCACGCGGCGGCGAGGCGGTGGCCGGTCAGCGCCCGCAGCAGCAGCAGGCCGCCGATGATGAGCGCGCCCTGAAACGAGGCGGTGGGCAGCCAGTGGAAAAATTCAGTGGTGATAGTATTCATGTCAGGCTCCTTTTTTCTTTTCGCGGAGAACGGCCTGCAACTCGGCGATTTCCGCCACCGTCAGCGGCTGGTTCTTGACGAAATGGACGAGCATCGCCGCCGCCGCGCCGTCGAACATCCGCGCGACGAACGATTGCCCGGCGGTATGCACGCACTGCGCGCGCGTGACGGCGGGGCGGTAGTGATAAGTCTTGCCGTCAGCGCGGTAGGCGACGGCCTTTTTACGCACCAGTCGGCCAAGCATGGTGCGGATGGTCTGGTCTTTCCAGTCAGTGTGCCCGGCGAGTTCCCGGACGACCTCGCCGGCGGTGAGCGGCGAGCGCTGCCAGAGGACTTCCATGATTTCCCATTCGGCGACAGAAATGCGGGGCGGTGTTTTCATGCGGGGCAAAATCTATTACAATTGTAAGAGACTGTCAACCACAAATGTAAGAGGATATTGGCAGATTTCCCGTCATTTCTCCCGCGCCAGCGCCTTGGAAACGCGTGGCTCCTGCCGCGCAATAGCGCTGACGGTGACGGTCACCGTCAGCGTATGGAGCGCGGACGTCTCGTCCGCGCATGGGAACGGGACACTCCGGTTACTTTGTAAAACACAGGCAGGATGGATTCGCTGCGCCCGGCGTTAGAGGTGGCGTGTAATTGCCGCCTGTGGCTGGTGTGCTACGTTAATATTATTAAAAAAACATCTCGCGCGCGCGGGCCTTCATCTCGGCGGAGGCGGTGAAAGGGATGCGGGTGGTGTATCCGGCGCGCGCGGCGACTATCATTTTCGTCGGCCACCAGAACAGGTCGCTGTTCCATTGGTTGACGGTGTCGTTATAGACTTCGCGGGCGGCGGTAATTTCTTTTTGCAGGTAATTGTTCTGCTGCATCGCGTCGGCAATGGCGGCGTGGGCGCGCAGTTCAGGGTACGCCTCGACTTGCGGGAACAGGCGCGCGAACGCGCCGTCGAGGTGCGCCGCCATTTGGTTGCGCTCGGTGTTGCTGCCAGGCCTCATGCCGCCACGATAGGCGGCGACGACGGTCATCACTTCCTTGTCCAGGTCAATGGCCTTGCCGACCAGCGCCGCCACGTTTTGCAAAATCATCACGCGCTGTTCAAGATAGTTGTCTATTTGCGAGGCGTTGTGCTGGAGGCGTTGTTGCAATTGTTGAAAATAATTTCGCGCGCTGATTTTCATGAACAGAAAAATCAGCCCGGGCAAAATGCCGAGCACCCACAGCGCGATTTCAAAAACCGTCGAGCCGACGCCGACGCGCACGGGGATTTGTTTTTCAATCACGCTGACATCGCGCCCCACCGCATTAGTCACGCCTGTTAATTCGTCTAGTTCGTTCGCCATAGTGGTTAGTCCTTATATTTCAAAAATTCAAAGTGTCAACTTAAAATCCTTGTAACGATGCACCGCTGACGGTGACAGCGCGGCGTCAGCGCGCGGATGCTCAATGTGCAAGGAACTTTCCCGCGCGACGGGAATATATTCAATCCAGTCCACCGGCACGTCGTGCCAGCGTCCGTCACCGCCGAAGGTTTCAACATAAGTCCGGCGCGGTTCGCCCACGAAACCGTGCGCGGTCACCGTCAGCGACTCACGGCGCTCATCGGCAGCAATCGCGCGCGTTTTCAAAATATTGCGCGTCACCGACAGCGGATGCGCGAAGCGTTTGTCACCAAGCGAATTGGCGGCGGCCTCATGCTCGCGCGGCGCGAGGCGGTGCACCCAAACTTCTTGGTAAATATGCTCCGGCGGCCGCTGTTGTTGATAGAGCGGGATGACCAGCAGCGGCGCGAACGAAAAATAAATCCGCCGGAAATAATCGTTGTGGTAGTCGTTGAAAAACTTGCGCGCCTCTTCCAGGCTGTAACGCTGCCAGCGCGCGGGGTTCGGCGTGAAGTCGAGCGCCTGCAAATGCGCGGGCGTGATGATGTTCAGCCGCCGCGCCTTGGTGAATTCAAAATCATCACCGAACCCGACGGCGCTGTCGGTGAGCAACCGCGCCATTTCCTTTTGCGCCAGTGGCGTGAACAACAGCCGGAACTGCTGCTGGTGGTCGCGGTCGAGCGCGTTGAACAGCACGTCGAACTCCTTGTTCGTCATGTCGAGAAACTCGCCGCCGCGCTTGATGGCGTCGCGTGTCATCGCCTCCAGCTTGCGCTCACCGTCGGCGATTTTATTTTTCCGCTGACGCTCACTCAGTTCGTGCGCGCGTCCGGCGTGGCGGCTGAACGACAAGTCTGGCGCGGCGTCGTTGCCGTAGAACAGGCGCGTTTGCTCAAGGTAAAACGGCTTCGGCGCGGTCACGGACGCGCGCAATGTCTCGTAGCGCCTCACCCGCCGGCGCTTGCCGTCCGCGTCCGTGACCGTTTCCATCCAGCTGATGTTCAACTCGCCATAATACGTTTCCTCGCTCCATTCCTGACTGACAGCGGCGGCGAACACGAACGGGTTGCCCTGCAACTCGCCGCTTTGCACCGCGAGCGTTGACTGGTTGTCCGCTGACGGCGACCAGTCGAACCGGCGCGACAAAAAATCCATCCGCCCCGCGTCAAACCAAGCGTCCATGCCGACCAGCGGCAGCGTCTGCGAAAACAAGCGCGGCGCGAGATTCCATTCGTAAAGTTTGTTTAGCGGTTCCATTTGCCGCCACGCCAGCGCGGTTAATTCGTTGATTTGCTTTTGCAACGAGGCACTGACGGTGTTTAGTTCCGCGATTTGTTTTGACAAACCCGGTATTATTTTGACGAATAAAAAAATCGCCGTCGCCGCGCACAATACCGCCGTGACCACGCGCGCCGTCACCGTCAGCGGCAACGCCTCCGCGTCCGCCAGGGCCATCGCCGCGATTATCAGCAAACACAACACGGCGAAAAAAATCGCCATGCCACGCCAAAATTTTTTCCGGTTGTTGCGCGCGGTGACTTGCCGCAATTGCTCTTCCTGCTGGCGCAAATCGCTGACGGTCGCCGCGTTTCCCTCCGCGCTGACGCCGGAGCGTTTGACCAACTCCTCGAAGCACGCGCTGACCGTGGCGGCGTGCCGGTCACGGAATTGTTTTTGAAACAACCGCACCGGCTCGTAGATGAACTGGAGATTTTCCGCGCCCGCTGACATTGGGAAAAGACAAACACGATTGCCGCGCAATGTCCAGAATGGAAAACGCCGCTGACGGTGACGGTCACGGTCAGCGGCGGGCGCTTTTTTGGAAATTGGGGTTTGGATTTTGTAATTTCCACGCTAGCTTGGCAATGCTATGTCGGAAACAGCGAAAATCATTGTCGGCAACCAGACCCACGAATTCCCCGTGCTGACGGGCACGGAGCATGAGAAGGCCATTGACACGCGCGAGTTGCGCGCCCAGACCGGCTATGTCACTTACGATGACGGCTACGCCAACACTGCGTCTTGCGAGAGCGCCATCACGTTCATTGACGGCGAGCAGGGCATCCTGCGCTATCGCGGCTACGACATTCAGGAACTCGCCATCCAGTCCAACTTTCTCGAAACCGCTTATCTCCTCATCTACGGCGAGTTGCCCACCATCCCGCAGTTGCAGGGGTTCCGCCACCTCGTCCTCCGCAACGCCGCCATTCACCAGGGTATGTTCAACTTCTTCGAGGCGTTCCCCAACAACTCGCACCCGATGGCGATTCTCTCCGCGATGCTGAACTCGCTCGGCTGTTACTATCCTGAGATGGCGTCGAACAACCGCGAGCAGGACCTTGAGCATCTCGACAACGCGGCGACCATCCTGATTTCCAAGGTGCGGACGCTGGCGGCGATGTCGTACCGCATGAAGCACGGCCTGATTTTCATTCATCCGAAGCCGGAGCTGCCGTATTGCTCCAACTTCCTGCATATGATGTTCTCGGAGCCGTACGCGGAGTATAAGTTCAACCCCGTCGTGGACCGTGCGTTGAATCTTATCCTGTTGCTGCACGCCGACCATGAGCAAAATTGCAGCACCTCAACGGTCCGCATGGTCGCCAGCGGCGGCGCGAATTTGTTCGCCTCGGCGTCGGCGGGTGTGTGCGCCTTGTGGGGGCCGGCGCACGGCGGCGCGAACATGGCCGTCATCCACATGCTCGAGCAAATCCACCGCGACGGCGACGACGGCTCGCGGTTCATCGCCGCCGCCAAGAGTGGCGACCGCTCCAGGCGTTTGATGGGTTTCGGCCACCGGGTGTACAAAAACTACGACCCGCGCGCGAAGATTTTGAAAAAGACTTGCGCGGATGTGCTGGGGACGCTGGGCGTCAGCGACCCGCTGCTGGACATCGCGCTGAAGTTGGAGGAGGCCGCCACGCACGACAAGTATTTCCTCGCCCGCAAACTTTATCCCAACGTGGATTTTTACAGCGGCATCATTATGCGCGCCATCGGTATACCGGTGGATATGTTTACCGTGATGTTCGCCATCGGCCGGCTCCCCGGCTGGATTGGCCACTGGCGCGAACTGGCGACCAGTCACTCGCCCATCCACCGCCCGCGCCAAATCTACACCGGCTCCCCCCGCCGCGAGTTTGTGCCGATTGACAAGCGCTGACGGTGATGCCAGAGTTGGCTTCGCCCGGCGTAACGCGCCCGCGATTAACGTAGCACAGGCAATCCTGCCTGTGTAGTCACCGTCAGCGGCAAAGCCGCTGGTGCTAATACACAGGCAGGATTGCCTGTGCTACGTTGAATTCTCCTTCATGGAAGGGGAATTATTTTGCGGTTTCCGCCTTGCGTTGACCCCTCACTCCTCCGCCGTCAGCGTGGCGAGCGGGCCGAGTTTTTTCAACGCCGGCAGCGTCCACAGCACGACGCCAACAACCGCGACGGTGCAGACGCCGCCGGCGGTCACCGCCAGCGCGGGGCCGAGCAGCGCCACCATCAGCCCGCCGCGCAACGCGCCAATCTCGTTCGACGAGCCGATGAATATTTGCGTGACGCTGGTGACGCGCCCGCGCAGCCGGTCGGGGGTGAGCAGTTGAATCAGCGACTGGCGGATGACGACGTTGATGTTGTCAAACATGCCGCTCAACAACAGCGCCGCGAACGACAGCACGTAACTCCGCGACAGGCCGAACACCACAATCGCCAGCCCGAAACCGGTCATCGCCAGCAGCAGCGTCCGGCCCGGCTTTGGCCACGGCGCGTGATGCGTCTGCCACATCGCCATGCCGATCGCGCCCATCGACGGCGCGGCGCGCAGCCAGCCGAGGCCGATGGGGCCGACGCGCAAAATCTCGCTGGCGAACACCGGCAGCAACTCGGTTATCGCGCCGAACAGCACGGCGAACAAGTCCAGCGTGCTCGCGGCGAAGATGACTTTTTTCCGCCAGATGAATTTCGCGCCGCTGAACATGCCCCGCCACGAACGCTCTATCGCCTCGTGTTGCGGCCGGTTGAAATAGCGCACGCGCAGCAGCAGCAAGATAAACAGCGCCCCCGCCACCGCGTCGAGCAAATACACGGCGGAAAAACCCAGCCACGCGACGATGAATCCACCAACAGCGGGGCCGAGCACGGTGGCGGCCTCGAACATGGTCGAGTTCCACGTAATCCCGTTGCTGAGCTGGTCCGCCGGCAGCAACAGCGGGACGATGCTGGTGCGCGCGGGCCACGCGATGATGCGGATGCACGCCTGGACCAGCAGCAGCGCGTAAATAATCGGCAACTCCGGCGCGGTGAAGTCCAGCGTCAGCGGGTCGCCGTGCCGCTCGAACAGCAGCGCCACCGCGCGCAAGCCGTGATTGACCGCGTCCAGCGCCGCGTAGTGCGGGATGGAGCCGCGCTCGAACGACAACAGCGCCAGCAGCGTCGAGCAAATCGTCGTGCCGACCGCGCCGTAGGCGATGATTTTGCGCCGGTCGTAACGGTCGGCGACCACGCCCGCCGGCAGTGACAACAGCAGCACGGGCAGCACGTTAATCAAACCCATCAACCCCAGCGCCGTTGCCGAGCGCGTCCACTGGTAAATCTGCCAGCCGATGGCGATGCTCATCCCCTGCCGCGTGAACAGCGCGAGGAAACTGCCGAGCATGTAGTCGCGGTAATTGCGAACGCGCAGGGCGGCGTAAGGGTCGTGCGACATAAGTTCCAATATTATACGACAAACCGAGGGAAACACAATGTTCGCGCGGAGACGCGGAGACGCAGAGTTTTTTTATGATAACTAATCAGTCCTCCGCGGCTCTGCGTCTCTGCGCGAGGTTTGCTTTCAACTAAAAAAAAATAAAAAAATGGTTGCGTTAATATGGTGATTAATATAACGTCGCAAATGTTGTCGGCGCAAACTGAGGTTAAGCACCACAAAACATGAGTGATTAAGCAAAAGTGAAAAACCGATAACGCTTTGAATATGATTGACATGGCTCATAGAATCGCAGCACCGCGCTCTCGCGCTCTCGCGCTCTCGCGCTCTCGCGCTCTCGCGCTCTCGCGCTCTCGCGCTCTCGCGCTCTCGCGCTCTCGCGCTCGGCGCGTTAATTGCCCCGCATAATTTCAATCTATTCGTTCCCTATCCGGCCAACATTACCCGCCGCGTGACGGGCTTCACGCGTTGCGTGATGGGCTTCACGCCCCGACCATTGGAAGGAACTAATTTATCCGCAGATGACGCAGAACAACGCAGATTAAATAACCCCAAAAACCTTTGCGAAAATCTGCGTAATCTGCGGATTAACCCAAACAACAACAGAAAGTAAAAAATGAAAACAACAATGATAAAAAAAATGGCGGGACTGGGAATAATGGCGGCGGTGCTGCTGGCCGGCGGCGTGGCGTTCGGGCAAAGCACTTGGACCGGCACGGGCGCTGACGCTAACTGGAGTACCGTGGACAACTGGGACGGCGGCGCGTTGCCGGAGTTGCCGGCGGTGCTGACCTTCGACGGCGAGCAGCGATTGAGTAACAACAACGACTGGGTGGCGAGTTCCACCGTCAGCGGCCTGGCTTTCGCGGCCACGGCGGGGAATTTCACCCTCGCCGGCAGCGCGCTGACCGTCGCGGCGGCGAGCACGTTCACCGTCGGCGGCGGGCAGCACACCATCGCGCTGGATTTGATTCTGGCCAACAGCAACAACACCTTCGGCACCAGCGGCAATTACTTCGACGTGGCCGCCGGCGCGACGTTGACCATCAACGGCAACATCAGCGGCGGCCTGACCAGCAGCGACGGTATCGGCTACAACGGGAGAACCTACCAGCGCGCCATTCGCAAGATTGGCGACGGCGATTTGATTCTGACCGGCAGCAATGATTTCAACGGCACCGTCAGCGTCAGCGGCGGGCGGCTCGTCATCGGCAGCGACCACGCGCTGGGGAACAACATCAGCACCGGCGGCCATGCCTACAAGCTCGTCCTCAGCAGCGGGACGCTGGAGTTGAACGGGCATGACCTCGTGTTGAACGGGCTGCACAATTACGTGAATGATAAAACCTCGGAGGTGCAACCCCCGGACGCGCTCGGCGCTACATTGATTACCAACAGCGATGAGAACAACATGGTGACGCTGACGTTCGGCGGCGGCGCCAACGTGTGGGGCTTGGCCAATACTGGGGATAATAATTCAGCCACGGTCCTCAGTGGCAACCTGCGCGTGGTGTTTTCCAATACCGGCGCCATCGTGAGGATTAGCGGCAATAATACGTTCACCGGCGGCGCGGTATTAAATAATTACAACACCACCAGCAGCCCGTACACCGCCACCGATACCGATGTCCCCTTGCAAGCGACCAGTGCAACGGCGTTCGGCAATGGTGACTTGGTGTTCAACAACGGCGTGGCTTGGCTACAACACGCCGCGCTATTGACCGACAAAAACGTCACCGTCAGCGGCACCAACAAAATCAAAGCCCAAGGGGTGAATCTCACCGTCAGCGGCACGTGGACGGGCGACGGCCTGATGGTGTTCCAAAACGGTTTCCAGCCGACCCATGATTTTCAGGCCGATATGACCGGCTTCACCGGCACGTTGATTTTCGGCGCGCAGGGCAACCACACGGTCAAACTCGGCGGCGCCAACGCCGACCTTTCCGCCGCCACGTTTCAAGCCGCCAACAACGCCACCACCTACACCGGCGCCACCACCGTCAGCGCCAACGCCACGCTGGTCAAGTTTGGCGATTTGAATTCATGGTTCGGCGACGAGACCAACGGCTCCGCCGCCGCTTCCCCCCTTGCCAACCCGTCACAAAACCGGATTATACTGAACACCAGCCTCAGCGGTGGCGCGACCTTTGAAGTCGGGCACCTTGGCAAAGGCAGCATCTTCGGCGGCACCATCGTCGACGGCAGTGGCCAAGTCTCGTTGACCAAAGTCGGCGCCGGCACGTGGACGCTGACCGGCGACAACACCTACACCGGTGCCACCACCGTCAGCGGCGGCGTGCTGTTGCTCAGCGGCACCGGCAGCATCAACGGCAGCAGCGGCGTGGCCGTCAGCGGCGGCGAACTGGCGGTCAACAGCGCGGTGGCGTTGACCCCGGAGGTTGAGGTCAACGCGGGCGGCGCGCTCAGCGGCACCGGCGCCATCGGCGGCGCGGTTCGGTTCAACGCCGCCGGCGCCGCGGTGACCGGCGGCGACTTCGGCACCACCGGCACGCTGACCTTCAGCGAGGCGCAAGCGTGGGGCGATTTCACCTACGCGTGGGACATTCTCGATACGGTGGCATACGATACGCTGAACTTCACCGGCGCCGGCGGTCTGGAATTCACGGGTGACGCCTATACGCTAACCGTGAACAATCCGCATGCCGTCACGGTCGAGAATCTGGTCATCATCAGTGGCCTGACCGACGGGTTCGTCGCGGAAAATTGGACCGTCACCGGCGGCTACGAACTATTATTCAGCGAGGGCGGCCTCGTATTAAACGCCATTCCCGAACCGTCCGCGCTGACGCTGCTCGTGGTCGGCGTCGGTATACTGGCCCTGTTGCGCCGCAAAAAAATAGTTGCGGCGTAATTCCCCTTCCGTGAAGGGGTGCTGCCCCGTAGGGGCTGAACCATGAATAACCGTGGGTGGAGCGAGGTCTGCCGAGCGGACCCCACGGTGCACGCTAGA
>JAISCS010000102.1 GCA_031265365.1 Verrucomicrobiales bacterium
ACAACCGGACTTCACCCGCTGGCGGATTAAGTGAAGCCGCGCCGCGTCTCGCCGCCAACGGCCAGACCTCCAACCTGACTGCGGCGGAATATGCCCGCGCCACGTCGCCGGAGTTCAAGGCGCGGTATGGGGATTGGGAGGCGCTGGCCAAGCAAAGACAATTTGAGGCGTTGATTGATGAGGCGTTAAGCGGCAAGGATACGCGCGGAAAAATAATTTTGCGGAAGGTTACACCGGAAGAGCGCGCGGAGATTTTGCGGCAACGCGGCCCCGATGTGGCCGGATTAAGTCATGAAATTACTGCCGAGGAATTGCGCCATGCGTTCAATACCCACGGTCAGAGCGATGAAGCGAGCAGACAACCCAATCAGCGACCACTTACCAGAGCAGACTTGACGATGATTCCAGCGGTGATTGACGCGCCGGACGAAATAACCGTGCAACCGCGCGGCAGCAACCGAACCAGCATCATTTACGGACGTGACTTTGGCAACGGGAAAATCGAATATGTTGAGCGTGTTTTTGAAACCTCACAAAAAAACAAACCCAGACTAACAACTAGGTCGGTCTGGGTTCGCCGCGCGACGACTGGCGTCAAGTCCAGCCCAACGAGGGTTTCTACTCCCTATCGCAATAGTAATCTACCATTTGCCAATGGGCGTGTCAACCCCGATTCAATAAAAATCCCGCTGGACAAAAACGGTGAGCCAGTGATGAGCCAGGTGACCGCTGACGCCGACCAATCTCGCCCTAATGCCGCGCGTCCCAATGGGGGGACGCCGTTATTTGCCGCCGCGCCGTACAATCCCGTCAAGGGGCTAAGCGACGCGGAGCCGACGCGCTTTGCCAACGCCACGGTGGTGCCGCCCGCGCTGTTCGCGGCGGCACCGGAACGTCGTTCATCCGCCGAGGTCGGCGAGCGCTGGTTGAATGTGGCGCGGAATCCGGACAGCCGACGCTTCGGGGATTTGGCTGACCGTGAAATCTTCGACACGGCAACCGGCGAGGTAGAAGTCGGCAAGGCCAAGGACATCAGAACCATTCTGCGGGAAATTGATGAGGAGATTGCCGATGAAACAATTATTCGCCGCGAGACGATTGAAGAAGATATTGATAACCCCGACGAGAACGGCAAGCCGGGCACAACAGAAGTCATCAGTTTTTACAACAAAAGCAACCCAACCTCGCGCATCCGTGTTAACAATCCCGACAGTCATTTTGTGTCGGTGAACAGCTACTATAACGAAGGTAGAACGGCAACGCCGATTTATCAGGCAATCTACGCATGGGCGCATAACAACGGCAAGGTGGTGGTGCCCGACCACACGACCACGCCGGACGGTTTATTTCGCCGCAACTCGCAAATGCTCAACAGCGCCTTGCGTTTCGGCACCACCGACCACATGCGGCCCAATCCTGAAACCGGCCTTGACTGGCGGAGAGGCGAACACGCGCACAACATCGGCGAGATGGCGAAGCGCGAGGCACAATTTGTCAGCGAGCTTTTCAATGGACTGTTCGACGGCTGGCGGTATGATGCCAACCGTGACACCTTCTACGACGACAGCGGAACCGCAATACAACCCGCGCAAATCAAGGCACGAATTACGGGTGCAATTCACGCGCGTTATCCAGAATCCATACGTTGGCCTAAAGCGGGGGAGGCGACTGTGCGCCGTGCATTGGCATCTCGTGAATTCCAAGCAATGGCATCCAGCCAGTCTGTTCGAGAACATGCAACGCCGCTCGAACGCCCCGGCGTACCGGAGTCGGTTCGCCCACCTGTTCCCGGAGCAATACCCCAAGGACTTGACGGACGTGAAAGCCAGAATACACAAAGCGGACTTGGCGGAATTGAAGAGCATGATAGCCGCGGCGGCTTAAACGAAGCTCTTTATGCCGCGTCACCGGAGCGCAGTGACAGCAATCCATTACCGTCGGCGCACAATCTTACCGAGGGCGTCGATGAGGCGGAGTTGCGTCGATTGCTAACCGCCTCCGGCGGCCAGCAACAAGGCGGCGTCAGCCCGCTGTTACACGGGATTCACGGACTGGGACAAGCCACCGACCCGAACGCCAACGCCGCGCCGTTTGACCCCGCGAAACAGGGTATGCCGCCGCTGACCATGCGCGAGCGTAACCGGACGCTCATCAAGGGCGTCGGGAGCGCGGCGAAGCGGTTGTGGGATGAGAATACGCGGCTGAAAAAACACAGCGAATTACAAATCATCATGGCGGGCAATTTCCAAGTGGTCAACGCCGAGGCGCGGGGCACCGCCGCCGACCTCATTAAGCAGGTCAAGGAGGTCGAGGCACGGGAGGGCATCAACGCTTATATCGAGGCGGGCGGGGATTTGGCGAAGCTCAAGGCGTGGGAGGAACAATCCAAGGGCGAGCTACTGAAGCGCGGCTATCGCGCGGCGCAACACTTGACCGATGAGCAGAAGCAAATCGCCGCGCAGGTGAGCCATTATTTCAAGGTGCTGGCGCAACGGGAAAAACAGTGGGGCATCAACGTCAACGAGCTTGAAAATTATGTCACGCACATTTGGCAGCGACCATCAGCGGTCGGTGCCATCGGCGGCGGCGCGCGCGGATTGAGCATGGCGTTGAAGTATGCCAAGCAACGGACTTACGACACGTTCTTTGACGGCGAGCAGGCCGGCCTGAAGCCGGTAACCAAGGACATCGCGGAGATTCTCGCCACGCGCATCGCGGCGAGCGGACAGGCGATTTTGGCGCGGAAGTTCGTCAAGGAAATGTCCGCCGGCGTCGCCGCTGACGGTCGCTGGCTGACCAGTGTGCGCGGTAATTTTACGCAAGTGGTGAAGCCGGGCGACCAGCCCAAGGGCGCGGTTTATTTGAGCAATCCGCGTTTTCAGGACAAGCAGACGGAGGATTATAAGACGCTGGACATCGCCGCGTTGCGGCAGTGGAAGTGGCTGGGCAAGACCGCCGACGGTACCGCCGTGCTGGGCAACAACGACATTATTTTGCACCCCGACGCCTACGCGCTGATGAAGACGGCGTTCGGCGGCAACTGGGTCAAGAACCTGTACACGGTGCAGGCGGGCGACAGCGCGACCAAGGCGGCGTTGAAGACGCTGACGGGATTCATCAAGGACGACATCTTCGCCGGCGGCAAGGCGACGTTGTTCAGCGGCTTGATTCCCTCGACCTTTCACATCGTGCACCAAGGCTATCACGCGGGTGTGTACGAGCAGGTCAATCCGTTTTTGATTTTCAACAGCATCGTCATCAATCCTTACCAGGACGCGGCGCAGGCCGACGCGGTGCGGCACGGGCTGATGCTGGTGGAAGACCGAAGCAACCAGGACTTCACGCGCGGGGCGCGGAATTCGGCGCGGGCGTGGGATGCGCGCGTCATGAACCATGTGGCGAAGTGGTTGCGCGACCAAGGCAATTTGCCCGCCGATGTCGCGGCGTGGACGCTTGAAAAATTGCGCGCGCTGCCGGAGGCGTTTCACGAGATGCTGTTCACCTCATATATCCCGAAGTTGAAGTGGCTGACGTATCAAAAGCGGCTGGAACTGTACCGCAAGCTCTACGCGAAGGAACTGGCTGACGGCACGGCGTCGCTGGACGACATCAAGTTTATGGCGGCGTCGCACGCCAACGCGGCGTATGGCGGGCTGAACACGTTTTTTGTGGACAAGGGCCTGTTAGAGTTGGCGTCAACGACCATGCTGGCGCCGGATTATTTCTTCGCGCGGCGGGCGTATAACCTCAAGGGGGCGTTGGGCGCGGCGTCCGCCATCGGCGGCGACCACAAGGCCAACGCGCACGCCTTTTACTCGTTCGTGCTGATGAGCGGCGCGGTTTATTTGGCGACGCGGGCGTTGAATTACGCGCTGTCCTCCATGCGCGGCGCTGACGATGACGACGATGACCCATGGAAAATCAAGGACATCCGGCACGCCTTCGCATTGGTGATTGGCAACCGCAGCTACGATGTGCGCAGCGAGGCGCAGGATTTAATCACGATGCTGTTCGGGCAGCAGGACGGCGTGCTATCGAGCGTCGCCACCTTCATGCACGGGCGCATCTCGCCGCTGTCGCGGCTGGTCATCGAGAGCATGACCAAGCGCAACTATCGCGGCGAGGACCTTCCGCAGTCAGAGGTTTGGCTAAACTTCCTGCAACAGTCCATCCCGATGCCGTTGCAGGGCTTCCTCCAGGTCAGCCAGACGCAACAGGACGCCACCAAGACGGCGTGGCAACAACTCGCCGGCGCGATGGGCTTGCAAGTCAAGCGGATCAGCCCGCGCAATGACCTGTACACGTTGGCGGCTGAGTGGCGTGCCGACCATGCGAAGGAATACGGCATTGCCGCGCGTCAGCCGAAGTTGCCGACCAGCAAATACACGCCCATGCGTTACGCGCTGGAAGACGGCGACCTCGACCGGGCACGGGCGGAGTTTGATAATTGCTGGCGGGGCTGGGCGAGAAGAGCGGCAAGGGCCGCAAGGACTTGGTGGACGGTTTCAAAAAATCCCTCGATGCCACCAAGCCCGACTATATCCGCGACAGCGCGACGGCGAACAAGGCGTTCATGGATTCACTGACGCCGGCGCAGCGCCGGAAGTATGAGGAAGACAAGCAGCAGCGCAAAGAGGTGTGGCAGAGGTTCCGGGAGATGCTGGCGGAGTGATGTGCCGGCTTGCGTTGACCTTGGTTAAGAACGGCAGGCACGAATGAAAGCGTCGATTTCGGCTTTAGCGACCTTCGCTTGACGCAAAGCGTGACGTACATATTCATCGTCCAACACGTCTTTGCGTGGGATATGAATGATGTGGGTGCCGCCCTTTTGACGCCATTTCTCTTGATAGTGAAGCTGCTCGCTGAACTTATAATTTAGTTCCTTGAGCTTATTGACAAAGTGCGACTTGCGAATCACGGGAACTCATTCGTTCGATTTTAAGAGGTACGTCAAATGAAGCCCTGGCTCGGCGAGCGGGCAGGGCGCTGGATTTCCACCCCCGCTCTTTGAGGAAGGTTTCCAAGTCGCCGCTTTTGAGTAGTTCTCTAAAAGTACTGTCCAATGCCTCTTGGATGCAGCCGATTAATTCGTCATAGGAATCCGCTTGCAGGGTTTGAGCCAACGGTTCACAAACGGCGATATAGTTGCCAGCCTTGGTGCGTTTGTACAGCCACGGCACAGAAGCTTTGATTTCCACAATCACGGTAAAACAATACCGTGGTTTTATGTGACTGGCAATCTCAAAAAATTAATATTTTTTGTTGACAGAATTCTAAAATTCCGTATTTTTTCCCTCAGAACGTTAAAAACCCCGGCGTCCTCGCTCCCCGCCGGCGGGCGGTATCCCGACACCAATGCGAGCCGTAACGCAGCCCGGCTCCTGCGAAAGAAGACTGTCGCGGTATGTGCCGTGACGGGCAATCAATAACTTTTTTTACAGGAGAAATATTTTATGGCTTGCGCAGCTTTTGATTCTTTGGCCCGTCGTTCGGAGTTTCTGAACGACAAAATTCATCAGTCCAGAACCCCGTCCATCACGGACATCTGGAAAAACCTCGTGAAACGCGGACTCTACGGCAAGGGGAAGGGGTATGAAAAGACCTCGTTCACCTTGAACAACGGCAAAGAATTCCAAATAGACTTGCGTCTAACGGCCATCAAACCCGGATCATTATTGTTGGCGATTACCGCCCATCAATCGTGGCTGCAACAAACCGTGGACTTCATCAATGGCGATGGCGGCAAGGCCC
>JAISCS010000128.1 GCA_031265365.1 Verrucomicrobiales bacterium
CCTTCCGTGAAGGGGTGGCCGCGGAGCGGACGGGGTAGTTCAGCGTTAAAGGAAGTACCAAAACCGAACGCTGAACTACCCCGGCGCTCCGCGCCACCCCTTCACGGAAGGGGAATTATTATGCGCTTACTTCACGCCGCCGCGGACGAATAACCCTGCATGGGTTGCCAACCGCCAAACTATTTTCGGGAATGTCTTTCGTCACCACACTGCCCGCGCCGATAATACTGTTTTTTCCGATAGTGACCCCCGGCAAAACCAGAACGCCCGTGCAAAGCCATACATTATCACCGATGTTAACCGGGTGAGTGTATTCAAATCCCGCCACGCGTTCTTGCACCTCGAACGAGTGTTCCTCCGTGATGATGCACACCTCCGGGGCAATGAACACGTTGTCGCCAATCGTGATTTTCCCGCTGTCCATGAATTTGCAATTAACATTTGCAAAAAAGTTGTCGCCGACGGTGGTATTATATCCGTAGGTACAATAAAGAGGATTATGCACATTCGGGCTTTTACCCGCGCCGCCAAGGATATTCCGCAAAGCCGCTTCTCGCTCCTTGACATTATTCAGGTGAATTTTGTTGTATTGGTGCAGTTTTTCCGCGGTCAAAAAACGGTCGGCGCAAAGTTCTGGGTCATTCGGATTGTACAAAAGTTCCACGTGGGATTTTTCTTTTTCAGTCATTATCGTGCCTTCCGTTTCAACGGTCAAACGCACCGGCGTTTGACCTTGCGGGCGGTTTGCCCTTCCGCCTTGAAATCGCCGCCAGCCTACGCATTGCGGCGCGTTCCGTCAACCGCAAAGGCCAAATTATGGCGCCTTGCCACTGGTAGTGAGCAAGAACCATTTTGGAAGCGCTGACGCGGAAACCAATCCCACTACCCTTGACCCTTGCGTGAGCAAATTCCCCTTCCGTGAAGGGGTGGCCGCGGAGCGGACGGGGTAGTTTAGCGTTTGGTGCTGCGGTCCTTGGAACGCTAAACTACCCCGGCGCTCCGCGCCACCCCTTCACGGCAGGGGAATTAAATTCCACGGTTCACGGGCCAGAACCAGATAAACTGACCACTCACCGTCAGCGGGCGCGTTTTGGGGTTTGAATTTTTCCCGGCCTTTGCCAGTATTAACGGCTGCTTATGGCAAAGCGTGACAAAAACGTGGAAAGCGGGCTGGCCGCGAAAATCGGCGCCATTGTGCTGGCGCTGGGCGGGCTGCTGACGCTGCTGGCACTGGTTTCGTTCGACCGGAACGACCTCGGTCTGTTCACCACCGACCTCAACGAGCCGAAAGGGAATCTCATCGGCGCGGTCGGCGCGTACTGGGCCGGCGGGCTGATTTGGATGTTCGGGCTGGCGGCGTACCTCGTGCCGCTGGTGCTGGTCAGCGCGCTGGCCGCGTTGGTGTACCACTTCAGGCGCGACTACGTGTTCAAGTCCGTGTGGTTCGCGCTGGTCATGGTCGGCGGCGCGTCGTTGCTGCAATTAATCAAGCCCGCGTTCAAGGTGTTCGACGGCTACCTCACCGTCGCGGGCCATCCGGGCGGCGAAATCGGCTACTGGCTCAACGATTTGCTGTTCGCCAAATACATGGGCAACGCCGGCTCCGCCATCGTGATGCTGACGCTGTATGTCACCAGTTTTATTTTGCTGTTTGAAATCCAGCCGCTGACGCTGGCCCGCCGGTTCAGCGAGTGGTTCACGGTGTGGCGCGAGGCGCGCGCGCAGGCGCGACTCGACGCCGCCGACCCGCTGGAGCGGCTGGAGTTGGAGGAACAGCGGCTGCGGCGCGAGGCGCGGCAGTTGGAGAAGCGCCTGTCGCGCAAGGGCGCCGATGGGGACGAGCCGCCGCCCGCCCGCGTGGCGCGGCGCGAGCCGAAAATCGTGGACACCACGGTGCCGGTGAAAAAAGAGGAGCCGCCGCCGGAGCCGGCCAAGCCGCTGACCGTCACCCCGCCGCCGCCGGCGCCCGCCCGGCCCGCGCCCAAGCCGAAAGAAAAAGCCGCCGCGCCGCCGTCACCCTCGGCGTCAGTGTTGTACGAGCATTACGAACTGCCCCGGCTCTCGCTGCTCACCGCCAACGACAGCCTTGGCAAAACCGCCACCGATACCGCCGAGCTTGAGCAACAGCGGGCGTTGTTGGTGGAGACGCTGCAACAATTCGGCATCGAGGTCACGCCCGGCGACATCACCAAGGGCGCCACCATCACGCGCTACGAATTATATCCCGCCATCGGCGTCCGCGTGGAGCGCATCGCCGCGATGGAACGCAACATCGCCCGCGCCATGAAGGCCGAGCGCGTCAACATCCTCGCCCCCATCCCCGGCAAGGACACCGTCGGCGTCGAGGTGCCCAACACGCAAAAGGTGAAAATCGTCCTCAGCGATTTGTTCGAGTCCGCCGTGTGGCGCGGCACCGCCGGCAAGCTGCCCATCGCGCTCGGCAAGGACGTGTACGGCAGCGTCCTCGTCGCCGACCTCGCCGCGATGCCGCACCTGCTCATCGCCGGCACCACCGGCAGCGGCAAATCCGTCTGCATCAACTCCATCATCCTCAGCCTCCTCTACCGCTTCAGCCCCGACGATTTGCGGATTATCCTGGTCGACCCGAAAGTCGTCGAGCTGCAAGTGTACAACGACCTGCCCCACCTCGTCGTCCCCGTCGTCACCGACCCGAAGAAAGTGCTCGTCGCCCTGCGCTGGGTCATCAACGAAATGGAAAAACGCTACCGGCTGATGGCGCGCTCCGGCGTCCGCAATATCACCGCCTATAACCAGCACGCCAGCGAGCGCAAGAAACAGCGCGAGCAACTCGACCTCGCCAAAACCTTGGCGGCGGCGGATGAGCAGGACGCCGCCGCGCCGTGGTCGGAGGTCGACCCCAATCTCGAACTCGACCCCGCCGACGATGCGCCGGACGAGCTGCCCGGCCTCGCCGCCGACGCTGACGCGGAGCCGATGCCCGACCACCTGCCCTACATCGTGGTGATTATCGACGAGCTGGCCGACTTGATGCAAACCTCGCCCGCCGACGTTGAGATGGCCATCGCCCGCCTGTCCGCGAAGGCGCGCGCCGCCGGCATCCACCTCATCATCGCCACCCAAACCCCCCGCGCGCAAGTCATCACCGGCGTCATCAAAACCAACGTCCCCTGCCGCATCGCCTTCCAAGTGCCCAGCGCGCTCGACTCCCGCGTCATCCTCGACGAAAACGGCGCGGAAAACCTGCTCGGCAAAGGCGACCTGCTCTACCTCCCCCCCGGCTCCGCCAAGCTCATCCGCGCCCAAGGCGCCTTCGTCAGCGACGAGGAAGTCGCCAAAGTCGTGAACTTCATCAGCGCCCAATGCCAGCCCTCCTACGAGACCGAGATACACACCAAACTCGCGCGCGGCACCGACGATGAGACCGGGGAATTATCCGACGAAGACATGGAACTAATCCGCAAAAGCGTCGAGGTGTTCCGGCAAGAAAAACGCGGCTCCACCTCGCTCCTGCAACGCCGCCTCCGCGTCGGCTACGGCCGCGCCTCGTGGGTCGTGGACTGGCTTGAACAAAAGGGCGTCGTCGGCCCCAAGGACGGCGCGAAAGACCGCGAGCTGCTCACCGATTTTGACCAACTCGACCCGGAGAGCCTGTTTGAACCTTAGCGCGACCGCGAAAACGTTATGAGCAACTTCCCCCAGAAAACCATCGGCCAGCAATTCGCCGAGGCGCGCCAGGCCAAGGGCTGGACGCTGGCCGAGGCCGCGCGCCGCACCAACCTAAAGCCGCCGCTGCTGGCCGCCCTCGAGGCCGACGAATTTGACAAACTGCCCAGCGTCTCCAACGCGCGCGGCTTCATCCGCCTCTACGCCCGCGAACTCGGCCTCGACGGCTGGCTGCTGCTGAGTCAGTTCAGCGGCGCTGCCGACGTGCCCGTGGACATGCTGGAACTGGAGCCGGAAGACTTGGAAGCCATCCCCAGCCGTGCGCGCGCGCCGAGGACCGCCACCTCGCAAGGCATCGGGCTGGCGCTCATCATCACCGTTATCCTCGTCGCCGTCGGCGTGGTGGCCTACAAATTGTACACCGTCCACTCATTCAGCAACCAACCGCCCGCGCAGACCATCATCCCGCCCGCGCCGGCGCCGCTCGGCCCCGTGGACCATCTGCCCGTCGCCAAGCCAATGACCGGCGCCACGCCCGCCGGCACCCAACCCCGCGCGGAAGTGCCGCTGTCGCCGCGCCCGCGACTAGCCGTCCCCGCCCCGCCGCCCGCGGCCAAGGGCCTGCGGCTCCAACTCATCGCCGACGCCGATGCCGACGAAAAATCCCGCTGGGTGCGTGTCACCGCCATCCGCGACGGGCGGGAGGAAAAAATTTACCAAGACAGCCTGCCTGGCGGCGGCGTGTTCCCCGCCGGGGTGCCGTGGGTCGCGGACGCCTTTATCATCAAAATGGGCGAGGCCTCCGCCATCGGCATCATCCAAAACGGCGGCCCCGTGCAAAAATACGAGCTACCCGGCGTCCAAATCATCAAACTGCCGGTGGATTAGCAAACCTCGCGCCAAGCCGCCAAGTTTGTTGGTTAAAACCACTCGCGGCTTGGCGTGAACCCAAAAGGCTGGCCCGTTTAGCGGTAGTGCGTCAGTTTGATTTTTAATTCCTCGCTGTTAGCAGTGGCAGCGCTGACGCCGGAATCCCCGCCACCGCCCATGCCCCTGCGTGAGCTAATTCCCCTTCCGTGAAGGGGTGGCCGCGGAGCGGACGGGGTAGTTCAGCGTTGGGTGCTCATTCCCTGCGAACGTCAGCGCTTCCATTACCCTCGGCGAAGAACCTTTTTTAAGTCGGCGCGGCACCGCGTAACTCGACCAACTTAAAAAACCTAATCAACCAAAAAAACTTCCTCTTGCTCCGCCGGGAAAATCATCCGAAACGCCGTGCCGCGCCCCGGGCGGGAGTGGCATTTTATCTCGCCGTGATGGTTGTGGACGGTTTGCCGCACCAGCGCCAGCCCCAGGCCGGTGCCGCCTTTTTTGTGACTGAGAAAGGGTTGGAACAATTCCGCTTGCCGCGCCCGGCTCAGGCCCGCGCCGGTGTCCTTGATTTCGATGAGCACGGACGGTTTTTTGCCCGCCGCCGCCGCGCTGGCCGTGAGCGTCAGCGTGCCGCCGTCAGGCATGGCCTGGCAGGCGTTGAGCACCAGGTTCAAAATCGCTTGCTCCAGTTGCGCGCGGTCGCCGCGCAGCCGCAGGCCCGGCGCGATGTGTTTTTTCAACTCGATGCGCCGCGCGGCGACGGTGTGCCGGATGAGCAGCGCCACGTCCTCGAGCAGGGCGCCGGCCTCGACGCTTTCCAGGCTCGGCTCGGAGGAGCGCGCGAAGGTCAACACTTGCTCCAGGATGCGGTTCATTTGTTTCATCTTGGCCTCGATGAGCGCGGCGTCCCTGGCGAGGCCGCCGGTGAGGCGCAGTTCCTCCAGCATGGCGTGGAACAGCATTTGCACCACCGTCAGCGGGTTGCGAATCTCGTGCGCGATTTCCGCCGCCAGCCAGCCGAGCGCGGACAGGCGTTCCGCCGCGCGCAAACTTGCCTCCGTTTGCACGACGCGCTCCAGCAGGTTCGCCCTGGCGATGGCGACGGCGGACAGGCCGGCCAGCGCGGTCAGCAGGCGGATTTCGGCGTTGGAGAACCGGTGGAGGTGGCCGGTGTAGACGGACAGCACGCCGAGCGCGCGGCCTTGAAACACCAGCGGCACGGACAGCAGCGAGACCAGCCGCTCGCGCCGCGCCAGCTCGGTGTGCCGGTAACGCTGATGCTCTTGCACGTCGAGAATCGCCAGCGGCCGCTGCCGCTTCACCACCACGCCGACCAGCGAGTCGTTCACCGGCAAGTTCGGTTTCTTGACATACGCCCGCGACGCGCCGGCCCACGCCTTCAGGACCAACTCGCCGCCGTGGTCCGCCAGCAGCATCAGCGAGCACAACCGCGCGCGCATCAGCCGCCGCGCCTGCGCCGCGACGCCCTGCAACAAATTTTCCGTCCGGTCCTCGGAAATGATGGCCTGGCCGATGTCGGCGAGGGTCTCGAGCTGGCCGGCCTTGACGCGCAGTTGGTCGATTTCCCACGCGCGGCGAATCCATTCCGAGGCGTCGCGGGCGAGGCGCGACAATTTTTTTTCATCGCCGGCGGTGAACGCCCCGCCGCGCGCGCGGCTGACGCTGAGCACGCCGACGACCTGCCCGTTGACGGTCAGCGGCGCGGCGAGTTGCGAACGCGCGCGGGGGTCGACGCTGACATAGCGCCGTTCCCGCCGCGCGTCGCCGGAGCGGAACGGCGCCCCCGCGCTGGCGACCCAGCCGACGACCCCCTCGCCCGGTTTGCAACTGCGCGGTCGCCCGACGGCATTGCCGACGGTGGCCTCGGCATCGAGCAAGCCGGTGTTGGGATTGAGCAAAAACAACGCGCCGCCGTCCGCGCCAGCGCCCCGCGCCGCCACCTCCGCAACGCGCTTGAACAGGCGCCTGGGATTGAGCAGCGCGGCCAGGTTTTGTTTGGAAAAATCGCTCGTCATCGGCGGTTACTCCGTCGGCTTCAGCGCGCGGTGCAACGTCTGCGCCAGCGCGCGGATTTTCTCGCTGTCGGTCAGCTTTTTCCCGTCCGCGCCGGTCAGGTAAAACGTGTCCTGCGCCGCGCCGTTTTCCGTCGTGACGCGCGCGTGCGCCAGCGACAGGCCGCGGTCGGCGAGCACCTTCGAGATTTGGTACAGCAGACCGAGCCGGTCGTGCGAAATCAAATGCAGCATCGTGTAGTCGTCCGAGTTTTCATTGTCCACCCACATCGCCGTCTCCACCAACTCCTCGTCGAAAATTTCCCGCTTCGCCTTGCCGCGCGCCTTGGCGATTTCCTTGCCGAGGTCGTAGGTCGGCGTCAGCAACGCCTGGTTCAGCGTCTCGCGGAACGACTTGCGGTCGTACTCGTGGCTGACGGCCTCGAGCCGGTCCGTGCACACGCGGAAGCGGTCAATCACGATGTGGTCGCCGCGCGTCCAAATGTCGGCGCTGAGGATGTTCAACCCCGCGACCGAGAGCGCGCCGGCGATTTTGGAAAATAATTTGTCGCGGTCCCAAGTCACCACCGTCACCTCGGAGTGACCCGCGGCGGGCTTGTCGAGCCAGCGGATGACGGGCCACAGCGGGTTGCTCTCGTCGCCGAATTGCTGGACGAAAAAGGCGTGCACCTGCCGGATGTCGGCGGCGATGCGCCCCTCGTCCGCCTCCTTGAAATAATGCTCCGGCATGGACAGGAAATGCGCGTCACACTCGGCGTGCTCGATTTCGTGCTGCAAGGATTTCCGCAGGCGGTCCTTCAACTCCACCACGCGCTCCGCGTTCTTCTTCAAAAACTCCTCCTCGCCCTCCAGCATCGCGCGCGTGCTGTAATACAACTGCCACACCAGCCCCTCCTTCCAGCTCGACCACGCGCTGTTGCCCAGCCCCTGCACGTCGGCGAAGGTGATGAGCATCAGCAGGTCGAGCTTCTCCGCGTCCTGCGCGATGCGCGCGAACGCCCGGATGGTCTGCGGGTCGTCGAGGTTGCGGCGCAGCGCGTACTCCGTCAGCGTCGCATGATGGTCAACCAGGAAACTCATCAACTGCAACTGCCGCCCCGTGATTTTCATCCGCCGCGCGAACCGCACCGCGTTCTGCGTGCTGGCCTGGTGATGATGCGCCGTGTTCGCCGCCTTGCCCGTGTCGTGCAGTATCAGCGCGAGGTACAAGATTTCGGGCCGCTGGCAGTCGGCCAGCAACTCGCGGTATTTGGCGTACGGCGCGTCCTTGCTGACCATGACCAAATCGAGTTGCTCCAGGCAGCGGATGGTGTGTTCATCGGCGGTGTAGCGATGGTAAAACTCGTGCTGCACCAGACAGTCCAGCGGCTCAAATTCGGGAATGAGTTTGCCCAGCACCCCGCACTCGTGCATGACGCGGATGACGCGCCCGACCTCGCCCTTCCGCCCCGTGATGTCGAACAACATCTCGCGCACCTCCGGCAGCCAGAGGAATTTGCCGTTGACCAAGCCCAGCTTGCGGCGAATCAACGCCTCCAGCTCGGGGCTGAGCGCCGCCTTGTGCTGCTGCATGATTTGAAACACGCGCACCATCGTCAGCGGGTCGTCGTCAAACACCGTGTCCCCGCCGGCGTGCAACTGCCCGCCGCGCAGCGTGAACGCGCCGGCTTTTTTCTCCCCGCGCACCGGCGCCGGCAGGATGGCCAGGAAATAATCGCGCTTCCCGCGCCGCCGGCTCATGCGCTTGAACAAAATGTTGGACAACAAAAACACGTCGCGCGTGTGGTGGTAATACTCGCGCATCAACGCCTCCGTGCGGCGCAACACCGAGCGCTGCGGGTATTTCAAACTGTCCGCCGCCTCGCCCTGCAACCGCAGCGTCAGTTGGTCGCCCGCGCGATTTTGCAGGTAATGCAACTCGTTGCGAACCCGCAGCAGGAAGTCGTAGGCGTGGTCCAGTTGCCGCTGTTCCGTCTCCAGCAGCAGCCCTTTCTCGCGCAAGCCGCCCGTCGAGTCCGCGCCCAGCAGCACTTTCGACACCCACAGCAAATTATGATAATCCCGCAGCCCGCCGCAGCCCGTCTTCACGTTCGGCTCCTGCAAAAACACCGTGTTGCCGAATTTCTCATGCCGCTTCGCCTGGTCTTCCAGCCGCCATTCCGCGTACTCCCGCTCCCGCCCGCGCACGCAAGTTTTATAAAATTGGCGGATAAATTCATCGTACAACCCCGCGTCCCCCGCCAGCCGCCGCGCCTCCAGGTACGTCGTCCGCGTTGGCAAATCCGCCAGGCCTTGCGCAATGGCCTCGCTGACGGTGCGGCTCGCGTGCCCGACCTTCGTCCCCAAATCCCACAGCAAATACAAGACTTGCTGAATCGCGTCCTCGGCGAAACGGTTGGCCTTGCTCCCCTTCGCCGGCGGCTCGTACAGAAACAACACATCAATGTCGCTGAACGGCGCCAGTTGCCCGCGCCCGAACCCGCCAATCGCCACCATCGTCAGCGGCGTCGCCCCGCCGTGTTTTTTTCCGGCGTCGGCGAGCGCCGCCTTGAACAAATGCCCCAGCACCACGGAATACAAATCCGCGCGCTGGCCGGTTGATTCCAGCCCGCTGGCCCCCGCCTGATGTTCGAGCAAAATCCGGCGTTCCTCCAACTTCAAAAACTTGTGATATAACGCCAGCCGGTCTTGCGGCCCGCCCCGCGAGTGCGCCAGCAATTCCCGTTCCGCGCGCAGCAACAC
The DNA here is from genome assembly GCA_031265365.1 of Verrucomicrobiales bacterium. Classification (GTDB taxonomy): domain Bacteria; phylum Verrucomicrobiota; class Verrucomicrobiia; order Methylacidiphilales; family JAAUTS01; genus JAIRPN01. The sequence continues at coordinate 9,291 of JAISCS010000128.1, forward strand.
TTTGTCTAGGTAGTCAGACATGACGGAATAACCGTAGCCGTTTGCCGGCAACTAGGCAACAGCGGGATTGCCGGGCGAACCATCGAACTATAGTAATTCACCTTAACCTTGGCAGACTACCCCGTCATCCTGAGCGAAGCCCTGAAAGGGCGTAGTCGAAGGACCGGCCAGGCACTGGCTAACCGGCTGGTGGCAACTAATCCGCTGGGGTTGACCCAGCCGGTCCTTCGACTACGCCCTTTCAGGGCTTCGCTCAGGATGACGAACTAGTTAACGTAGCACAGACAATCCTGTCTGTGTTCTTGTTCTGGAGCGGCAGAGCCGCCCTGCCACGATACACAGACAGGATTGTCTGTGCTACGTTGATTGCCGCGTTGTTACGTTGATAGTCAGCGGCGGCGGCGCAGGACGGCGAGCAGCGCGGCACCGGTGAGCAGCAGCGCCCACGCGGACGGCTCCGGGATGGTGATGTTGAGGAAGACTTGGTTGGGGGTGTCGAAATTCAGCGCGTAATTGTAATCGGACAGGCCGCTGATGGTGAGGGCGTCGCCGGTCCGGGTGTCGCCGTAGTTGGCGAGCAAGTACAGGCCTTCGGCAAGGGCGCTGTCGGTGAGTTGCAGGGTCGCGCCGCTGAGGGTGAGGTCGTGGGTGATGTCGAGCAAGTCGCCGTCAGTGATGCTGAAGTTTACGATACCGCCGTCGTCGAGGGTGAGGCTGTTCAGCGTCAGTGTGCCGGACGGCGCCAGCACCCCGCCGGCGCTGACGGTGGTCGCCGCCAGGATTTCGCCCGCGCCGTCGAAGGTGCCGCCGTTGATGATGACTGAGGCGGCTTTAAGTTGCGCGTCGTTCGCCAGCACCGTCAGCGAACCGGCGGCGGCGGTGTAATTATTGGCCCCGAGGTCGAGGGACGCTTTTGCCACGGTTTTGTTCGCGTCGCCGGTGATGAGGATGGTGCCGGTGTTGGTGAAAATAGCGCCGTTGGCCACGGTCAGCGCGGCTTGCTGGGTGTAGCTGGCGGTGTCGGCGACGCTGGCGTTGTTGTGGATGGTGATGAGGCCGTTGTTGGTGAATTCGGCGGCGGTGTTTTCCACGGTCAACTGCGCTTCGATATTGCCATTGGGCGAGCCGGCTGACGAGCCTGCCGCCGTATTTTCAATGGTGAGGACGCCGTTGTTGACGAAGGTGCC
>JAISCS010000197.1 GCA_031265365.1 Verrucomicrobiales bacterium
TACGGGCGCAAGGAATTGTTAGAGCAAATGCCCCCGTGGCAGGGCGGCGGCGAGATGCTTGACAGCGCCACTTACGAATCGGCGAAATACAAACCCGCCCCGCACAAATTCGAGGCCGGGACGCCGAACATCGCCGACACCATCGCCCTGTCAGCGGCGATGGACTACCTCGACCAGGCGGGCCGCGCCGCCATCGCTGACCACGACGCGCGACTGTCAGCGTACGCCGGCGAAAAACTACGCGAGCTAAAATTTCTCCGCCTCCTCGGTCCGCAAACCGGCCGCGCCGGCCTAATTACCTTCGTCATGGACAGCGTCCACGCGCACGACGTCGTCGAAATGGCCAACACCTTCGGCATCGCCCTGCGCGGCGGACACCACTGCAACCAGCCGCTGATGAAGAAACTCGGCGCCCCCGCCAGCGCCCGCGCGAGTTTTTATTTGTACAACACCGTTGCCGAGGTTGACCAACTCGCCGAGGCGCTGGTTAAAATCAAGCGGTATTTCACCCGCTGATGGTGACCTGCCACTGCCGGTGTCAATAAATACTAAAATTCACATCATCCCAAAATCCGTCGCCCAGCTTCTCCCGCATACTCGGCGAAAACGGCTCCAGTTGCCCGCTGACCTCCACGATGGACCGCCGCGAAATCGCCACCAGCGCCTCGTTGTCCCGGCCGCTGGTGATTTCCACGCCGCTGATGGTGCCGTTCGCCTTCACGTAAAATTTGATTTTCACCGTGCCGATGTTCAGCAAGCCCGTGTCCATGTGCACGTACTGGTACCAGCGCGAGCCGATAGCGCGATACAATTTGACCTTGTAACGCCCTTCCTCGGTCTCCCGCACCGCGATGGAGGTCCCGTCATCGTCAGCGGCGCCGCCAATCATCCGGCTGGCGATGCGCGAGGTGGAAAAACTCGCCGCCGGCCGCGGTTCCGCGGGCGGGCGGGCGGCGGCGGCTTGACTGGCCGGGCGGGACGCCGATGGGTCGCCCGTGGTTAATTGCCCGCCGGGGCGCACCGGCACGTCGCGCAAGCCGAACTTCGGCCGCTGCTCCGCCCGCTGACCGTCAGGCTTGGCCTGCCGCGCCGGCGCCGGCGGGGACGGGGGCGCGGGCGGCGCCGGCGTGGCGCTCGGCGCATAACGCTGGGTGAACAAATCCTGACCGGGAATTTCCTTGCCCGGATTATTCGGCACATTTGGATTTCCCTGACCGGGCGTGGGACTGGCCGCGCGCGTGTCGCGGTCACCCTCGAACGGCGTGTGCTCCACCGGCTGGTTGGTGGGAATGGACTGCTCGGTATCGATGATTTTTTTCTCGCCGTCCGCTGGCGCTGACGGCTGCCGCGTCACCGTCAGCGTCAGTTCCCGCCCGTCGGTCCAGTCCGGCATATCAACCGTCACGAACAGCGGCGCGAGGAACGGCGAGAACGCCAGCAACAGCAACACCAAGTGCAGCAGCAGCGACAAGCCGATAAAAATCAAAAAATGCTTCAGGTTCACGACGGCGTCAATCGTTCGGCCAGCGTCAGCTTCAGCGTCTCGATTTCCTCCCGTTGCCGGGCCGAGACCGGCACGATTTTCTGGCGGAATTTCTTCTTGAAGATTTTCAAATGCCCCGCGGCTTCCGGCACATCCATCTTGTTCGCCACAATGATGAACGGCCGCTCCGCCAGCGTCTCGTCGTACAATTTCAACTCCGCGCGCAGCTTGCGGTAATCCTCCACCGGGTCGCGCCCCTCCGTGCCCGCCATGTCCAGCACGAACACCAGCAACTTGCAGCGCTCAATGTGCCGCAGAAAATCAAACCCCAGCCCGACGCCCTCGTGCGCGCCCTCAAGCAGCCCCGGAATGTCGGCGACGGTGAAGCGGCGGAAATTTTCGCCCTCGACCAGCCCGATGATGGGGTTCAGCGTGGTGAACGGATACGGCGCGATTTTCGGGTGCGCGTGGGAAATCGCCGCCAGCAGTGACGACTTGCCCGCGTTCGGAAACCCGACCAGCCCGACCTCGGCGATGGATTTCAACTCGAAATAATACTGCTTCTGCTCGCCGGCGAACCCCAACTCGCGGCGGCGCGGCGCCTGGTTGACCGAGCTTTTGAAATGAAGGTTGCCGCGCCCGCCGCGCCCGCCCGCCGCCAGGGTGAAGCGCTGCCCCGGCTCGACCATGTCGGCGGCGACCTCGCCCAATTCCAAGTCCACCGCGCGCTCGAAATTCTCCGGCGCCGTCGGCAACCAATACACCAACGTCCCCGGCGGCACCTTGATGAGCAGCGTCGGCGCGCTCTTGCCGGTCTTCATCGAACCCTGCCCGTTGGCGCCCTTGCCCGCGTATTGGTGCGGCTGGAATTTGAGATGCTGTAAATTGTTCAACTGCATATCCACCTCAATGACCACATCGCCGCCCTTTCCGCCGTCGCCGCCGTCCGGCCCGCCCTTGGGAACATATTTCTCGCGCCGAAAACTGCTGCAGCCGTCGCCGCCCTTCCCCGCCTTCGCCCAAACTCTGACCCGGTCAATAAACATACCGCCAGCATAGCCGCGCCGCCGGCGCTTGTCCATTGGGATTGCGCCCGCCGCTGACGGTGACCCGCCGCTTAAAAAATCCCTGTACAACCGTCGCCGGCGCTGTATAATTTTTGGCCCGAATTATGAACGAAACCCACATCCGTCAGGTCGCTGACGAACTCGATTTGCAACCGCGCCAGGTGCTCGCCACCGCCGCCCTCATCGGCGAGGGCGGCACCGTCCCCTTCATCGCGCGTTATCGCAAGGAAGTCACCGGCTCGCTGGATGAGGTTGCCATCACCAAGATTCGTGACCGCATGGTGCAACTCGCCGAGCTTGACGCGCGCAGGGACGCGATTTTGAAATCGCTCGACGAACGTAAATTGCTCACCGACGCGCTGAAAAAATCCATCGCCGACGCGCTGACGATGACCCGCCTCGAGGACCTTTACCAACCCTACCGCCCGAAGCGTCGCACCCGCGCCACGATTGCGAAGGAAGCCGGTCTTGAGCCGCTCGCCGATTTTCTGTGGAAGCAAGACCCCGCCGCTGACGTTGCCGCCGAGGCGCGAAAATTCATCAACGCCGAAAAAGCAATCGCTGACGCTGACGCCGCCCTCGCCGGCGCGCGCGACATCCTCGCCGAGCGTGTCAGCGACGACGCCAAGGCGCGCGAGCAAATGCGCCAGCTCTATCGCGCCACCGCCGTCATCCGCGGCAAAGTCATCGCCGGCAAGGAAACCGCCGCGGCCAAGTTCAAGGATTACTTCGACTGGAAAGAGCCACTGTCAGCGGCGCCCTCGCACCGCATCCTCGCCATGCGCCGCGGCGAGGCGGAGGGTTTTCTCATGGTGCGCATCCAGCCCGACGAGGCGGAAGCGGTCGCGTTATTATCATCAATCTTTGTAAAGAATGACACTGTCAGCGGCCAACAAATCCGGCTTGCCGTCGAGGACAGTTACAAACGATTGCTTGGTCCCGCCATCGAGGTTGAAATGCGCCTTGAATCCAAAAAGCGCGCTGACGATGACGCCATCAAAGTTTTCGCCGAAAATCTGAAAGAGCTTTTGCTGGCTCCGGCACTGGGACAAAAGGCGACGCTGGCCATCGACCCCGGCTTCCGCACCGGTTGCAAAGTCACCGTCCTCGACGCGCAGGGCAAGCTCCTCGCCAACTGTGTCATCTACCCCGACAAGTCCGAGTTCGAGCGCCGCGAAGCCGCCGAGGTCGTCCGCAAATTATGCGCGCATTTTAAGATACAAGCCATCGCCATCGGCAACGGCACCGCCGGCCGCGAGACCGAGGCGTTCGTCCGCAAGCTCGGCCTGCCCGCCGCCGTCAGCGTCGTCATGGTCAACGAAAGCGGCGCGTCCATTTACTCCGCCAGCGAAGTCGCGCGCGAGGAATTTCCCGACCACGACCTCACCGTGCGCGGCTCCGTCTCCATCGGCCGCCGCCTCATGGACCCGCTCGCCGAGCTGGTGAAGATTGACCCGAAATCAATCGGTGTCGGTCAGTATCAGCACGATGTTGACCAGACCGCGCTCAAGCGCAGCCTCGACGATACTGTCGTCAGCGCCGTCAACGCTGTCGGTGTCGAAGTCAACACCGCCAGCAAACAACTGCTCGCCTACGTCAGCGGCCTGGGCGCGTCGCTGGCGGACAACATCGTCAAATTCCGCGACGAGCACGGCGCCTTCAAAAGCCGCGCCGACCTCAACAAAGTCCCGCGTCTCGGCCCCAAAGCCTACGAGCAAGCCGCCGGCTTCCTCCGCATCCGCGCCGCTGCCAATCCGCTTGACGCCAGCGCCGTGCATCCCGAAAGCTACGGCGTCGTCGAAAAAATGGCGCGTGATTTGAACTGCGCGCCCGCCGACCTCATCCGCAACGGCGAATTGCGCGCAAAAATCAAACCGGAAAACTACGTCACCGCCAGCGTCGGTCTGCCGACGTTGAAAGACATCCTCGGCGAGCTGGCCAAGCCCGGCCGCGACCCGCGCAAAGAATTTACCATCTTCAAATTTGCCGAGGGAGTCTCCGAACTCGCGCACCTAAAAGTTGGCATGAAACTCCCCGGCATCGTCACCAACGTCACCGCCTTCGGCGCCTTCGTTGACCTCGGCGTCCACCAGGACGGCTTGGTACACATCAGCCAATTATCCGACAATTTCGTAAAAAACCCCGCTGACATTGTCAAAGTGCAAGACAAGGTAGAAGTCACCGTGGTGGAAGTTGACCCCTCCAGAAAACGCATCGCCCTGAGCATGAAATCCAAACCCGACCTCATCCCCAGCGGCACCCGTCCCGCCGCCGGTGGCAAACCCGCCGACCGTGCCCGCGCCCCGTTCAAACCATCACCGTCAGCGCAAAACTTCGGCGGCTTGGGCAGCGCCTTCGACGCCGCGTTTTCCAAGTTGAAAAATTAGCCGCTGATGGTGACAGATTTTTTATTTTAGACAGGATTAACGAGATGGACAGGATTTGATTATTTTTCAAAAAATATCCTGACCATCCTGTCAAAAAACAACGCCTTTTACGCTACTCATCCACCGCTGGATTTTCCCGGCAAAACCTGTCCGCTGCCGCGCTGACTTCCGCGACGCTCATGCCCGCGCACAAATTATTTTTGCGCCACTCCGTGTAATCAAACGGCTGGCTCAATAGCGTGAACGCAAACTGTTCCGCCTCCAACAAACCCAACTCATTTGTCAGGCACTTCATCCCCTTGTCCAATAACATGGCGCTGTTCATAACATTTTGAAATGCTGGTTCAAAAACTCCATCGGATTGCAAATAATGACGCGGCGGTCCTGATAGTTCAACATTCTTTTATCCACTGTAATGCAATAATCACACCCGCCGGCAATCGCACAAGCGACATGCAACGCGTCCAGCGCGCCGAGGCCTGTGCGCGCGATTTCCCCGGCGGCGGCGACAATGTCACTAGAAGCGCCGACGAACTGTGTGCTTAAAGTTTCCCACCGAGCAATGGCGTTTCTTTTCGCCGCAAAAAGGTTTACCGCCGCACTTGAGTTGGTTGCCATGTGACTAACGCTGATGGTGACGGTCACCGTCAGCGATGGATATTTGTCAATAAATGACGGGTTGTTGCCCAAACCAGCCTTTTCACGAAAATCTAAAAATATAGGGGTTGAATTCACTCTATGGTAATTCATCATAACATTGGTTGAGTCCTCCGTCATCCTGAGCGTCGCCCTGAAGGGACGCAGTCGAAGGAGCGGCCCAGCACTAACCAACAGGCTGATAACGACTAATCCGCTGACGTTCACCAACTCGCTCCTTCGACTACGCACCTACGGCGCTATGCTCAGGATGACGGGGTACTCTGCCAATGGCGTAATGAAATGCTATAAAGAAATATTAAAATGGCTTATAAACGATTTTAGACGGTAATTTTTCATAAATTTTACTTAAAATGATTTGGGCAACAGCCCGATGACGACATCTCTGAAAAACATTATCAATGGCAAAGTTGATATTTTTTAATGCATAAATATGGTTCCTTAGTTGTTAGGCAGCCCGGCTGGTCATTCGCGTAGATACCGTGATCATACTTCTCTTGGCGGCGGTTTCCCCCGGCATGATAAAACCTCAGATCCCCGGTCCTCGATTCTGACCCAAGAAGCGACACCGTTAGCGGTGCCCTTCAGTCGTTATGGCGAGCGACCGGGGACGTTGGTTTTGCGCCGGCACTGCCGGACAAAAATCGCATTCTTCTTTTAGCATACTCCAAACAATTCGGCACATCCTTCTGGCGGTAATCATGATCGCCGTGTTGGCTGGCTTGCCGCGTGCCCGCTGACGGTGATAATATGCGCCAAAGTAAGGCGAGCAACCAACCGCCACCCAGGCCGCCTCCACAAACGCCCAGCGCAAATGCTTGTTGCAAAACGGCAGCAATTTGCCGTGCCTGATTTTGCCACCGCTGGCATGGGTGGTCGGCACCAAGCCGGCGTAGGCGCAAAGTTTGTCCGCGCTGATAAACCGCGTGACGGTGTCAATCTCCGCGGCGATGACCGCGCCGAGAATTTTGCCCACGCCGGGCATGCTTTGCAACCGTTGCACCGTCGGCTGCTGTTCGTGGTCCGCCGCAATCCGTTGTTCGGTGGCGTGAATCTGCGTTTGCAACAGGGTGTGCAACGCCAGTTCGTCATCTAAAATTTGCCGCTCCTCGTCCGGCAACTTGGCGTCCTTTAACGCCGCCAAGCCTTGGCGGCCAAACAAATCGCGGCATTGCGGCAACGGCAAATCATGCTGGCGGTCCACCGTGTGGTGGATGCGGTTGCGCACCATCGTGCGTAGTTGCGCCCGTTGCAATCGTTCGCGCAATACGTGCTTGCGCTGGCGCAACGCTCGCCCGGGCACATGCACGGCGGCGATTAAATTGCCACGTAACAACGTCGCCAACGCCTTGGCGTCCAACCGGTCGGTCTTGATTTGCGCCTCGGCAATTAGCCGTGTCTTGTAGGGATGGGACAACACCAGCCGCGTAATGTCAGGCACCTGTTCCAGTAACTCGTGTAATTTCGCCCAGTTCCAACATGCCTCATGCACCACCGCATGCGGTCCGGGCAAGCGCGCAAAATACGCCTGAAAATCCGCCAGATCGTTACCGTTAATACGCCCTTCGCCTAGCCGGCTGCCTTGTTCATTAACACTGTAACACACCGAATACTGCTTGTGCCAATCGATACCTGTATAACTGCTCATACGTTGCTCCTTGGGTTGAGTTCTGCTTCACTCTACCACCTTCAACGTTTCGCATGTTATCTGACACCTTTTACCTTTTATTTACTTTTACATTTTTCTCATATCTCTAATACTTACAATTAAATCTGAGGAGATATTGACGAAAAAAAATTTATCTTTTACACAAAGAGTTTTATTCATCTGATTCCTAAAAGAAAGATTAGAATCTGAAACTCGAAAAGCTGTTGCTTTTAACAAAGCTAATTCCGCTTCATGTCCTTCAATAACAAAACACTGAAACAAATAAAATGGTGGATCAATTCTAATAAAATTAAGTTCCGCTATAGACTCACCTGCGTTAAGAACAGTCCAGCCCGCTTGATGTTCCTCAAATCGTTTTTCTGCGACTGAGTCTATTTTTTGTTTTTTACCTAAGTGCTTCCTAGAAAAAAATAATTTTAGCTTAGATATCATATACTACTTCTCCTGAATATATTTTGTAACCCAGTCTGCTCCTATGTAACCCGCAGTTCCAAAAATTGCAGCCCCTCCAATTCCAAATAAAATAGCACCAGGACCTGTTGTTATACCTGCTAATGTTCCCACACCTGCACCAATTTTAGCTCCAACAATTGCTCCTCCCCATCCACCAACCTCTCTGGCAGCTTGAGCCATAACTGGTGCAACACCTCCTTGATCTACCCCTTGTTCTATAGAATTACCCATGAAAAGGTATCAGTCCTCATTTTTTGCCAAATCCCCACGGCTGACAGTGACCTCCACCGTCAACCGGTTTCCTCGTCGAAATAATCGTGGTCTATTTTCTTGATTTCGTAAGTGGCGGCGGTGGCGGTGCCGATGCCGAAATCAATCATCAAGTTCCATAGCCGCTGACCGTCAATCAGCGAGATTTTTTTGCCGATGTTTTTCACGTACTCCCACGCGCTGTCGGAAAAATTCGAGGTGGTGATGAATATCCCTTTGTTCGCCCGCTTACCTTCAAGCGCGCCGGCAAATTTTTGAATTTCGGGGCGGTTGACGGTGTTCTCCCATTTTTTCGCTTGAAGGTAAATCACATCAAGACCAAGCCGGTCTTCGTTGATGATGCCGTCAATCCCCTCGTCGCCGCTGCGCCCGATGGCGCGCCCGGCATCCTCGCGCGTGCCGCCGTAGCCCATGCGGACGAGCAAATCCACGACCAGTTTTTCAAAAAACGCGGGCGACACGGTTTTCAATTTGGCCAGCAATTCCGCGCCGAGATTTTGGCGCAACACCGCTGACGCTGACGCGATTTGCTCGTCGGGCGTCCGCGTGTCATCGGTAATTTTTTCATCGTCAGCGGGTGTGCCGTTCTTTTCACGCTTGGCATTACGCGCCGCCAAGTAACCCGGTTGTTCGCGCAGCATGCGCAAATCAACACGTTGCGGATTTTTCCGTAACACAGCAAGCCCTTGGTCTGTTATCCGAAAAATTCCGCGCGCCGGCATTTCCACCAACCCAGCCATCCTTAGATGAGTCTTGGCCCAAGCGATGCGATTGGCAAAAATTTCCTGCCGTCCACTTGGCAATAATTCCCTGCGCTCCTCATTCGTCAGCGAAAATTCTTTCGCGAGAACATCCAATGCCTCTCGCATCGAATGATTTTTCCCATCGTCAGCGAGCGCCAACAACGGGCGCATGAGTTTTTGAAAATCGGGAATCGCCATACATTGAATGTTAGAATGCCTAACCGATGACTGCAATAAGCAATTATCGCCGCCGGCTGTGTCCAATATATTTCACACTGACGCAAGCGCGGCGGCTCTGGCGCGCTGTCGCTCTTGCCAACAAACTCATGCCCGCGGATGCGCCGCCGCGTAACTTTTTCTCAGCCGCTCCGCTGTGATTTGGGTATACACTTGCGTCGTGGATAAATTCGCGTGGCCCAATAATTCTTGCACGCCGCGCAAGTCCGCGCCGCGGTCGAGCAGGTGCGTGGCGAAGGTGTGCCGCAGTTTGTGCGGGGAAATCTTCGCGTCCAGTCCAGCGGTGGCGAGGTAGCGTTTGAGCAAAAGTTCCACCATCCGCACGGTTAGCGGCGCGCCGTTGGGATTGACGAACAGCGGCTCGCTCAGCCGCAGTTTTTCCGGCAGACCCTCGCGATATGCCCGCAACGCTACCAGCGCCGGGTCGCCGAGCATCACCAGTCGCTCCTTTTTGCCCTTGCCGATTACCCGCGCGAATTGCTCGTGGAAATTCACATCGCGCAGTTTCAAGCCGGCCAGTTCGCTGACGCGCACGCCGGTGCTGTAAAAAAATTCCAGGATGGCCGCGTCGCGCAACAATTGCCACTCCGCCAGCGGTCGCCCCCGCCCGCGTTTTTTCCGCTGACGCTGTTGTCGCAGCAACTCCAGCGGCGCGGCCAGCAGTTTGGCCGCCTGTTCCTCGCTGAGGAACAGCGGGAGGCGTTTTTGCTTCACCGGCAGCGACAGCTCGCGCAACGGATTTTCCCGCACCCAGCCGACACGCAGCAGGAACCGGTAAAACGAGCGCAATGCGGAAAAACGCAACCGCACCGAGGCGGGGCTTAATTGCCGGCGCGCCGAGACTTGGTACAAGTACCGGCGAAAATCCACCAACGTCAGCGCGCGCCAGTCCTTGCCCGCCGACAATGCGCTCACCTCCTGCAACGCCTGCCCGTAATTCCTCACCGTCAGCGGCGAGAAACCTTTGCTGGTCGTCAAGTGTTGCAAAAACGTCACCGGCCAGTCGCGCGGTTCGAGCCAGACGTTTTTTTCGTCGTCGTCCATGCCGCCAATCTAAACCATCGCCTCCGCCGCGACCAGCCCGCGATATTTTTCTTTTCCTGTCATCGTCAGCGTCCATGCTAAAGGTATGTTGACTTTAACTGAACTTTCACGGCAAGCGGGCGCCAACGGCGGCGCGGAATTGGACGAGACGGTGTGGGCGCAAATCGAGACGCTACGGCAGGGGCGGACGCAGAATGACAAGCCGTTTTTCGACTTGGAAATCGTGGACGCCGACGGCAGGGCGAAGTTTAAGATTTGGTCGGACTCGTCGGCGTTTGACCAGTGCCACGATTTGCAAGCCGGCGATTTTTGCGAATTGAGCGGGCGGTTTTTTGTCAATAATTTCGGGTTGAACGTCAGCCGCCCGACGTTGCGGACGCTCGCTGACGATGAGGTGGAAATCTTTTTGCAAGGCTCGCCGGCGGTGGCCAAATTGAACCAAGACAACTGGGACTACATGGTCAGCGTCTTCACCACGCTACAGGAGCCGCGGTTGCGCGAGGTGTCACTGGCGGCGTTGAAATCATTGGAGAAAAAATGGCGGCGGGCGGCGGCGGCGCGCACATATCATCACGCGCGGCGCGGTGGGTTGCTGGAGCACACGAGCCAGATGTTGCGGCTGGCGGTGGCGGTGGCGCCGTTGTATCCCGAAGTCTGCCCGGATTTGCTGTATTGCGGCGTGCTGTTCCATGACGCGGGGAAGATGTGGGAGAATAATTATCCCAAACGCGGTTTCGTGTCGAAACCGAACCGGCGCGGGGAGCTGCTGGGGCATATTTCGCTCGGCATTGAAATCACTAACAAATATTGGAACCAAACGAAGGAGGCTAACAGCGAATTGTTTGCCAACACCGCCGAGTCCGAGCTGGTGCGCGACCACTTGCTGCATCTCATCGCCGCGCATCATGGCACCCGCGAATTCGGCTCGCCGGTGACGCCGCGCACACCGGAGGCGTGGTTGTTGCATCACATTGACAACATTGACGCGAAGATGGAGATGCTGCGCCGCGTGTACGTGGAGAAGGACGAGGTGGCGCCGGGCTTGTATGACCGGCGGCCGCCGCTGGAAGGTTTGACCGCCGCGCCGCTTTCGTGGAACCTGCCCGCTGACGGTGACACTGCGGTTAAAATGGCTGCCTAACAATTTCAGCGTTCGATGCCAAGTGCCCGGTAACGCTGGACTAAACTTATAAAAATAGGGGCTGAAGTAGCTAAGGACTAGTGTTTAGAGGTTTTATACCAGTATTTAAGCTGGTTGAGCAGGTTTTTGTGGTCGCCGGCATTGAAGCGCCATGCACACTCCTGCAAAAACCAGTAAAAAGGTTTCTTTTTGAGGCTGTTAAAACGACATAAATACCGCTTGGCTTGGTTCCAAAAATGTTCAATGCCATTGATATGGTGGCCTTGCTCGGCAAAGCGCGCGGAATGGTTAATCCGCACATGATGGAAGGCGGCAACATCCAGCGCGTTATAAGCCCCAAAGGGGTCGGTATAGACGATGCGGTCCGGGCGGACTTTTTCCTTGATGATGGGCAGAATGGTCGCCGTTTTGGCAGCGGGAATCACGGCAGGGTACACCTTGCCTTTCCACTTCAACAGGTCGAAGACGGCCACCTTGCCCGCCGCGCCCCCGGCGCCCCTTGTGCCCGCCGCCGAAATAGCTTTCAGCGGCCGCCACTTTGCCAGCCAGTTCGTAGCTGGGCAATTTACTGGCAATCAAAATCAAGGACGCCCTGCGCTTGAACAACCTGCCCAAACGCCAGACCGTCGGCAAACCGGAGTTCCGGCCGTTCATTGAAACCAACAAACTGACCGTCGCCTTCGTCAAAGGTGACTTCGAGTACTTCATCGCCAGAATCGACCACGGCACCGGCGGCTTCGACAAAGAATACACCATCTTGCACAGCCCGTAGCATGACCCGCACCCGCTGCCGGAGGACGAGTCGCAAATTTGGAACGTGCAACTCATCGGCTTTTTGAAGGGCGACTCGGTCGGCATTCCTGGCGACATCATCGTCATTGGCGCGAAGGCTTATACCGCCAAACACTCCGAGGGGGCGAAGTAAGCCCATGAACACTGAAACACCCCGTCCGCTCCGCCGCCACCCCTCTACGAAGGGGAATTAGCTCGCGCAGGGACATGGTCTGTGAGGATGGTCCCTGCGCGAACAAATTCCCCTCCCGTAAATAATTCTCCGCTCGTAGAACGGGTGGCCGCGGAGCGGACGGGGTGTTTCAGTGTTTTATCGGATGCACTCTTTTACAATGAGAATATTGGACAGGATTAACAAGATGGACAGAATTTTCAAAAATATGTTTTACCTCTCAAAAAAACCATCCTGTAAATCCTGTCAAAAAAATGAACCAATAACCTAACCAAGGAAAAAAAAGAAAGAACCAATCTTATGCAAACATCAATAGTGAAAAAACTAATGTTTCTTGGGGTTGGGCGGGGTGTTGAAGAGCCGGTAGCGGTCGAGTTTTTGTTGGAATTTTTCCGGGAGCGTTAGGGTGGTTTGGTCGCGGAATTTGAAGCTGCCGTAATCAATGCCGTCGTCGAGCGCCACCGGCAGCAGGGTCGCGGCGTCAATCCACGCGGCGCATGGGTAGCGGGCGATGACCGCGCCTTGGTCGTTGCGCGTCTCGCGCGTGCTTTCGTAGTGCCAGCATGGTTTGCCTTGGAACACGGTTGGTTTTTGATTTTTGCGGCATTCCGGTTTAAGCCAGTCGAACGCGGCGGGGCCGAACGGCGTGCTGGCCGCCGACAGGCCGCTGGTGGTGATGGTGCCGCCGGGCGTCTCGGCCATCGTCAGCGCGCGGGACGGGAGTTCCCACGTTTCACGCGTGGCGCCGTTGGAGTAAGTCACTTGGTAACGGCGTTTGCAACCGTCTTGCGCGACGGTGACGGCGGTCAGTCGGGGGCCGGAACGGACGGAGGCTGGAGTGTCTTTACGGTTCGCCGCAGTGCCGCCGGTGATGAATTTGGAGGGGGATACTTGCACGTCCCAAGCGGCGGCCAGAACGGGGAATTTGACCAGCTCATCGGCTTGAGCCAACGCCGAGGCGGACAGGAGCAGCGCGAGGAGGGCGGTGGGTTTATTCATAAACGGGTTCCAGTTGTTGGGCGATGATTTGGCCGGTGTAACGGTCAATGGCGAGGTGGAGCCAGTAGCGGCGCTCGCCCTCGACGATGAAGTCGGCCAAGGACGCGGCGTTGGGGGCGATGCGGCCCGCTTGGGCGATGACGTCGAGCATCAGGTTCCAGGTCCTGAAATCGCTGACGGTGACGAGCGCGCGGACGGGCGCCTCGAAATAGGCCTTGTTGCGGCGGCCACCAGTGTCAGCGGCGTCAAAACCCGCGCGGATGGTGCCACTCAAAACGGTGACCAAATCCGCGCGGTTGCCGAGCGGTCCATCGGCCTGCAAATGCGCGACAATGTTTTGCGCGACGCGGCTTGCGTCGTCAGCGGCCAGGTCGCAATTCGCGCCGCCGGCGTCTTTTTTCGCGGCGCCGGCGAGCACGGCCTCGATGACCGGCACCGGCGCGTGGTTCGGATTAAAACGCCCGCTGACGGTGGCGATGATTTTGCGGTTGACGACCCGGGCCTCGCCGCTGACGGTGAACACGTCGAGCAACGCGGCGTCGGCGCTGACGGTCGAGAAAAAATCCAGCGTCTTGAACGGCAAATCGCGGAACACGTAGCCGAGTTCGCCCACGTTCTCGAACGGGCGGTTGAGAATCACCGGTCGCCGACCGTGCCGTTGGTCCGAGTTGACGCCGCGGTCACCGTCGGGGGATTGGGGATAGGTCGCGCGGCCCAATTCTTCCGAGAGCATGAGGCCGTCGTCGGTGGCGGCGGGGTTCGCGTGGCAACCGTCGCCGGGCCGCGTCACGCCGTCGGGGTCTTGATAGTAAGCGCCGCCAAACGGGGCCGGGCCGGCGCTGCCGGTGTTGGCCATGAAGTCTTGCGTGTAGCCGTAGGGGTTGGCCGGGTTGGCGATGGTGTGGAAGCCGAAGTCCGCGTGCATGGGGATATTCCGTTGCGCGGCGCGGGTGGTGGCGTCGGCGCTGCGCCACCACTCGCTGTGATTGTTGTCGCCGCCGCCCAGGGCATATTGCGCGGAGACGGAAAAGCGCGCGGTGCGGGGGTCGCAGACCGCCCACCGGTCGTCGGCCCGTGTCGTCCGCGCGCGGCCGAGATAACCGGAAAAATCGGCGACTGCGGAGCCTTCCCGCACGAACACGCCGGTGAGGAACGAATAGGGATGGAACCCGCCGTTCGCGTCCACCCAGCCGAGCACGAACGAGGCCGCCTGCGTGCCGTCACTGTCGAAGCGTTCCTGATAGGCGCCCTGGGTGGCATCCGCCGCGCTGGTGGCGTTGAAATAAAACGGGCGAAAGTCACCGCCGTGGTCCTCCGGCGAGGTGGTGCCGGTGGAGAAGGCGACGAACGGGTTCTGGCTGATGCCGACATACGATTTTTTCGAGAGGTTGATTTCCGCCGCCGAGGTCGCGGTGACAAGCGGGTAGGCGTCCGGGTCATTACGCACCAAAAACGGGCTGCGGTAAAACGACGAGGTCGCCGCGCGGTCGCGCACGTCAATCGTCCCCACGGCGTTGAACTCCGTCTGGTCGTTGGTTTGATACCATTCCACGTTGTCCGAGCGACCGGTGGTGTAATCGCGCCCGACCTTGGTGCCTGAGGCGTTCCAACTCCACCGCGTGTACGCCGAGCCGTAGGCGCGGATTTGGAAATGGTCCGGCGGCGGCTCCGGCACCGTCAGCGGCTCCTGGTGCGGGTTCCAAAGTTCCGGTTGAATCCAGCCGCCGATGGTGTCCGTGTCCTTGTCGCCCGGCCACGCGCACGGCTCGCCGTTTTGTTTCGCGGCGTCGCCGCGCGTCGGGGAGGCGAGGATGGCCGCCACGCGCGACAAACACGGCAGGTTTTCATCGCCGAACACCATGCACACCGGCCCGAAAAACATGCTGCCCGCGCCTGCGGAGTCGAAACTGCCGCAGCCATCGTAGCGGAAATAAATCGCGGTGGGATAACTGTCAGCGTCGTACTGGTCGATGATGTTCGCGCCGATTTGGATGATTTGCCGGTCGGGGATTTGCGCGGGGGCGGGGACGGTGGCGTCGGGGTTGAACGGGTCGAGGTTCAGGCAATACAAACCCGCCGGCCCGTTGGCGTGCTGGCCGCCGTGGAAGTGGGGGCTGTAGGCGGAGGAGGAGCCGTAGCCGGTTTTGGAATAAATACCGTTGTCAAAGGACGCCTTGCCCGGCGCGCGGCCGAGGCTGCCGTGCAGAATCGCCGCCTTGAGCAACTCGAAGAAATCCGGCTCGCGTCCCTCGGCGGCGACTTCCGCCAGCGTTTTGATTTTGCCGGGGAACCCGTCATTGCCGGCGCCGACGTAGTTCCAGCAGCGGTGGCCGCCGTTCGCCGCGGTGTTCGCGTTGCCGCCGGGATAATCCCAGCGCAGGCCGAAGCATTGCTGAATCGCCGCTGACCATGACGTGTCCGGCCCCGTGCCAGTGCGCGGATTATTGTGCAACCACGCGAGGCGCGCGAGCGAGAAGCGCGTCATGAGCAGCGGCTCGCCTCTTTTCACCGCGTAGGCCAGCGCCGTGCCGCTGTCGGTGTAATGCGTGAGTTCCGCGTCGCGCGGGTGCCGCACGTTCGCCAAATCGCGGTTCACGCCCCCGTCGCGGTCGGCTTGGTCGGCGTAGCGGTAAAGTTGCGGGTTCACATTGTGAGGGCGCGCGGGCGTCGGGTTTTCCGCGTTGAAGTCCGGGCGCCAGGATGGCGCGCTGACGGCGCGGGTGAAGGTGCCGAGGTAGGGCGCGGCGGCGGTGGCGTTTTTGAGGTGCAAGTAGTCGAGCAAATCGCGGCGGCCGAGCAGCGGGTTGTCGCCAAGCTCGGCGCGCAGGAAACCGGTGCTGGCGCTGACGGCGACCAGCTTTGCGTAATCGTCCTGCACATCCGCGCGCTTGAGGCCGCCGGCGTTACGCCAGCGTACGAATTCCTCCGCGAATTCCTGGCCGTCATCGCCGGCGAGGCCAGGCAGACGCGTCAGGTCCGCGTAGGCGACGGACGATTTGCCGCGCAACGCGGCGGTGCCGGTGAAGGTCCGCATCGGCCAGCCCGCGACGCCGGCGTCCAGCAGCCCGCCGGTGTCGTACAGCACGAAGGCGTAGCGGCCCAGCACGGCGTTCGGGTTGCGGCCCGCGTGGTCGGCGACGAGGGTGCCGGGGGCCTCGCCGTCGAGGTTTTGCGCGCCGGCGCGCGTGATGTAAATCCAGTCGGGCGGATGTTCGGCGAACACCGCCGGCGGCCGCGAGTCCGCGCGCATGAGGCGCGGCGTGTTCCACCGCGCGGGCGAAATCGCGTGCCCGCCGACCGCCGGCGCCGCCGAGGAAACGCTTGAGGCGCCGGGGTCGGTGACGCGGTCCAAGTCATAACCGGCGGCGCTGTCAGCGTAATACGCGCGCGTGTCGCGGCGGCTGACCTGCCGCAGGGTGGCCGGGAGTTTTTCCGAAAAATCCGTGCCAGTCGTGTAGTCAGCGGCGGCGAAACCGACACGAGCCGGCGCCGCCGCGTGGTGGTTCAGCGGGACGAAGACACGGACCTCGCCGCTGACGGTGGTGGTGGAGCCGGCGACGATTTCGCCCAGCACCCCGCCGGTGATTTCCTGCAACGCCCCCAGCGCCAGTTCCCCGGCCCGGATGGACGCGCCGTAGGAGAAGGTGGCCTGCCGGTCCAGCCGCGCCATCGCCAGAAGCGCCAGCAGCATGGCGGATACGATGACCACGATGGCCAGTGTGGTAATCAAGGCCACTCCCCGGCGTCCCGTTTTCCGCCGCCGGTTCATACTCAGTCCTTCGTTACCTTGATTTTTGGTTCCGTCATAGTGGAGGCAGAGGATTGGGCGTTAGCTGACGCAACGCTGAAACACCCCGTCGGCTGGCGCCGCCACCCCTCTTCGAGAGGGGAATTTGCTCGCGCAGGGACAGGGGCGATGAGAATTGCCTCAGCGTGAGAGATTCCCCTCTCGTAGAGGGGAATCACGGTTGCGGGAAGATTGGCGGGTGGTGACACTGTCAGCGAATGCTCCCGCGCCAGCGTTAATTCCCCTCTCGAAGAGGGGTGGCGGCGCCAGCCGACGGGGTGTTTCAGCGTTCTTCCTTCCCTCATGGCTTGGTCAACTCCTCAATTAAAAAATAAATCATCTTGGCCGGCACTCGCTCCGGTTGCAGACCGGGATAAACCAAATAACACGTCGCCCCCCGCGACTCCGCCAGCTTTTGGAACCCGACGCCAAACATGGGGCTGTGCACATAAAACATGTGGTCTTTCTTGGGGTGGTCCGGCGCCTTGTCATACCACAAATAAACCGGCGGGGATTGCGCGTTCACCAGCGCGGCGGGCGAAACGACGGGATACCACTGCGCAAACTCCTCGCGCCGCTTGAGAAACTCCGCGAAATCCCCCTCGCCCAACCCGAACGCATGACCGCCGTACTTCAACTCCGGCCCCACCCACTCGCGCATCTGCGCCGGGTCGAGGGACGTCTGCGCGCCCTCCACGCCGATGGCGGTGACGCGCGTCGACTCCCGCTCCACGGGGTCCGCCGCCGCCGCGTCGGCCATCTCCGGCGACAACCCCAGCCACAACGCCGTGCAACCGCCCGCCGAGCCGCCGCTCAACCCCACGCGCTTGGCATCGAGCCGGTACTCCCCGGCGTGATGGCGCGCGAATTGCAACGCCCGCCGCGCGTCGTGGAACGGCCCCAGCACCGGCGGGAACAACCCATCCGCCCTCGCCTGCGGCAGGAAGCGGTAGTTAATCGTGACGAGCGCGCACCCCTTGGCCAGCATCGCGTCGATGCGCTGCTGGCTAAACCACTGCTTGTCCCCGTTCCACCAGCCGCCCGCGTGGATATCCATGATAAACGGAAACGGCCCGTCCCCCGGCGGCAGATAGATGTCCATCTTCTGCAACGGATGCGTCCCGTAAGGCACATCCTTGAAGGTCGGCGCGATTTCCGCGTTTGCGTTGCTAGTTCCCAGCGACCATGCCGCCGCTGCCAGTAGTATCAGTTTGTTTAACATAATATTTGTTATAGTTTTTCATAACGCGGGCAGTGTGCGCGGAGTTATTGGCGACGGCAATTTTTTCCTTGCCTAACGTTAAGCTGTCCCCGCCGGACGGCGGCCACGATTTTCCGCCGGTTTAATCCACGGGTCAGGCGCGCTCCCACCGGTGTCTGCATGGGGCGCTTGTTTTTCTGCTTGTTTAACGTTAGGCAAAACGGGAAGATGTCCGCGTGGCGGTTTCCATCAGGCAGTTGGCGGCGGCGACGGGGCTGAGCGTGGCGACGGTGTCGCACGCGCTGCGGCAGAGCGGGCGCATGGCGGCGCGGACGCGGCGCAAGGTGTTGCGCGCGGCGGAGCGGCTGGGGTATCGCGCGAACCGCCCGCTGGCCAAGGCGCTGGCGCTGGCGCGCAAGCCGCCGGAGTACCGCGAGACGCTGGCGGTCATCACGGAGTACGCGCGGGACGAGGAACCGGAGTGGCAGCGGGAAATGACGCGGTTGGTGGAGCAGTACGCGACGCGGCTGGGGTTCAAGGTGGAGGTGCACGCGTTGACCACGGGCCGGCGGGTGGCGCATGAGCGGCTGGGGCGGGTGTTGTTCCAGCGCGGGGTGCGCGGGTTAATTGTGCTGCCACGGCTGCGGCGGCGGGTGGCGCGGTTGTTGTTGGACTGGGACAAGTTCGCGGCGGTGGAGCTGGGGCGGTCGTTGAGTCTGCCGACGGGTTTGCACAAGGTGGACCGACCGGTGTATTACGAGATGCTGGAGGTGTTGCATCATTTGAAGCGGGCGGGGTACCAGCGCGTCGGGCTGGCGGTGCATCCGGCGGAGAGCGCGTATCGCAAGCAATGTTACACGGCGGCGTGGCTGGCGGCGCACGCGGGTTTGGGCGAGCGCCGGCGCCGCCCGCAGGTGGGGCTGGAGGGGGTGCTGTGGCGCTGGCAGCGCGGGGAGTTCGGGCGGTGGATGCGGGAGTACCGGCCGGATGTGTTGCTGGTGCAGGAGTTGCGCGAGTTACTGCAATGGCTGACGGAGGAGGGCTGGCGGGTGCCGGAGGATGTGTCGGTGTTCGCGATGAGCAGGCGGGACCCGTGGTTCGACGGTTTCAACAAGGACGCGCGCGGGCTGGCGGAGGCGTGCGTGGACATGGTGGCGCAGTTGCTGGAGCGAAACGAGCTGGGTTTGCCGGCGCGCCCGCGCGTGTGGATGGTGCAGGATGAGCTGATGGCGGGGCACTCGCTGCGGTTGCCGTTGAAGCGGGGTGGGGTGGGAACTCAAAGCTCAAAACCATAATTCAAAATGCAAAAGTTGCCAGCGCTTTGAGCTTTGTGTTTTATGGTTCTATCCCATTATCGGCAGAAGTGCTGCCATCGCAGTAAACTCCGCTGACCATGCCCCTCGCGTGAGGAATCCCCCACACGCGGGGAATTCCCCTCTCGAAGAGGGGTGTCCGCGCGAGCGGACGGGGTGTTTCAGCGTTTTGCGCGATACTTCGATGAACGTTATGGTAATTCATCATAACATTGGCCGAGTACCGCGTCATCCTGAGCGCAGCCCTGAAGGGGCGCAGTCGAAGGAGCGGCCAACAGGCTGATTCGACTAATCCGCTGACGTTCACCACACCGCTCCTTCGACTACGCACCTACGGCGCTATGCTCAGGATGAATATTGGCGAGCGTCAGCGTGATTGGCGGATTATTCCAGTCGCTCGATTTTCGCGCCAAGTTTTTTCAGGCGCTCGTCTATGCGGGTGAAGCCGCGGTCTATCTGGATGATGTTTTGAATCTCGGACACACCTTCAGCGCACAGCGCGGCAATCAGCATCGCCATGCCGGCGCGAATGTCGGGGCTGCTCAGGCGCGCGCCGCGCAGGCGTTCGGGGCCGATGACCACGGCGCGGTGCGGGTCGCACAGGACGATGCGCGCGCCCATGTTTATCAGCGGGTCGGTAAAGTAGAG
>JAISCS010000172.1 GCA_031265365.1 Verrucomicrobiales bacterium
TCGACGCCAGACTGCTCGCCGACTTCGCCGCCGCGCTGACGCCGCCGCCCACCCACGCCCCGGAGCCGGGGCGCGAGCAGTTGCGCGAACTCCACACCCGCCGCGCCCAGCTCGTCGCCGTGCGTGCCGACGAACTCAAGCGTCAGGAACAACCCGGTCTCGGCAAGGTTGCCACCGCCTCGTTGCGCCGCGCGCTGGCCTTCCTGACCCGCGAAATCTCCAAACTCGAGGTCGCCGCCGACCAACTCGTCGCGCAGTCCCCGGCACTGCACCAGCTCCGCGCCGTGCTCATGTCCACCCAGGGCGTCGGGGCACTCACCGCCACCGCCCTGCTCGCCACCCTCCCGGAACTCGGCCAGGTCTCCCGTCAACGCATCGCCAGTCTCGCCGGACTCGCCCCCTTCGTCTATCACAGCGGCCAGTTTAAGGGGCAAGTCCACATCCACGGCGGGCGGCTGGCGGTGCGCCAAGCCCTCTACATGGCCGCCCTCTCCGCCATGCGCTGCAACCCCATCCTCAAACCCTTTGCCCAGCGCCTGACCGCCCGCGGCAAACCCTTCCATGTCGTCATCACCGCCGTCATGCGCAAGCTCCTCATTCACCTCAATGCTGACCTCCACCATCACCCGTTCTCCCCGCCAAAAACCGCCCCATAATCTTTTTTCACTACACAGTTGCTTCTCGGAAGGGAATTATTGACGCGAGAAAAATGTGCCGCTGATGGTCATGCCCGGCGTGATGTGGTTTTTCTTAAACCAGCCTTGGTTCATTTCCAACGCGTAGGTGATGTTGGCGCTGTGGGAGGGGACGGGGGTTTCGTCGTAGGGGAATAGGTCGTGGAGTTCGAGGATGCGGCCGGCGGCGTCGAGGTAGGCGATGGTCAGCGGGATGCTCGTGTTACGCATCCAAAAGCTCGCGCGGCGCGGTTGTTCAAAGACGAACAGCATCCCGTGGTCGGCAGGCAGGGTGGCGCGGAACATCAGGCCGCGTTGCATGGTGGCCGGGGTGTCGGCGATTTCGACGTTGATGGTGACGTGGGCGATGGTCAGCGCGGTGGTTTGGGGCGCGGGCTTGGGCTGGCAGGCGGCGGTGAGTGTCAGCGCGGCCAGGATGGGCCAGAATTGTCGTGTGTTGCTCATGCGGGTGGTCTATCTTTATCTGCATTCATGTTTGAAATCAAGGAAAGACCGAGGATGGTGGAGCGGGCGCTGCTGGTCGCCATGTACACGGCTGCGGCGGACCGCGCGGAGACGGAGAGTTTGTTGGCGGAGCTTGGCGAGTTGACGACGACGCTGGGGGTGCCGATTGTGGACCGGTTGACGGTGTTCGTGCGGCAGCCGCAGGCGCGCTTGTTCGCGGGGTCAGGGAAGGCGGCGGCGATTTGCCGGCAGGCGGCGGCGTTGCGGGCGGATGTGATTATTTTTGACAATGAGCTTTCGCCGGCGCAGCAGCGGAATTGGGAGGAGTTGGCGAAGGTGACGGTGCTGGACCGGCAGGAGGTGATTCTCGATATTTTCGGGCGGCGGGCGCGGACGCGGGAGGCGAAGTTGCAGGTGCAGGCGGCGCGGCTGGAATATTCGCTGCCGCGGTTGACGCGGGCGTGGAGTCACTTCGGGCAGCAGGCGGGCGGCATCGGCGGGAAGGGCGAGGGGGAGACGCAGTTGGAGATTGACCGGCGGTTGATGCGGGGGCAACTGGACCGCGTGAAGCGGGAGTTGGCCGAGGTGCAGCAGCGGCGGGCGACGCAGCGCAAGGAGCGCAAGCGGGTGCCGGTGCCGAACGCGGCCATCGTGGGGTACACGAACGCGGGGAAGTCGTCGCTGCTGCGGCGGTTGACGGGCGCTGATGTGTTGGTCGAGGACCAGCTCTTCGCGACGCTGGACACGACGACGCGGCGGGTGGCGTTGCCGAGCAACCAGCCGCTGTTGTTGACGGACACGGTGGGGTTTGTGCGGAAGTTGCCGCACCGGTTGGTGGAGGCGTTCAAGGCGACGTTGGAGGAGTCGGTGCTGGCGGATTTTTTGATTCATGTGCTGGACGCGAGTCATCCGCAGGCGGAGGAGTTTTCCCGGACGACGCTGGCGGTGCTGGCGGAACTCGGCGCGGACCAGAAACGGACGCTGACGGTGTTGAACAAGGCGGATAAGTTGCCGGACGAGGCGCAACGGAAGGCGCTGATGGTGAGGTTTCCCGACGCGGTGTTTATTTCGGTGAAGACGGGGGAGGGGATGGAGGAGTTGTTGCATCGCCTGGCCGGTTTGGTGGCGGACGGCACGCGGGTGGTGGAGTTGTTGATGCCGCAGGCGGAGGCGGGGGCGATTGCGCGGTTGCATCGTGAGGCGAAGATTCTTGCCACCGAGTATGCCGGCAATGAGGTGAGGCTCAGCGTGTTGTTGTCGCAGCGGATGTTGCAGGGGTACGCGAGGTTTTTGGTCCGCTAAACGCGCCAAGTCACGCCCTGGGTTTTGTCGTTCACGTCATCCTGAGCGCAGCCCTGCAAGGGCGAAGTCGAAGGACCGACCAAGCACTGTTCATCCGTTGGATTGCAACCAAGCCGCTGACGCAGGGCAACCCGGTCCTTCGACTTCGCCCTTGCAGGGCTGCGCTCAGGATGACGCAAAAAGCCCGCTGACGGTGGCCAGCGGGCTTTTTTGCATTGGCGGGCGCTTGATTACGCTTGGCCTTGCAGGTTGCTGATGATGCTGATAAGCGGCATGAACAGCGCGATGACAATCGTGCCGACAATCACCGCGAGGAACACGATCATTATCGGCTCCAGCAGCGAGGTCAGGCCGGATACCGCTGTGTCCACTTCTTCCTCGTACACGTCGGCCACTTTGGTGAGCATCGCGGGTAGCTGGCCGGTCTCCTCGCCGACTTGAATCATGCTGATAACCATGGGCGGGAACAGGCCGCTGTGTTCCATCGGGCCGACCATGGATTCGCCTTCCTTGACGCTTTCGTAGATGTTGCCGATGGCGTTGGCGATGACGAGGTTGCCGGAGGTTTCCTTGGTGATGTTCAGCGCTTGCAAAATCGGCACGCCGCTGGAGACGAGGGTGCCCAGGGTGCGGGAGAAGCGGGCGATGGAGGTTTTGCTGACGAGGTCGCCGAACAGGGGGAATTTCAGTTTGATGCGGTCAATCATGACCGAGCCGCCGGGGGTTTTGGCGAAAATCTTGTAGGCGACAATCAGTACCACGACGCCGCCGACGATCCAGAGAATGTTGTCTTGCACGAAGCGGCTGGCGTCAATGACCATTTGCGTGATGAATGGCAGCGGTTTGCCGCCGAGCATGTCCTTGAAAATCGCCTCGAACTTCGGGACGATGAACAGCAGCAGGAAGGCCAGGATGCCGATGGCGATGACCAGCACCACCACCGGGTAAACCATGGCGGCGAGGACTTTGCCGCGTATCTTCTGCGATTTTTCCTGAAACTCGGCGAGGCGCACGAGGACGATTTCCAGCACGCCGCCGACTTCGCCCGCCTTGACCATGTTGACGTAGAGTTTGTTGAAGATGCTGGAGTGCTGGGCCAGGGCGTCGGAGAAGGTGCTGCCGCTCTCGACCGAGTCGGAGAGTGAGGTCATGGCGTTTTTCAGCGCGGGGTTTCGCTCTTGCTTGACCAGTGTGACCAGACTGCGGAGCAGCGGCATACCGGCGTCAATCAGCGTGGCCAACTGGCGCGTGAAGACCATCAGCACCTTGCCCTTGACCTTGGGCTTGCCGAAGGAGAAGGACCTTTTGGCGGTTTTGTTGGCAATCGCCGCCGTGGAGGTGTTGACTTCCACGACCGTGACAGGGAACAACCCCTGCTGCTTGATTTTGGCCGTGGCGTCGGCCGTGTTGGTGGCGTCTATGTTGCCAGTTTTTTGCTGCCCGGTGGCATCAACCGCGGTATAGTTAAATGTAGCCATAGTTTTTTACGTGTATTTTAACACTTCCTCAATTGTGGTTTCTCCGTCAAAAATGCAGCGCAGGCCGTCCTGTCGCAACGTGGTCATGCCCAGCTCGATGGCTTTTTGCCGGATGACCACGGTGGGGGCCTTCGCGGTAATAAGCTGGCGGATTGGCTCCTTGATGTCGAGCAATTCGTAAATGCCCTTCCGTCCCTTGTAACCGGTTTGGTTGCAGTAGTCGCAGCCGCCGCCGTAGTAGAACGATTTGTCGCCCACGTCATGCGCGGTCAAGCCGATTTGCGCCAGCACGCTCTCGGTCGGTTCGTAAGGGGTTTTGCACTTGGAGCAGATGCGGCGAATCAAGCGCTGGCCGAGCACGCCTTCCAGCGTGGCGGCGATGAGGAACGGCTCGACGCCCATGTCAATCAACCGCGTCACCGCGCCGGGCGCGTCGTTGGTGTGCAGGCTGGTCAGCACCAAGTGGCCGGTCAGCGAGGATTGAATGGCGATTTGCGCGGTCTCCAAGTCGCGCGTCTCGCCGACGAGGATGCGGTCGGGGTCCTGGCGCAGGAAGGCGCGCAGCGCGCGGGCGAAGGTCAGCCCGATGGCCTCGTGCACCTGCACTTGCTGGATGCCCTCAAGCTCGTATTCGACCGGGTCCTCGGCGGTCAGGATTTTCGTGTCCAGCGTGTTGATTTTCTTGATGCAGGAATACAGCGTGGTCGTCTTGCCGCTGCCGGTGGGGCCGGTGACGATGAAAATGCCGTGCGGCTTGTTGATGGTGTCAACAACGTAGTTCAACAGATACTCCGGCATCCCCAGCGACTCAAGGTCGAGGTTGATGACGCTGCGGTCGAGCACGCGGAGCACCACGCTTTCGCCGTGCTGCGTCGGCAGCGTGGAGACGCGGAGGTCAACCTGCCGGCCCGCCATGCTGGTCTGGATGCGCCCGTCCTGCGGGATGCGGCGCTCGGCGATGTTCAGGCCCGACATGACCTTGATGCGCGAGATGACCGGCAGCGCCAGTCGTTTCGGCGGCGGGGCCATTTCGTAGAGCGCGCCGTCCACCCGGTAGCGAATCTTAAACTCCTTTTCAAACGGCTCGAAGTGAATATCGCTCGCCTGTGCCTGGATGGCCTTGGCGATGATGGTGTTGACGAACTTGATGATGGGCGCGCTGCTGGCGGCGCTCTGGTCGTCGAGGCTGGTCTCGGAAACTTTTTGCGCCTCGCCCGCCAATTGCGACAGCAACTCGTCCATCGAGTCTTGGTCGGAGCCGTAGTATTGCGAGAGCAGCGCGTCAATTTGCGCGATGGGGGCGACGACCACTTGAATATCGCGGTTAATCGCCCAGCGCAAATCATCCAGCGATTGCGAGTCCAGCGGGTCCTTCAACGCCACCGTGACGTTCTGCTTGCTGAAGGCCACCGGCAGCGCCCCGTGGATGCGCGCGGTCTGCGGCGGGATGATGCTCAGCAACTCCGGCGTGAACACCGCCTCGGACAAATCCACCATCTGCAAGCCGAGGCTGTTGGCAATCAGCTCCAGCAACTTGTCCTCGGCGATGATGCCGAAGTTGGCGATGATTTGCTCGATGGGTTTCCCCATGCGCTCGGCTTCCTCAATCAAATCGCTGACTTGCTCGTGGTTGACGTAACCTTGCTCGGTCAAAAAGGAGAGAAGGAAATGGGGGTTCATGGCTTAATCCTTGTCTCCGGTGGTGGCGGAAATGACTTCCTCCGGGGTGGTGAAACCGGCGACGACCTTGCGGATGCCGTCCTCGCGCAAGGTCCTCATGCCGAGGTCGCGCGCCCGCTGGCGGATGGCGCTGATGCCGGCTTGGTCGTTAATCAGCGTCCGCAACTCGTCGTCCACGACGAAAATCTCAAAGATGCCGCTGCGCCCCTTGTAACCGGAACCGCGGCAGGTGTCGCACCCGTGGCCGTGCTTGAAGCTGGCCTCGGTGATTTGCGTGGCGTTCAAGTTCAGCGCCCGCAATTCCACATCACTCGGCGTGTACGGTTGCGCGCACTTCGCGCACACTTTGCGAATCAAGCGTTGCGCCATGACCGCGCGGATGGATGACGACACGAGGAACGGTTTCACGCCAATGTCCGTCAAGCGGGTGACCGCCGTCGGCGCGTCGTTGGTGTGCAGCGTGCTGAACACCAAGTGCCCCGTCAGCGACGCGTTGATGGCGATGTTGGCTGTCTCTTCGTCACGAATTTCCCCGACCATGATGATGTTCGGCGCCTGCCGCAACATCGCCCGCAATGCCGCCGCGAAGGTCATGCCGGCGTCCTCGTTCACCTGCACTTGGTTCATGCCGGGCACTTCGTATTCCACCGGGTCCTCCACGGTGATAAGTTTGCGGTCGGGCTTGTTCAGCGTGTTCAAGCAAGCGTAGAGCGTCGTGGATTTGCCGCTGCCCGTCGGCCCCGTCACCAGGAAAATCCCGTCCGGCAGGCCGAGGATGCGCTCCATCGTCGCCTGGTCGTCAGCGAAGAAACCGAGCTGCGGCAAGCCGAGTTGCAAGCCGGTCTTGTCCAAAATACGCATGACGATGGACTCCCCGTGCACCGTCGGCACCGTGGACACGCGCAAGTCCACCGAACTGCCGTCTTGCAGCGCAATCGAGATACGCCCGTCCTGCGGCAGCCGCTTTTCCGCGATGCTGATGTTCGCCATGATTTTTACCCGGCTCAATATCGTTGACTGCAACCGCTTGGGCGGGTCCCGCATCTCCTGCAACACGCCGTCCATGCGATACCGCAGCCGGAAACGCTTTTCCAGCGGCTCCATGTGAATGTCCGACGCCTTCAGCCGGTACGCGTCCATGATGATGCCGTACACCATCTTGATAATCGGCGCGTCACCCTCGCCACCTTCCTTCTCCTCGTCAGTGGATTCGCCGGTGTTTTCCTTCACCTCCAGCCCGAAGTCGTCGCCATAGGTGCTCATCAACGTGCTGACGCTCTCCTCCAGTTCCCCGTAATAGCGCGTGATGGTCTTGTAAATCTCCGCCTGCGGCACGATGACCGCCTCAACGTCAGTGCCCAGCAAATGTTGCAGCGAATCCAGCGTGCTGAAGTCCAGCGGGTCGCTAATCGCCACGCGCACCACGCGCCCCTGCTTGGACAGCGGCATGATGTGGTAACGTTTCACCTGCTCCTTGGTCAGCAGCGCCACGGCGTCCTCGTCCACATGCTCGATGGTCGGCAAAAACTCCGTGCCGGTCTCGTTGGCCATCGTCTGCAAAATTTCCTCGATGGTGATGCGCCCGCCCTGCACCAGAATGTCAGCGACCGCGGTGCCCTTCTGGCCGGCGACGGCCTTGGCGTCGGTCGCCTCGTCGCGCGAAATCATTCCGGTGTTCACCAGAAGTTCCAACACATAATCGTCATTAACCGCCATAAAGAGTACCTAGGTTAAAAAATCATTCCGCTGTTGCCAAGTAGATAATTATAGCTTTTTCTTGAGCACCTCGTCCACCAGCGCGGGATTGGCCTGGCCCTTGGTCTTCTTCATTACAAAACCCTTGAGCGCGTTGATGGCGCCGAGCTTGCCGGACTGATAATCCGCGACGCTCTTCGGGTTCGCCGCGATGGCCTCGTCGCAAAACGCCTCCAGCGCGCCGAGGTCGGTGACTTGTTCCAAACCTTTTTTCTTCACAATCAGCGCCGGCTCCTCGCGCGAGACCAGCATCTCCGCGAGCACTTCCTTCGCCTGCTTGCTGTTAATCTTTCCGTCGCTGACCAACTCGGCCAGTTGCGAAAAATGCCTGGCGGGAATCTGAATGTCAGCGGTGTCCGGCTCCGTCGCCAGGAAATCGTTGATAATATAATTGGCAATCGCCGCCCCGTGTTTCGTGTCACCGACCGCGACTTCAAAATAATCGCCCAGCGCCTTGTCAGCGGCGAGCACCTCCGCCTGATACTCGCTCAACCCCAGCGCCGTCACCAACCGCTCCTTCTTCTGGCGCGGCAACTCCGGCAACCGCGCCTCCGCCTCCGCGCGCAAGCCGCTGTCGGTGCGGACCGGCAGCAAATCGGGATCGGGAAAATAACGGTAATCGTGCGCGTCCTCCTTCGAGCGCATCACGTAAGTCTGGCCGGCGGCGTCATCCCACCGCCGCGTCTCCTGCGTAATCACGCCGCCCCCGCGGACCGTCTCAATCTGCCGCTGAATCTCATACGCCAGCGCCCGCCGCGCGCCGCTGATGCTGTTCAAGTTTTTCAACTCGCACTTCGTCCCGAATTTGGTTTGGCCCACCGGTCGCACGCTGACGTTCACATCGCACCGCATCTGTCCCTTCTCCATGTCCGCGTCGCTGACGTCGCCGTAATTCAAAATGCGCTTCAACGTCGTCAAATACGCGAACGCCTCCTCCGGCGTCCGCATATCCGCCTCCGACACAATCTCCATCAGCGGCGTCCCGCAACGGTTGAAATCAATCCCGCTCTCCGTCGCATAATGCGTGGACTTGGCCACATCCTCCTCAAGATGAATCCGGTTCAGCCGAATCTTCTTCTCCGCCGCGGCGTAGACTTCCTTCTGCACCTCCTTCGGAAACGCATATTTATCCAGCACCACCCCGCCGCCGATGCACAACGGCATATCGAACTGCGTGATTTGGTAATTCTTCGCCTGGTCGGGATAAAAATAATTTTTCCGGTCAAACTTGCACACCTCCGCGATGCGGCAATCCAGCATCAACCCCGTGAGAATGGTCTGCCGAATCGCCTCGACATTGGGCGCGGGGAGTGCCCCCGGCAACCCAAGGCACACCGGGCAAACGTGCGTGTTCGGCTCGCCGCCATACTCGTTTTTGCATCCGCAAAACATTTTGGTACGCGTCTTCACCTGCGCGTGAACCTCCAGACCGATGACCGCTTCGTATTCCATAAAGTGTGACATTATGGCCGCGGAAAAAAGCGAGACAAGTTTATAGCGCCCGTCAAAATAAAATATTTCGGATAAGCTCCCAACCCTGCGAATAATATTATGTTATTAACCTCTCGCAGAACGATTAGTTCGTAAAAAGACTTGCTTCTGGGCCAATGGTTGAGCAATTTTAAGAACGGTTGGTTCGTAATAACTGAATGGCCATGAAATGGAATGAATAACATGAACGATGACAACACAACATCCCGAAAAAGTTTGATAGTGGCGGCTCTAATTTGGTTGCTACCGTTTCTTGTCATTACAGTGATGGTAATTCATAAACCGGAACACCGGACGGTAATGGGCACTTACTGCACCGCCACGGATTTATTTTGGAACCGCGCCGATATGTATCAACCCAAGGAGGTTGGACCGGGAGATACCGCCTTTGTGTATTTGCCCCAAGCGGCGATTTTATTCACTCCCTTTACGTTAATGCCCCGCGTGTGCGGGGAAGTGCTGTTTCGCGCGTTGATGCTTGGATTGTTAGCACACGGAATTTGGCGTGTGACGCAAACTTTCTTCTCCCGACAAAGAGACCTGGCCTTTTTGTTGCTCTCGTTAGTTGCCATGCCTATTTCGTTAGGCGCCTTGCGGAATGCTCAAGCCAATGTGCTGTTGGCGGCGATTAGCCTGTACATTATGGCGGCATTGGCCGGGCAAAAATACTGGTCTGCCGCGCTGTGGATGGGGTTTTCCGTAGTGGTCAAACCGTTGTTAATTCCACTAATCGGTCTTGCCGTGTTGTCATTTCCGGCAGTGTTAGTGCCGCTGTTGGTCACCATGTCAGCAGCGTTAGCGTTGCCGTTCTTATTTGCTGCGCCTGATTATGTCATCAATCAATATGCCCTGTTTTGGCAAATGGTGACCGGTTATTCCGCTACAGTTGAGCGCTGGCGGTATGCCGACATCAGCGGGGTCATCTACTTTTTAGGCGGTGACCTTTCGCCTTGGTTGTCGCGCATTTTGCGGTTTGGCGCGGGGCTTGTTTTTCTGGCACTGGCATTATTCGGCATACGCAAAACCAAGGATGTCGCGCGGCAAGCATTGTGGATTGGCACGCTGGGCGGAACGTATTTGATGCTGTTTAATCTCGCGACAGAAAAAAATAGTTATGTAATCATAGCGCCGTTTTTAGGATTATGGGCGACGATGTTTTTTCAATTATGGAAAGATAAACTGCGGGGCGGAATGATTGTCGGTCTGGTGGCGAGCATGGCATTGTTGCCAACTATTTTTTGGTCATGGCTGCACAACCGTTTCGGGATTGTTTGGTTCCCGCTGATGATGATTATGTTTTTGGGTCTCGTTGTCCAATGGTGGTTTTGTCAAACGACTGAGGAATGAGCGATTTGACGGGCATTGGGTTATTTATCTTTAAAAAAAGCTCTATCCCGTTATCAATGGAATAGAACCACATATAATAATCAGCCTCCTTCTTTTTCATCTTTTCTATTTCGGATTAGCTTACGCATTGCATAATCTAAATTAGGCTCTCCTTCTACAAAACGATTATATTTGTTCTTGTCCATTATCAGTGGAATAGTCCCCGTCATGCTGAGCGAAGTTGCGTAGCAACGCAGTCGAAGCGTCGGGTTGGTAGGGCGAACGGCGCTGACCGTAGCGCTAGATTGCGGTGGGACCAACCGATTCCTCGACTGCAACAACTTCGTTGTTGCGCTCGGAATGACGAGGTGTGCTTACTGGCGGCATGATTATTCCATCGATAACGGCGAGGGACCTAAAAACACAATGTTCGCGCGGAGACGCTGAGACGCGGAGTTAATTAACGGTACTATCCCATGAGCAGAGGAACCGCTAACAACAAGGAACCTTTTTTATTCGTGTTCATTCGTGGTTAAAAATCCTCCGCGTCTCCGCGTGGACATCCCGATTCCCGTCTTGAATGATTTAGGTTCGGTGAAATACTGTTACCATGTCTGACTTGGGTTCCGATGCTCCGTGGCGAATCACGCGGGAAGTCCTTTTGGAAATCGGCGGGTGGCGCGCGATGAAGGAGGGGCTGGCGCTGTGGGAAAGCGGCATGGTGGGGGCGGTGGTGTACGCGCCGCCGTTGCTGAGCGGCGAGGTGCGGACGGGCACCGGCAGTGTGAAGGCGCGGTTGTATTTGGGTCGGCGGTTGTCCGAGGTGGAAAACCTTTGCTCATGCCGGCAGGCGCGTGAGTACGGGACGATTTGCCCGCACGTGATGGCGCTGGGGCTGGAGTGGCTCAATCCGCGGTCGCGCCGCCATCCCGCGTCCCCGCCGGTGGCGGGCGACGCTGACGCCCGCCAGCGTCCGGCGCCGGATTTGCGTTACGTGCCACTGTCGGAGATGCCGGACGGCGCCAAGCCGTTGCGATTGTCCATCATCCTGCCGCCAAAATTTTCCGAGGCGTGGCACACGGGCGAAATCCATGTCGCGTGCGAGGCGACGGTGGACCAATCGCCGCCGCTGCCGCTCACGAATTTCCTGCGACCGGAGCGGCCGACCTACGCGGTGGAGGATTGCGACGCGCAGGTGTTCGACGCGATGCGCCGCATCACCGGCGGCGGGTTGCACGGGCTGTGGACGCTGACGGCGAAGAAATTCGCGGAGTTTTTTTTAAGCCTGGTCGACCATCCGCGCATCACCCTTGGGCGCGCAAGCACGCTGGAAATCACGCGGGCGGTGCCGCGCACGCGGCTGGAGTTGCGGCTGCGCGACGACGGCGGCTTGAATATTCACGCGGCGGAGGACGTCACCGCCAGCGGGGTGATTTTGCAATCCACCTACGGGCAGTGGCGGTTTGACGGTCAGCGGCTGGTGTATTTGAACGGGCTGCCGGTGAGCTATCTGTCGTTGCGCGGCAAGGACCTGACCGTGCCGCGCGAGCAATTGGCGCGTTTTTTCCAGTATGAGGTGCCGATGCTGGAGCGGCAGGCGAATGTGGTCATGGACGCGGGCTGCGACCGGCTGGAGTTCCGCGCCATCAAGCCGCGCGTCGAGGTGACGCTCGACGGCCTGTTGTCGGGGCTGAGTTGCAAGGTGGTGGTCGCGTACGGCGACGGGAAATTTGTGTTGCAGGGCAATCACGCCGTTGACACCGACCAGGAGGCGTGGCGGCCCGACCCGGACGACGCGTTGCGTTATTTCATCCGCGACCGCCAGGCGGAACGGGCGCTGGTTGCGCAAATCCTCGGCGCGGGATTTTTGCCGGGCCAGCGCCAGCCGGAATGGTACACGCTGACGGGCGAGGGGCGCGTCGGCTTTTTCCTCGCCAATGTGCTGCCGAAGTGGTGCGCGGAGTGGGCGGTATCGTTCACGCCGCGCTTGCACGACTTGATTGAGAAGTGCGACCGCATCGAGCCGGAGGTAACAGTATCAGCGTCGGGCGAGGACTGGCTATCGGTGGGGATTGATTTCCGCGAGGCGCGCGGGCAGTCGTCACTCTCGCACGCCGAGGTACAACGACTGCTCAACATCGGCGTCAGCCACCAGCGCATGACGAACGGACGCATCGCATTGTTGCCGACGCAATCGGTGCACGAGTTCCAGGAGGTCATTCGTGATTGTCAGGCGCGGCAGAGCGGCGGCGGCGGGCCGTTGCGGATTGACGCGCGGTATGCGGCGTATCTGGCGAATACGCTGGCGGCGAACAACTGGCATCTAACCTCGCGCTCGCGGTGGCAGCCGCCGCGCGCGTTGACCGAGTTTGCCGAGGTGCCGTTGCCGGCGGAGCTGGCGCGGCTGGCACGCCCCTATCAACGAACTGGCGTCAATTGGCTGCACCACTTGATGCGTAATTCCATGTCGGGGATTCTGGCGGACGAGATGGGCTTGGGGAAAACCTTTCAGACGCTCGCCTACCTGGCGTATCGCCGGCAACACGGGCCGGACGACCCGCCGGCGCTGATTGTCGCGCCAACCACGCTGGTGCTCAACTGGCTGGACGAGGCGCGGCGCTTTACCCCGCGTCTGCGCGTGCTGACCATCAGCGGCGCCAAGCGCAAGCCACTGTTTGAAAAAATCACCGGCCATGATTTGGTCATCACCTCATACGCGCTGCTGCGGCGGGACATTGACGTGTACAAGGAACTGGAGTTTTCCGTCGCGGTGCTGGACGAGGCGCAGTACATCAAGAACCAAGCCAGCCAGAACTCGGCATGCGCGAAAATGTTGCGGGCGAACAACCGCTTTGTGCTGACCGGCACGCCGATTGAAAACTCGCTGCTGGACTTGTGGTCCATCTTTGATTTTCTCATGCCCGGCTATCTCGGCGGCGCGGCGGATTTCACGCGACGCTACGCGCTGCCCATCACCAAGCAGAACGACCGGCCCGCGCAGAACCGGCTGCGCGAGCGCGTGCGCCCGTTCATCCTGCGCCGCACCAAGGCCGAGGTGGCGCGGGACTTGCCGGAAAAGCTGGAGCAAATCGTGTTTTGCGAACTCACCGGCGAGCAAAAAGCGGTCTATCAGCGGCTGTTGGAACAAGGGCGGCGCAACCTGATGGACAGCGGCGACGCGGGCGGGCCGGGGCGCGGCCGCATGGCGGTGCTGACGGCGTTGATGCGGCTGCGGCAAGTGTGCTGTCACCTTGCCCTGCTGCCGACCGGCGAAGCGCGGGAGTGGAAGGAGCCATCCGCCAAGTTGGAATATTTCTTCGAGTTGTTCAACCAAGCGCTGGACGGCGGGCATCGCGTGCTGGTGTTCAGCCAGTTTGTCAGCATGTTGAAACTACTGCGCGCGCAACTGGACGCGCGGGCGCTGCGCTATTGTTATCTCGACGGCGGCACGGTTGACCGCGGGGGCGAGATTGGGAAATTCCAAGGCGACGCCGGCATCCCGCTGTTTCTCATCAGCCTGAAGGCGGGCGGCACCGGCATCAACCTGACCGGCGCCGACACCGTCGTCCACTTCGACCCGTGGTGGAATCCCGCCGTCGAGGACCAAGCCACCGCGCGCGCGCACCGCATCGGGCAGGACAAGATTGTCAACAGCTACAAACTCATCGCGCGCGGCACCGTGGAGGAAAAAATCATCAACCTGCAAAAAAAGAAAACCGACCTGATAGCGAACACCCTGATGAGCGAGGAAGGGTTCATCCACAGCCTGAGTTGGGCGGAGTTGCAAAGTTTGCTGGAATAACCGCCAGCGCCAACCTAAAAACCGGTGGTGCGTCAGTTTGATTTCATTCATCTCGCTTTCCAAAAGGCATTTACATTTCCCCCATCCATGCGCACGTTTGTAAAATATGTGCGCACGGATGGAGAAATTAACGCAAAAGCGTAAAGAATCTTGAAAACAGATTAGTCCTGAGTGATTTACCCAATCTCTGCGCTCTTTGCGTTCTTGGCGCCTTTGCGTTAAAAAAATAAATCGGCGCACTACCCGCGCGAACATCAAATTGACTTCACGCCGCGTCTCTGCATAATCAGTTCCATGCCCCCCCGCCACACCAGAAAAAAAGTCACCGGCAGCGCCCCGCGCCGCGCGCGGACGGGGAATCGCGCGCCGCTGGTGGTGGCGGCGCTGGTGGTGCTCGCGTTGCTGGCGGCGGCGGGGTTTTATCTATATCAACAGGAGCGGGACAAGCACGACAGCATCGCCGCGAAGGCGCGGCAAATCGCCGAGGAAAACCCCAACGCCGAGGTGTTTTCCGGCGATGTCAATCCCGACGCTGATGTAAAAAAAAAGTAACGGCGCAATTACCCGCGCCGTCCAACTCCGAACGTAGCGAAGCCAAAGTAACGGCGTCACCGCCAGCGCCTTTGCCCAAGGCGGAGCCACCGTCAGCGCCCAAAACTCCTGAACCACCGCAGCCGGTCAAACCAGCCGAACCGTCACCGTCAGTAGTGGAAGCCAAGCGCCCCGCGCTTACCGTCGCGCCCGCGCCGGTGACGAAAATGGATTACGCCGTCTGGCAGGTGCGGATGGAACGGTTGAATTTTTCCTGCGGCACCATTGACGGCGACTTCGGCATGAGAAGCAAGCGGGCCATCACCCAGTTCCAGAAAAGCCGGGGGCTGTTCGTTACCGGCACGCTGGATATTGAAACCCGCTTGGCGCTCGGCGCGCCAGAACAGCCGTTCACCCTGTATACTGTCAGCGCCAGGGACCTCGCGCAAATCAACCCGTCGCCCGCCGCGTGGCGCGACAAGGCGCGGGCGTCTTTTCTCGGTTATAAAAACGGTTGGGAAATGCTCGCCGACAAATTTCACACCAGCGAGGAATTCATGCGGCAACTCAACCCCGGTGTCACCGCGCTGCCGGCGGGCGCCATCGTCACCGTGCCGAATCTCGAACCCGCCGCGCCCGTCACCCGCGCGGGCAAAATCGTCATCATCCTCGGCGAGACGACCATGCTGCTGTATGACCGCGCCGGCAAGTTGCAAGCCTGTTTCCCGTGTTCCATCGCCGCCGACAAAAACAAACGGCCCAACGGCCGGCTCACGGTCACCAACAGCGCGCTGAATCCGAACTACACCTTCAACCCGGAGGTTTTCCAGGAAGCCGCCGCCCGCGAGGGCATCACCTCGCGGCTGCTCATCCCGCCGGGGCCTAACAACCCGGTGGGCCTCGCGTGGGTGAGCCTGTCGTTGCCCGGCTACGGCATCCACGGCACGCCCAACCCGCGCGAGATTTCCCGCAGCGGCTCGCACGGCTGTTTCCGGCTGGCGAACTGGGACGCGCTGAAGGTGTATCACGCCGTCGTCCGGGGCACGCCCGTGGAAATAGTGGATTGAATATGATGTTCGCGCGGAGCCACGGAGACGCGGAGTTTTTTTATTTTAATTAACTCTGCGTCTCAGCGGCTCTGCGCGAACATCAAATCCCCGTCAGCCTTTTAGGAATCCGGTCGCGTCGCGAGCAGTTTCTTCGACTGTTGCCGCAAGCGCCAGAGGTGGACGGCGAGTTCGTTGCGGACGGCGCGCCAAGGGGTCAGTTGGCGCGTGCTGGTTTTGTAGTTGTCCCGTTTTTCCAAAATATCCCGCGCGTACGCCTTGGTCGTCGGATAATCAATGTTGGCGATGAACGGCGCGGCTTCCCAGCGCGGCAGCGGTTGCGCCCAGCGGCGGGCGTGGGTGCGGCCCGCGTTGTACTCGGCAAGGGCGAACGCCTCCGGCAGGTCGGCGTCGCGCCAGCGGCCGATGGCGCGGGCGAGGTACCAACTGCCCGCCATGATGTTGGTGCGCGGGTCGAACAAATCGGTCTCGCGGAAGGTGGTGATTTTTTCCGCCTTCGCCCATTCCTTGCCGGCGTTGGGGGTGACTTGCATCAGGCCGCGCTCTTGCGCCGCGCCGAAGACGTCGGGCTGGAAAGCGCTCTCGCGCCAAATCACCGCGCGGATGAGATGCGGGTCGAGGCGGTAACGCCGGGCGGCTTCGGCGATGAGCGGCTCGTAGATTTGGCTTTGCTTGACCAGCCGCGCGCCCCGCCAATACAGCGCGCCGGCGACCGCTGACAGTGAGAAGGCGGCGATGAGCAGGAGTTTGGGCCAGTGGTTAAGTCGCATCTTCTAAAATTAAGACGCGCGACGAATAATGGCAAACTTCTTTGTGTTCTTCGCGGAATTTTGCGGCTAGGATATTCCCACTTGGCTTGGCGACAGCAAAATTCCCCTTCCGTGAAGGGGTGGCCGCGTAGCGGACGGGGTAGTTCAGCGTTCGATGGTTAGTTTCTTAAACGCTGAACTACCCTGTCGGCTCCGCCGCCACCCCTTCACGGAAGGGGAATTTGGCCCGGTCGCCATCCCAAGGCAAACCACTATGGAAAAGTCGCGCATGGAACCCGATTTGTTGTCCAACTTGGAACCGCCGACGGTGACGCGCTATGTGCGCGTGGTGCCGGAACTGGCGCTGGACAAGTTGTTTGATTACATTCTGCCGCCGGCGCTGGCGGACCAGGTGTGCGAGGGGCACCGGCTGAAGGTGCCGTGGGGGCGACGGACGGCGCTCGCGTATGCGGTGGAGTTCCCGGAACAACCGCAGGTCGCCAACTGCCGCGAGGTGCTTGGACTGGCCGGCGACGAGCCGCTGTTGCCGCCGGTGCTCATCAAGCTCGCGCG
Organism: Verrucomicrobiales bacterium; assembly: GCA_031265365.1. Lineage (GTDB taxonomy): Bacteria > Verrucomicrobiota > Verrucomicrobiia > Methylacidiphilales > JAAUTS01 > JAIRPN01. The sequence goes on from JAISCS010000172.1 coordinate 16,894, forward strand.
GTGGATGGCGGATTATTATTGCTGCGATTTCAACCAGGCGTTGCGCGGGATGCTACCCGATGTGGTGCGGGCGCGGGAGGACGGGTTTAAGCAACAGTATTGGGTGCAAGCCGCCGGTGCTGACGATGAGGCGACGGTCGGCAGCTTGTTGAAGAACGCGAAAGTGCGGCGGCGGGCGTGGGAGTGTTTGCGCAAAAGCGGCGGCGGGTGGATGGCGGAGTTGTCGCGCGCGTGCGGGGCGACGCCGGCGGTGTGGCGGCAGTTGGAGGACAAGGGGCTGGCGGTCATCAGTCGCGCGCGCGTGGAACGCGACCCGCTGGCGGTGAAGACGGAGGCGGACCGCCCGCTGTTGTTGAACGCCGAGCAGCACGCGGCGCTGACGTTGATACGGTCGCAGCTGGACGCGGAGCAGCCGCGGCCGGTGATGTTGCGCGGCGTCACCGGTAGCGGGAAGACGGAGGTGTATTTGCAGGCGCTCGCGGAGGTGTTGAAACGCGGGCGGAGCGGGTTGATTTTGGTGCCGGAGATTGCGCTGACGCCGCAGACGGTCGAGCGGTTTCGGCGGCGGTTCGAGGCGATGCACACGCGCGTCGCGGTGTTGCACAGTCATTTGTCGGCGGGCGAGCGGCACGACCAGTGGCAGCTGATTCGCGCCGGGCGGGCGCGCGTCGTCATCGGCGCGCGGTCGGCGATTTTCGCGCCGCTGACCATGACCGGCATCATCATCATTGACGAGGAGCACGAGCACACGTACAAGCAGGAGGAGACGCCGCGTTATCACGCGCGCGACCTCGCCGTGCTGCGCGGCGCGCTGGAGCGGGTGCCGGTGGTGCTCGGCTCGGCGACGCCGTCGCTGGAGACGGTCCATAACGCGGCGCGGGGGAAGTATTTGGCGGCGGTGCTGAGCAAGCGCGTCGAGGATATCAAAATGCCGGTGATTCACGTGCTGGACTTGCGGCGGGAGTCGCACGCTGACCGTGAGCGGGCGCTCATCGCCGGCGAGTTGCGCGACGCGGTGACGGCGCGGCTGGCGCGGCGCGAGCAGTGCATTATTTTCCTCAACCGGCGCGGTTACTCGACGAGCCTGAGTTGCCCGAAATGCGGCTACGTCGCGGAGTGCCCGCATTGCTCGCTGCCGCTGACGTATCACCGGACGAGCGGGCAAATTTGCTGTCATCTGTGTGACCACACGGCGCCGGTGCCGCGCGCGTGCCCGGAGTGCGGCTTCGCGCAATACAAATACCTCGGCACCGGCACGCAGAAAATCGAGGACGCGATCGCGCGGCTGTTCGGCGACGCGCGGATTTGCCGGATGGACTCGGACTCGATGCGCGGGCGTCACGCGTTTCAGCGGGCGTTGCAGGATTTCCGCGACCATCAGACGGATATTTTGATTGGCACGCAGATGATTGCCAAGGGCTTGCATTTTCCGAACGTGACGCTGGTGGGGATTGTGAATTGCGATTCCGCCCTGCAACTGCCGGATTTCCGCGCCGCCGAGCGGGTGTTTCAGCAAATGGTGCAAGTGGCGGGTCGCGCCGGTCGCGGTGACAAGCCGGGCGAGGTGTTCATCCAAAGCCACACGCCGTTTCATCCCGCTATCCAGTTCGCGCGGCATCACGACGTGGAGGGATTTTACGACCAGGAGTTGGAGTTTCGCCGCGAGCATTTATATCCGCCGTACCGCCGCGCCGTGCTGCTCTGTTTTCGCGGTCGCTCCGAGGAAAAGACGAAATTCTGCATCGAGGCGGCGGCGAAACGCTTGCGTGAAAACAAAACGCTGATGCTGGCGAAGCAAGAAATCCCCGACCCCGCGCCCGCGCCGATTCCGAAAATCCGCGATTATTACCGTTTCCACCTGTTTTTGCTAACCAACCAACCGCTGCCGCTGAGCCGCGTCATCAAGGAGCAAATCATCAACCAGGAATGGCCGGAGGACATCCGCGTCACCGTGGACGTGGACGCGGTGAATTTGCTCTGAAAAATTTCGCCACCGAGGGCACGATATTTTTATCCGCAGATTACACGGATGAACGCATATTAAAAAACAATCTGCGAAAATCCGCGTAATCTGTGGATAAAAAAATCTTCGTGGCTGGAGTTTTTTATTTGGCAGTTGAAGTTTTCGCGGCGGCGGCGATTTTTTTCAACAGGTCGTGCGTCTTGGCCGACCATTCGGCGCTGGCGGTCGCGCGCGCGATGTCCTCCACGGTGCGCGTGGCCCGGCCCTTTTTCCGGCGCGCCATCGCCACCAAGTCGCTGACCGTCACCGTGTCGCCCTCCGTGTCAATCTGCTCCAGACAGGCGCGCACACATTCCTCAATGAACGCCTTGGCGCTGTGGTTGGTGTAATCACAGGCGCGCATGACCTCCTTCATCAAGTCCTTGCTGAACCGCACCATGGTTTCCGGGGTGTCCGCCATGACGATATTTTTAAGCATCGACAAAAAAAGAGAAATTTACATTTGACATGGATAGCTAAAAGATAGCATAATGCTAACGAAGCAAAAAATATTATGAAATATTACTCCTATCTGATTGGCGGCGCGCTGGTGTTCGCCGCTGTTTTATTGCAACCTGCCGCGCCCTGCGCCGCCGCCGATGTTTACTGGGGCGAAAGTGCTGCCGGCATGTGGACGACCGGCTCGTGGCGGGTGCAAGACCCAAGCGGCACCTGGCGCTTCAACCCACAGCCGACAGGCACGGACAACGCCATCGTGCAGAACGCGCCCGACCCGTCCACCGTCGGCTCTGTCACCGTCAGCGCCGGCACCAGCGGCATCGCGCGAGATGTCATTATCGGCAAAGCCAACCTCGGCTTCCTGACGATTGAGGGGGTGTTGAGCAACACCAACGCCATCATCGGCGAAATCGTCGGCGCGGCGGGCAGCGGCGTCACCGTCAGCGGCACCGGCTTTTGGCGCAACAGTGGCACGCTAACCGTGGGACGCGACGGCTCGCTGACTTCCACGTTGGCCATCCTCAACACCGGCAGCGTCAGCGCGGTGACCAGCATCGTCGGCGAAATCATGAACAGCAACGGCGTGGTCACCATCGGCGGCACTGGCCTCTTCAACGCGGGCGTGCTGACGGTGGGACAATCGGGCAATGGCGGCGTCACGGTCAGCGGCAACGGCACGGTGGTCAGCGCGAACGCCACGCTCGGCAACGCGACGGGCGCGAGCGGTGCGGTCAGCGTCGGCGACAGCGGCGTGTGGCGCACGGGCAATTTCATCATCGGCAACAGCGGCGCGGGCGTGTTCACGCTGACGGACAACGCCAGCGGCACCAGCACGGGCGCGACTATCGGCGCGAACGCCGGCTCGACCGGCGACGCCACCGTCAGCGACGGCGCGCGCTGGCTCAACAACGGCGCGCTGACCGTGGGCGTGGCGGGCGTCGGCACGCTGACGGTGAGCGACCACGCCACCGGCACCAACAGCGGCGCGCTGACCGTCGGGCAGAGCGGCACCGGCACGCTAACGTTGACTGACAGCGCAACCTTCACCAACGGCGCCGCCGTCATCGGCGCGAACGCCAACAGCCTCGGCACCGTCAACATCAGCGGCTCGGTCGCATGGACGAACAACGGCGCGCTGACCGTGGGGCAGAGCGGCACCGGTGTCGTCACCATCACTGGCAGCAACATTGTCACCACCAGCGGCAATCTCACCGTCGGGCAGAGCGGCGCGGGCGCGCTCACCGTCAGCGGCGAAAATATTTTGACTAACAACAATCTCATAGTCGGCCAAAACGGTTCCGGCGTCGGCGAAATCACCATCGGTGGCACCGCGACTTGGACGAACAGCGGCAGCGTCACCGTCGGTCAGAGTGGCACCGGCACGGTCAAGCTCAGCGAAAACATTACTGTCACCAGCACCGGCGCGGCGGTGGTTGGTGCGAATGACAACAGTTTCGGCGCCATCACCATCGGCGACAATGCGACTTGGGCGAACGCCGGCAATTTTACCGTCGGGCAAAGCGGTGCCGGCACGCTGACACTGAGCGGCAACGCCGTGGTCAGCAATAGCGCGGCGATTATCGGCGACACGGCCGGCGGCGTCGGCACCGTCAGCGTTGACGGCAACGCGCAATGGCGCAACAGCGGCACGTTCAAGGTCGGCAACAGCGGCACCGGCAAACTCACCATCAGCGGCAACGCGTTTGTGGAAACGCGGGACGCCGACATCGGTTACGACAAGAATGCGAATGGCGTCGGCACCGTCAGCGGCAGCGCGTTTTGGCAAATCAAGACCGACCCCGCCGCCGGTTACGAGGGCGCGTTGTTCATCGGCCACGGCACCACCGCGACCGACGCGCCCGCCGGCACGCTGAACATCACCGAGAGCGGCAGTGTCAGCGCCGGCCACAGCTACGTCGGCTACAATGCCAGCGGCGCGGTCAACGTCAGTGGCTCCGGTTTTTGGAACAGCGGCGATTTGTATCTCGGCGCGCACGGCGACGGCGCGCTGAACATCACCGACAGCGGCAGCGTCACCAGTGGCGTCGCCGCCATCAGTGACGCGCACGTCGGCGCGAACGGCACCGTCAGCATCGATGGCAACGGCCTGTGGCTTGTCACCGGCGGCACCCTGCAGAACAACGACGGTGGCCACCTCGTGCTCGCCGACAGCGGCAGCGTCATCGTCAGTGGCACTTACACGCAAAGCGCGAGCGCGTTGCTGACGTTCACCCTCAGCGACACCAGCGCGAAAATCGTCGCCGACGGTGCCACCGTCAGCGGCACGCTGACCATCGCCGGCTTCACCGGCACGCTGGCGGACACGGCGAGCCTCGTGCAAAGCACGACTTACACGCTCATCCACACCGCCGGGCCGGGCAACCTCAGCGGGCGTTTTGACGAGGTGAATTTCAGCGAGGGGTTTTTCGACGACATCCCCGATTACATCACCTCGCTCGGCGCCTACGTGGACAGCGGGACGCGGAATTATATGTCCGGCTTCAAATTGAGCTGGGACGCCGCCACCGTGGAAATCTCCGCCACGCGCGCGCACGGTGACTTCACCGTCGCTGACGATGTCTCCTTCGACGTGGACGTGCCGCTCAACGATGTGGCGGAAAATCCCGACAAAAATTGGGATGGCAAATCGCTGACCAAGAACGGCCCGGGCACGCTGACGCTGAGCGCATCGAACAATTTTTCCGGCACCACCACGGTCAACGCGGGCTTGCTCAACATCAGCGGCTGGACGGGCAGCAACGCGGCGGGGGTCATTGACAGCGGCACCGTCAACGTCAGCGGCGCGTGGCTGGTGAGTGAGGATATTACTGTCACCAACGGCGCGTTGCTCGTGAGCGGCGGCACGGTGAGCGGCGGTACCGCGCTGAACGTGACCGATGGCGAGTTGACCGTCACCGGCGGCTTGCTGGACAGCCTCGCGGCGGTCGTGGACAACAGCGTCGCCACCGTCAGCGGCGGCACGTGGAACAGTGCGACACTGGATTTCACCGGCACCCTCGATGTCAGCGGCAGCGGCTTGGTCAACAGTGACACGCTGGCGGTGAACGCCGGTAGCGTGATAATCATCGCCGAGAGCGGCACAATGACGAATGCGGCGGCGAAGGTGAACGCGCGCGAAGTCATCGTCAGCGGTGGCGTGTGGAACAGTGCGACGCTGGGTTTCACCGGCATCCTCAATGTCACCGGCAGCGGCTTGTTAGATACCGGCACACTGACGGTGAACGCGGGTAGTGTAGTGACCGTCGCGGAAAGCGGTACGGTGAAGAGCGTTGAGGCGGATGTGAACGCGCGTGAAGTTAGCGTCAGCGGGCAGGGTTATTTGGAAGCGTCACAGCTTGCGGTGAGCGACAGCCTGAGCATCACCGGCAGTGGCGTGGTCAAGAGCGAAACGGCGGACGCGCGCGTGACCAGCGTCAGCGGGAGTGGTTACTTGGAAGCGTCGCAGCTCACGGTAAGCGACAACCTGAGTGTGACCGGCAGCGGCGTGGTCAAAAGCGAAGCGGCAGACGTGCGCGTGGTCAGCGTCAGCGAACGCGGATATTTGGAAGCGGCGCGGCTCACGGTGAGCGACAGCCTGAGCCTCACGGACAGCGGCACGGTGATGAGCGAGGCGGCGAATGCGAGCATGGTCAATGTCAACGGGAGCGGATATTTGAAAGCGTCGCAGCTCACGGTAAGCGACAGTCTGAGTGTAACCGGCAGCGGCGTGGTCAACAGCGGTGAGTTGACCACGGCAGTCGGCGGCGTGGTGACCGTCACAGACAGCGGCATAGTGACGAGCAAAACGGTGGACGCGAGCGTGGTCAGGGTTAGCGGGAGCGGTTACTTGGAAGTCTTTCAGTTCAAGGTGAACGACAGCCTGAGCGTCACCGGTAGTGGCGTGGTCAACAGTGTTAAGTTGACCACGGCAGCTAACAGCGTGGTGGCCGTCACGGACAGCGGCGTAGTGATGAGCGAAGAGGCGAATGCGAGCGTGGTCAATGTCAACGGGAGCGGATACTTGAAAGCGTCACAGCTTACGGTGACCGACAGCCTGAGCGTGACCGGCAGCGGCGTGGTCAACAGCGGTGGGTTAACCGCGGCAGCCGGCAGCGTGGTGACCGTCGCGGACAGCGGCACGGTGACGAGCGAAGCGGCGGTTGCGAGCGTGGTCAACGTCAGTGGGCGCGGATACTTGGAAGCGGCGCGGCTCACGGTGAGCGACACCCTGAGCGTCACTGGCAATGGCGTGGTCAAGGGCGACACGCTGACGATGAACACGGCGAAACTTTTGCTCGCGGGCGGCGCGGTGTTGCGCGCTGACGAGACGGTCGTCAACGGCGGCACCGTCGCCATCGTCAGCAAGGACGTGCGCTTGCAAAACACCGCCGGCGCCGGACGGCTCACCATCAGCGGCTACGGCGCGACGGTGTTGCTCGACCACCGCGGCGATTTTACTTTCGACAGCAAGGTTGTCGGCAACACGAATATCAAACTCGTCAGCGGCATCACGACGTTCGCGGCGACGGACAGCACGCACAGCGGCACCGTCAGTGTCAGCGCCGGCGCGCTGCTGCGGGCGGGCAGCGCGAATGTGATTTCACAAAACGCCGATGTGTCGCTCGCCGGTGGTGGCGCGTTTGACTTGAACAATTTTTCGCAACGGTTCCGCAATCTCAACGTCAGTGGCGGCGGCATTGATTTCGGCGGCACCGGCGGGGCGCTGGCGGTGAGCCGGTTGGACGGCGATGGCACATGGCATTTTTACGCTGACACCGGCAGCGGCGCGCGCAACACCGTCAGCGTCAGCGCCGCCAGCAGCGGGCGCGAGCGCGTGATTTTGAATTTATCCGGCAACGAGACGGCCGACCCGCGCGCGGTGTTGGCCGGCATGATTGACGACCCGTATCAGGCGGTGTGGCAGTTTGACGATTTTCATTGGGGCCTGTTTGATTACAGCGCGGCGCAAACCGCCAACACGCTGACGCTGACCCAACACACCACGTCGGCCAGCGCGGGCATCGGCAGCATCGCGGAGGTGCAGCGGCGCGCGTGGTTCACGCAACAAAGTTCGCTGGTGAAGCGCATGGGCGATTTGCGGTTGAAAATCGCGCGCGAGCGGCTGGCCGCTGACGATGACGTGGTGATGAAAAATTTGAACGCGCAGATTGACCAAATGTTCGCCGACCTCGGCGTGCCGCTGCCGCCGAGGCAGCAGGAGACGCCCGCGACGGTCGCGGAGACGGCGCGGTCATTTGTCGAGAATGTGTGGATGCGCGGCTTCGGCGCGCAGCAGAATGTCCGCGCCAGCGTCAGCGGCATGGCGTTTGACGAGACGGTTTACGGCTTCGATGTCGGCGCCGACCACGCGTGGAATATTGGCGCTGACGATGTGTTAGTCACCGGACTGTTCCTCGGTTACAATGGCGGCAGCGCGGATTTCAAAGGCGCGGGCGTGAAGACGGATTTGCACGGTTACCACGGCGGCCTGTATTTAAGCTGGCTGACGGACAACGGTTGGTACGTGGACGCGGTGGCGAAGGGCGCGGTCACCAACAGCGACCTCAGCGCGCCGCTGATCGGGCGCGCCACGAGCGTGGACGCTGACGGTGCCGGCGTTGGCGCGAGCGTGGAATTTGGCAAGCGGTTCGACTTCACCGGCGGCTGGTTTGTCGAGCCACAGGCGCAAATCGCCGCGCTGCACTTGATGACCGACGATTTCACTTTCGGCAGCCTCAACATCAAGGCCAAAGACCTCGACGCCGTGCAACTGCGCGCCGGCGTCACGGGCGGGCGCACCTTCGCGCTCAACGGCGGGCGCATGGTGCAAGTATACGGCAGAGTGGCCGGCGTGGAAGAACTCAGCAGCGGCGGTGAATTTCGCAGCGGCGCGCAAAAAGTGCGCGCTGACAGTGACGGCGCGCGCGCCGAGTTAGGCGGCGGCTTGATTTACCAAATAGACGCGCACAACCAGTTGCACCTCGACTACGAGGCTGGCTTCGGCGCGGGCTATACCTCCCCGTGGGGCCTTAACGGCGGGTATCGGTATCAGTTCTGATTTTCACCGCGGAGACGCGGAGGGCGCGGAGAGTGGTTCTATCTTGTTCCTTGTACTCATTTGCACCAAAAACGACATCTTTTAGCGCCTTTTGCCACCTTAAATTAAAAAGAAATCTGGCGGACAGGAGAGGATTCGAACCTCCGGTACCTCGCGGTACACGCGCTTTCCAGGCGCGCACAATAGACCACTCTGTCACCTGTCCGGTTATTGGCGGGGATGAAATGTTATCGCATTTCCCCGCCGGCGTCAGCTTTTATTCGCGCGTGTTCTCAGGTGGCGACGGTGCCGGCCAGCGCCTTCAGCCGCGCGTAATTGACCTGGATTTGAACTTGCGCCAAATCGGCCAACTGCCGCTGACGGTCGGGATTCATTTGCTTGAGCGATTTGAACCGCGTCTCGTTGTCCATGAATTGCGCCAGCGGTGTCTTCGGCTCGGCGGAGTCGAGCGTCAGCGGGTTCTGACCGGCGTTGGCGCGACGGGGGTCGAAGCGATACAGCGGCCAGTAGCCGGTGTCCACTGCCAACTTTTGCTGGGCGAGGCCGGTTTCCATGTTGATGCCGTGGGCGATGCAATGGCTATAGGCGATAATCAGCGAAGTGCCCGGATAATTGTCAGCCTCATGAATGGCCTTGACCGCCTGGCTGTCCTTCGCGCCGAACGCGACACGGGCGACATAGACGCCGCCGTAGCTCATGGCCAGCAAGCCCAGGTCTTTTTTATTCTGCGCCTTGCCGTTGACGGCGAACTTCGCCACCGCGCCGAGCGGCGTGGATTTGGACTGCTGGCCGCCGGTGTTGGAATAAACCTCGGTGTCGAGCACGATGATGTTGACTTTCTTGCCGAGCGACAACACATGGTCGAGGCCGCCGTAGCCGATGTCGTAGGCCCAGCCGTCGCCGCCGACAATCCACACGCTTTTCTTCACCAAGTAGTCGGCGATGAGGGCGAGTTCCTGCGCCTCAGGCGCGCTGACGGTGACCAACGCCTGACGCAACGCGACCACGTGGCGACGTTGCGCGGCGACGCCAGCCTCGGTGCTTTGGTCGGTGTTGAGCAAGTCGTTGACCAAGCGCTCGCCGACCGTCGCTGCCAGTGACGCCAGCAAATAGCGGGCGCGGTCGGTCTTTTGGTCGACGCCCATGCGAAGGCCAAGCCCGAACTCGGCGTTGTCCTCAAACAGCGAGTTCGCCCACGCCGGCCCGCGACCGTCAGCGTTCTTGGCGTAAGGCGTGACGGGCAGGTTCCCGCCGTAGATGGACGAGCATCCCGTCGCGTTCGCAATGAGCGCGCGGTCGCCGTACAACTGGCTGATGAGTTTGACATACGGCGTCTCGCCGCAACCCGCGCACGCGCCGGAGAACTCGAACAACGGTTGCAGGAATTGCGAGTCCTTGACGAGGTCGGTCTTGAGCTTGGCGCGGTCGGGATTCGGCAGTTTGAGGAAATAATCCCAGTTCACGCGCTCATCGGCAAGGATGGGTTCCTGCGGCACCATCGTCAGCGCGCGACGGGTCGGGTCTTTCTTGTCCTTGCCCGGACAGACAGCGACGCACAGCGTGCAGCCGGTGCAATCCTCCGGCGCGACCTGAATGGTGAACAGGTTGCTGGGATTCTCACGCGACTTGAACGGCGTGGATTTGAATGTCGGCGGCGGGTCTTTCAACTCACCCTCGGCGTAAAACTTCCCGCGAATGGCCGCGTGCGGGCAACCCAGCGAGCATTTGTTACACTGAATGCACAGCGAGGCATCCCACGCCGGAATCATTTGCGAAAGATTGCGTTTCTCCCAGCGCGCCGTGTCGGTCGGCCAAATGCCGTCCACCGGGAAGGCGCTGACCGGCAGCGTATCGCCGCGCCCCTCAATCATCAGCGCCGTGACGCGGTGCATGAACTCCGGCGCCGCGTCCGGCACGGCGGCGGGACGAGTGCGCGTGGCGCTGACGGTCGCCGGAACCTTGACCTCGTGCAAATTGGCGAGCGTCTGGTCCACCGCCTTCCAATTCTTCTCGACCACCGCCTGCCCCTTGCGGAGATAAGTCTTTTCGATGGACTTTTTGATTTGCGCGATGGCCTCCTCGCGCGGCAACACGCCGCTGATGGCGAAGAAACACGTCTGCATGATGGTGTTCGTGCGGCTGCCCATGCCGGTCTCGCGCGCGACGCGGTAGGCGTCAATGGCGTACACGCGCAGTTGCCTGGCGATGATGTCGGTCTGCAATTCGGCGGGCAGATGCTCCCAGATTTTGCCAACGGCGAACGGGCTGTTCAACAGCAGCGTCGCTCCCTTGGCCGCGTAGGAAGTGAAATCGCACTTCTCGACAAACTGCCACTGGTGCACGCCGACGAAATTCGCCTGCTTGATGAGATATGGCGAGCAGATGCGTTTCGGCCCGAAGCGCAGGTGCGAGATGGTCATCGCACCGGACTTCTTTGAATCGTACACGAAGTACGCCTGCGGTTTGAACTCGGTCTCGTCACCGATGATTTTGATGGTGTTCTTGTTCGCGCCCACCGTGCCGTCGGAGCCGAGGCCGAAGAACACCGCGCGCTTGGTCTCGGCGGGTTCGATGTCAAAGCTCTCGTCCACCGTCAGCGAGGTGTCCGTCACGTCGTCAATGATACCGACGGTGAAATGCCGGCGCGGCGTGACCTTGTCCAACTCCTCGTAAATCGCCTTGACCATCGCCGGCGTAAATTCCTTCGACCCGATGCCGTAGCGCCCGCCGAAGACCCGCGCTGACCAGGCCGTGTCCTCATGCAGCGCGGTGATAACGTCTTGGTACAGCGGCTCGCCGACCGAACCCGGCTCCTTGGTCCGGTCCAGCACGACGATTTTCCTGACGGTGCGCGGCAGCGCCTTGGTAAATGCGCCCACGTCGAACGGGCGGAACAACCGCACCTGCAACACGCCGAGCTTCGCCCCGCCGGCGTTCAGATGATTCACCGTGTCAATAATGGTCTCCCCGCCGGAGCCGAGCACCACGATGACTTTCTCAGCGTCAGCGGCGCCGGTGTAATCGAACAAATGATACTGCCGCCCCGTGACCTTGGCGAACTGGTCCATGATGCGCTGCACCGCCGCGGGCGTGTCGAGATAGAACGGATTGCCCGCCTCGCGCGTCTGGAAATACACATCGGGATTTTGCGTCGTGCCGCGCAGGGTCGGACGGTCCGGCGTCAGCGCGTTTTTGTAAAAATTGGTCAGCGCGTTCGCGTCGAGCAGCCCGCGTAGCGCGTCGTCGGTCAAGTAATCAATCTGGTTGATTTCATGCGAAGTGCGGAACCCGTCGAAGAAATGCAAAAACGGCACGCGCGTCTGCAACGTGGCCAGATGGGCAATCGCCGCCATGTCCTGCGCTTCCTGAACATTGGCCGAGTTCAACATCGCAAACCCCGTCTGCCGCACCGCCATCACGTCCGAGTGGTCGCCAAAGATGGACAGCGAATTGGTCGCCAACGCCCGCGCCGTCACATGCAGCACGAACGGCGACAACTCGCCCGCGATTTTGTACATCACCGGAATCATCAACAACAACCCCTGCGACGCCGTGAACGTGGTCGCCAACGTCCCCGCTTGCAAAATGCCGTGAATCGTCCCCGCCACCCCCGCCTCCGATTGCATCTCCACCACCGCCGGCGTGTTACCCCAGAGGTTCTTCTTGCCCTTCGCCGACCATTCGTCGGACGACTCGCCCATCGGCGTCGAAGGGGTGATGGGATAAAGGGCGATGGCCTCGCTGAGCCGGTACGCCACGGAAGCGGCGGCTTCATTGCCGTCCACGGTAATAGCATTGTGTTTCATATAAAATTGTCCTGTTCACGATGCCGAAACGCGCGGCACCAAATACAAAACGTTACGCCGATGTCCAGCCCCCGTCAAACAAGAAAACCTGCTTGCCAAAATAAAAAACGGCGATAGCATAACATTTCTCAAAGCACCCGTAGCTCAGTTGGATAGAGTACAAGTTTCCGGAACTTGGTGTCGCAGGTTCGAATCCTGCCGGGTGCGCGTTCAAGCCAGCGGCTATAGCATTTCATTACGACATTGGCCGACTAGTTTGTCATCCTGAGCGAAGCCGAAGAGCGAAGGAGCGATTGGGGCAAGGTCAGCGGATTATAGTAGTTCCTCTTAACATTGGCAGACTCCTCGTCATCCTGAGCGCAGCCGAAGGAGCGGCCAGGCACTGACTAACCGGCGGGCGGCAACCAATCCGCTACCGTGCACTACACCGCTCCTTCGACTACGCACCTGCGGCGCTACGCTTAGGATGACGAGGAGCCTGCCAATGTTAAGAGGAACTACTATAGTCCACCAATGTTATGAGGAATTGCCATAAACATTGTTCAGTGTTAAGGGTGCGCGTTATTTTTCAAAGGCAAATTCCACCTCGTTGGCCCAGTGGGTCATGAAGTGGGGGTGGAAGGTGTGGAGGTTGATTTTGGAGACGCTGCGGCGCTCGGCGAGTTCCATTGCCGGGCCGTTGTTGTCGTTGACGCGGAAGCTGAATTTCACGGTCCGGCCCGCGTCAACGGCTTTTTTCACCAGCGGGATTTCAGCCCACGGGAGCGCGGCCTCGACGACGCGGGTGTTGCCGTCGTATTTCACCACCAGCTTGGCGTCTTTCACGGGGCCGTCGAACGGGCTGGCGGGCTGGCGCGCGTAGAAGTGTTTGCGCGGCATTCCGGGAACCAGGTTGCGCCAGACTTCCACGCCGCCGCCGTGTTCGTCAGCGACTTGGTTTAAGCTGTATTCGTAGTCGGTGTCGCCGTATTGGATGAACTTTTCCATCGTGCCGGGCGGATACGGATACATGTCGGGCTTTTGGTCGGCGGGGATGACGTTGAAGGCCAGCAGCACGTTGTCGTGTTTCGGGTTGGTGCCGAAGGGCAGCGTGGCGCGGGTGCGGTAGGAGTAGCGGCGGACGCCTTCGGGCCAGTAGTAGTCGGTTTTGACAATTATCTCGGTCGGGGCGCACTTGGCGTAGGCGGGGATTTGCGGGTCGGTGCCGAAGACGTGGTAGCCGTCCTTGCCGTATTTTTCGGGCCAGTTGCCGGCGGTGGTCAAGTCCTCGCCGGCCAGTTCCGCGCTCGCGCCGGCGGGATTTTTCGCGGCGGGGTCGGGGTCGAAGAAAATGCCGCTGAGGTTCGTCTCCATCCAACCGTTCGGCGTGATGGCGATTCTGACCTTGCCGGAAAGCCGGAAGGTGAGGTAGTTGCCGGGGCCGTATTCCTTGACATTGGCGGTGGCCAGCACTTTGTTGGTGGCGAGGTCGAGCACCTCGATTTTGCTGTTGCCGCGGCCGTTCAGGTGCTGGTCGAAGTCGTGGAAGTAGAGCGAGACGAGCTTGGTGGCATCGGCCGGCAAGTCAAGGTCCACGCCAAGGTTGCGGGCGACGGGCACCCAGCAAACGTAGCTGCGCTCGGTCTTGGAGCCGGGCTTGAGCAAGGCGCCGGCGGCGCGCGCGCCGGAGTGGTCGCGGTGGAGCCAGTCGAAGTCAATTTTCTGGAAGGTCTCCTTCGTGTCGTACTCCATTGAGTGAGCGGGATAGAAATCGTCGTCCATGTTTCGCGTGGCAAAACGATAGGTGCCGGCGTCGGGCGTGGGGTCGGCGATTTTCGCGGCGAAGTAAAAATACTGGTCGTCATGGGCGAGATAGCCGGTGGCGAGGCCGGGTTTTTGCGCGGTGTCGAATTTCGTGAACGGCAGCCACATCGCCTCCATCATGCCGGGGCCTTGGTCAGCGCCGGCGAACACCGGCTGCGGCAGCACGTCCGGCCAGTCGTCAAGATTGCCGTCCACGCTGACGGTGCGTTTGGCGACATAGTTGACACGCAAGTTTTCCTGGAGCGCGGACTGACCGTCAGCGCCGGCGTCGAAGGTGACACTCAGCGGGTAGGTGTTGTTGGTCACCGCCACGCCGCCGGTGACGGGGATGAGGAGGTCCTTGGTCTCGTGCGCCTGCAAGTCAACCCTGGCGGGCAAGTCGAGGGCGAGCTGGCCAAGGGTGACGTTCAGCGAGCCGCTGACGGGGCGGTTGAGGATATTGGTCAGGGTGAGCCGCAGCGCGGGTTTTTGCGCGACGGGCGCGGTGAGGTCGTGGGCGGTGAGGGCCAGCGGGTCGTAACCGTCAACACGAGCGGCGGCGATGGCCTTGAGCAAACGCCCGAACGAGCCGGGCGCGCCGTTGGCGCGAAGGAAATGCCCGGCGTGGCTGAGCGGGACGAGCAGGTCGCCATTGTCAGCGGCGGGCACGGGGTTGCCGTAGAGGTCGTACATGGCGAACTCCCCGGCGGGGTTGGGCAGCGTCAGCTTGGTGTCCAGCGAGGCGCCGAGGGGGTAAAGTTCCTGGAGAATGGCGACCCGCCGGGGGTCGTCGGACGGCGCGGTGGCGGGCAGCGCGGCGAGTTGGGCGGCGAGTTCCTTGCGCTTGGTCTCGACCTTGCTGCGCACGCGGTGGAACAGCGTTTGGTTGTCGCCGTAAGCCTCGGTGAGATTGCCGACGATGACGATGGTGCCGTCCTCGGCGTTGTTCTTCAGACCGTCGAACACCATGACCCACGGGAGGCCGTTCTTGAAGAGCAGTTCGCGGAAATCGCGCTCGCCGACGAAATGCTGCGTGGCCCCGATGACCGCGGCGGTGGACCACACGTGATAGTTGTCGAGCCTTTTCTTCGTGCCATCCGGCAAGGTAACCACGCCGCGCGGGGGCGTGGAGATGTTGCTATGACAAGTGCCCATGGACCGGTCATAGCCGGCGGCGCGGTTGGAGGCGATGACGGCGATGACGCGGTCGTCAGCGTTGGCAACCCAGCTTTCGGTGTCCCAGATTTTGACGCGCCCGTTCGGCCCCTGCCGGTCGAACCATGATTTGTACAAGACGGGACAGCTCATGCCTTGGTAGTGGATGGTGCAGGCGTCGAACCATTTCAGGAAATCGTCCCTGCCGTCGCCGAAGAGTTTGTCGAGCGAGTTCATGGACGAGTCGCAGCCGGTGACCAGCACCTCCGCGCCGGCCTGCCGGCCTTCCTCGACGCCCCTGGCCATCGCCGTGTAAATCTCGCGGTAACGCAGCATGTCCGCGCCCCAGCCGCTGATGCTGATGCCTTCCCACGGCTCGTTCCACAACTGCACGGCGGTGACCGGGCCGTTGGGCCAGCCGAATTTTTTGCACAACGCGGCGACATAATACTGGAACTCCCCGTCGTCCTTGGGCAGCCAGGCCATGTCGTATTTGGTCTTGAGCATGACCCCGTCGGCGCTGAGATGCGGACGGTAGCGGTTCATGGGCTGCTCGCCGCCGGCGCCGATGGTGCAGAGGACGGTGATGTTGCGGTCGGCGAAGGATTTTAATTCCCCGGCGAGCCGCTCCATTTTTTTCTCATAGTCAGCGTCAGTGCGCTTGTGGAAGCCGATTTCCATGCGGACGGCGCGGACGCCGAGGCGGTCGAGGACGGGCGGGCCGACCACGTGGTCGAGGGAGTATTTGGGGTACTGGATTTTTTCGGGGTTGGGGGCGAAGGTGCGGATGCACGAGGTGCCGAAGACGCGGCCCGGCCCGCCGAGGTCGAAGACCAGCGCGTAGGCGCCGAAGGTTTCCGGCAAGGTGGCGCTGACGGTCACGAGTTGCGAGCCTTTGGCCGGCAGGTCAATATTGACGGGAATGTCGGGGAGGTCGGCCTTTTTGTACAATATTGGGAACCAGCAGTTGCCATAGTCAGCGGTCGGATCGCCGACATTGCCGTAGGCGATGACACTGACCCTGGCATCGGCGGCGCGGATGGGTTCGGCGAGATTGTTTTTGACCAGAAAAGTGAACACGGGCTGCTCGCCGGGAACCAGCACATTACCGGCGGGCTGGCTGTCAATGAGAGCGACCTCGTAGGGGTAGGAGCGTTGCTTGAGTTTGACGCCGAAAACGGAGTCGTAATTTTTTTGCTGGTCCGGCGTGGACAATTGGGCGTGGCAGTTGACCGTCAGCGCGCCGGCGGTGACCGACAAACAACAGAATAGGGCGAGGGATTTTTTCATAATTGCGAATGCTTCGACCCAGATAATGACGAAGCCGTTGCTGATGTCAATGAATATTGGCGCGGCAGCGAGATTGGGCGGCAAGGCCCAAAGGGATTCTCGTGGAGAGGAATTGCCCCCGCTGCGACCACCCTCACCGGACATGCCTCTCACCCGCGCTAATTCCCCTCACGCAGAGGGGAATTTGTTCCGCCGTTGGCTATTCCATCAGTCAAAAAGGGACCTCGCGCAAAGACGCGGAGACGCCAAGTTTACAACTGGAAAACCAAAAAACTGCCGCGTCCCTCGCGTTGCCGCGGTGAATTTAAGGCTTGGCTTTTGGGATTTTTGCAACAGAATCGTGAGCTATGAAAAAAACCGTCTGCATATCCTTGGCACTAACGCTAACCGTGACCGTCGCGCTTGCCGCGGATTTGGTGCCGCTTAAAACTGAATTGCCCAAGCCGGTGCTCATCGGCACGCCCGTGCCGGTGAAGGTGGCCAACCTGGAACCCGCGCGCAAGGGCGAGCGCCCGCCGTTTATGTTGCCGAGGGACGCGGTGAATTTGGCGCAGGGCAAGGCCGTCACCAGCAGCGACAGCGAGCCGTTGCTGGGCGAGTTGGTGATGATTACCGACGGGGTGAAGGACGGCGACGAGGGCAATTTCGTCGAGCTGGGCGACGGCAAACAGTGGGTGCAGCTCGACCTCGGCCAGACCTCCATCATCAACGCGGTTTTGGTGTGGCATTTCCACTCGCAAGCCCGCGTGTATCACGACGTGGTGGTGCAGGTGTCCGATGACCCCGATTTCATTTCCGGCGTAACCACGGTGTTCAACAGCACGCCCGGCGCGGGCAAGGATTTTTCCTACTTGGAGACTTACGAGGGCAAGTTGATTGACGCCAAGGGCGCGAAGAGCCGCTACGTCCGCCTCTTCAGCAAGGGCAACACGACCAACGCGGCGAATCACTACATCGAGGTCGAGGTCTGGGGCGTGCCGGCGAAATAATCTGGAGGTTTTGCGGGGCGCGGGATTGATTCCAAGGTTGTCGCCGACGCTGGTGCGCGGCATAATCTCGCCATGAATTTTTCGCGTTGCCTATGCGCCGCCGCCCTCGCCGTGTTTTTGCTTGCGCTGTTGTTGCGCTGGCCGGGGTTGGGTGATATGCCGTTTCACACGGACGAGGCGAATAACGCGCTGTTGCTGGAGGAGTCATTGTCGGCGGGCGGTTTTCAGTACCGGCCGCATGAGCATCACGGGCCGACGTTGTTCTGGCTGGCCGGGGTGCCGTGCAAAATCCTGGGGGTGAGTTCCATGTCGCAAATGGAGGCGTGGGCGCTGCGGTTGACGACGGTGTGGTGCGGGGCATTGGCGGCGGCGTCGGTGTTGTTGCTCGCGCCGTGGCTGGGGAAGGTTCCGGCGTTGCTCGCGGCGCTGATGGTCTGCGTCGCCGCGCCGTTTCATTATTATAGCCGCGTCTTCATCCATGAAAGTTTGCTGCTGCTGCTGACGGTGTGGTTGCTGGCGGCGTTGTGGCGCTGGCGCGAGTCGGGCCGCTGGCGATGGGCCGTCGTCAGCGGCGCGCTGGCGGGATTGATGGTGGCGACCAAGGAGAACGCGGCGGTCACGGTCGTTCTCGTGGGCTGGCCGTTTTGGCTGGGCTTTCGTGAAAAACCATTGGGGTTCGCGCCAAGACGCCGAGACGCCAAGTTAATTTTTGGGGCGGGGCTGGTCGCGCTGGCGGTGGTGTTGGTGTGCATTGGACCGGAGAATTTGTGGCGGGCGATGGCGTTGCATACGCGGCGCGGGTTGGGGGCCGAGCATCATTGGCCGTGGTGGCAATTCTTCGCGTGGTTCGGTTCGTGGCATGGGCCGGGGTTGCCGTGGAGTGTGTGGCTGGGGTCGCTGGCGGCGACGACGGCGGTGCTGTTTCAATGGCGCGAACCGGCGGTGAGGATTTTGGCGACGGGGCTGGCCGGGTTGTTGTTGTTCCATTGCGCGCTGCCATACAAGACGCCGTGGTTGATGCTGGAGCCGCTGCTGTTGTTGACGCTGCTGGCGGGCGTCGGGCTGGACGGGCTGCGGCGGCGCCGGTCGCTGATGGTCGGCGGGCTGGTGCTGGGCGTGTTCTTCGCGCTGCTGCTGGCGGAAACTTGGGCGCGCAGTTTTCACCATCAGGCGCGCGCGGATAATCCGCTGGCTTACGCACCGTCGGCGCCGGCGATGAACGACCTCGCGCGCGACTTGGCGGCGCGCTGCCCGCCGGACGCGGTGATTCAAGTGGTCGCCGGGGATTACTGGCCGCTGCCGTGGGTGTTGCGGAAGTTTCCCAACGCCGGCTTTTGGCCGGGTGAGCCGCGGCGGTGGTTTGGTGACGTGCTGATTTGCGCGCCGGAAATCATTGGCCGGGTGCCGGACGCGGGCGCGTGGCGGTTCACGCCGTATGCGTTGCGGCCCGGCGTCATTGTGTTGGTCGGCTTTCGCAAGGGGGCATGGTGAGTGGCGACGTCGTCAAGGACCCGCCCGCGCGGGTGTTCCGGCATCAGGCGATGGCGACGTGGTTTGAGTTGCACCTCGCTGATGGTGATAAAAAATTCGCCGCCGGCGCCGCGACGGAGGCGTTTCGGTTGCTCGACCATTTGGAGGAACTGTTGAGCCGTTACCGCGAGGAGAGCGAGGTGTCCATCATCGCGCGGCTGCGGGACGGCGAGTCGTTCATCGCGGACGGCGTGGTGTTCGACTGCCTCGCCCGCGCGCTGACGCTGACAGAGCGGACCGGCGGCGCGTTCGACCCGGCGCTGGGCGCGTTCGCCGACCAACGGCGCGGCGCGGGTGGTGACGGCGGCGCGCGCGGGCGTTTGCTGCTGGACGCGGCGACGCTGGCGGTGACATGCGAGGGCGCGCCGGTGCCGCTGGACCTCGGCGCCATCGGCAAGGGCTACGCGCTCGACCGCATGGTGGAATTGTTGCGCGAGTGGGGCGTGGCCGGCGCGCTGCTGGTAGCCGGCGGCAGTTCGGTCAAAACGCTGGCGGTCGGCAGCGACGGCGCGCTGTGGTGGTCGAGCAGTTTGCCGGACAGTGGGATGTTGTGGTTGCAAAACGCCGCGCTGGGGTGTTCCGGCATCGCCGTGCAGGGCGCGCATATCATTGACCCAACCACTGGCCGACCCGCTGACCGTCACGCCCGCGCGTGGGCCGTCGCGCCGGACGCCGCTGACGCCGACGCTTTTTCCACGGCGTTCATGACGTTGCCGGAGGAGGTTGTCGCCGGACTTTGCCGCCGGTATCAGCTCGCCGCCGCCGTCCAATCCGCCGATGGTGAGGCGGTGCGCTGGCTGGTTCCGCCGGAGTTGGCGAGGCACGGCGCGGTTTTTTGGGCGCATTGAACTCCAGTCACGAAGACGCGAAGGCGCAAAGTTTTTTGGAAATTGGTAACGGCGGCAAGGTCTTCCCGCAAGTGGTGGCGACATTTTGTAATCGTTACAGACGTGGGGGCACAGCGTTATTGAGACCGTGCGGCAGTCACAAAAATATCGTCAAGCTATTGATTTACTGACTATTGCGCCAATTTTTACGGTTCTCGCTGTTTTTACCCAGTCTCAAAAATCATCCTTGCGGACGCTGATGACTTCGACTTCGATGACTTCATCGTTGGCGGACTTTTTAACCGGTTCCCCGCGCTTGGTGGCGCTGGACGGAGCCGGGGGCTTGGGTGGGGCGAGGAGAGTGCCGAGGATTTTGCCGACGATGGCGAAGAAGCCGACGATGCCGAGGAAGATAAACAGCAGGAACGCGCCGATGATGCGGAGGAGGGTCATGTCAACTCCTCATGGCCAGCGGCGCGGCAAGGATTTCGCTCATGATGACGGCTTCGCGGATGGATTGGCGGTGGTGGAAACGGGCGCGGACAGGGTGCGCGGCGCGGTGGTCGGCGCTGACGGTGGGGGCGGCGACGGGGACGATGTTGGTGGCGTTGGCGGTGAATTTTTCCGCGAGGTCGCGCTGCACGGCGAACTCGCGCTCGTCAATTTGGTCGAGCGGGCGGGATTCGTAGTCGGAGACGCGGACGAATTTTTCGCCGCCGTCATGGCCGCTGGCGGTGGCGGCCACGGGCAGCGGGGGTGGTTTGACGGCTCTGGCGGTGGCGGATGGCAGCCTGACGGGGGCTGACGGTGGCGGTTCGGTTATCGTTATCGCGTCGTCATCGGTCTGGTCTTTGCCGAGGGCTTCGAGCAAGTCTTCCCAGTCGTCGCGCGCGGGTTTGGGCGGCGGCGCGGGTGCCCATGCGGGCCGCTGACGGTGGGCCGGCTTCTGCGGTTGTTGCTTGTTGGCCTTGGCAATCTTGACGATAAAATTGACGATAACCACCGCGAAGATGATTAGCGGGACAATGATGTCGCTAAGTTTTTCCATAATCGGTCACCGGTAGCGGCGGTATTATTGCTGGGTCTTGTGCGGGTTATTGTCACCGGCGATGGAGGAGCGCATGGAGGTGTCGGCTTGGATGTTGCGGTACTTCATGTAGTCAATCACGCCCAGGTTGCCCTGCCGGAAGGCCTCGGCGATGGCCATCGGCACCTCGGCCTCGGCCTCGACGACTTTGGCGCGCATTTCCTCGACGCGGGCTTTCATTTCTTGCTCGGTGGCGACGGCGGCGGCGCGGCGCACTTCGGCCTTGGCTTGCGCGACGCGCTTGTCGGCCTCGGCCTGGTCGGCTTGCAGGCGGGCGCCGATGTTTTCGCCGACGTCAACGTCAGCGATGTCAATCGAGAGAATTTCAAACGCGGTGCCGCTGTCGAGGCC
>JAISCS010000010.1 GCA_031265365.1 Verrucomicrobiales bacterium
CACCGCCGACGATGATGAAGTCGCGGCCGCCACCGGTGCTGCCGGCGTTGCCGCCGACGGTGACGGCGGCGAAGTCGCCGCTGATGGTGCCGGCGGTGGCTTGCAACAACACTTGCGCGTTGGCGCCGCTGCCGAGGGCGCTGGCGGAGCCGCTGCTGGCGAAGTTCGCCGCGCCGCCGTCGACGGCGGTGGCGCCGTCGATGCGCAACGTGCCGCTGCTGCCGAGGATGATGGAACCGGCGGTGAGGAACGCGCCGCGCGGGCCGTCGAGGGTCAGGGTCAGGGTGTTGACGCCGTAGTCCTGCCGATACATGCCGCCGACGCTGACGCTGCCGGCGATGCTCAGGCGGCTGGTGCCGGTGCCGAGGATGAGGTCGCCCGTGGTGCGCCACAGGCCGCCGGCGCCGACGCTGGCGCTGACCGGGCCGGCGCCGCTGAAGAGGCCGCTGGCGCTGACGACGGTGCCGCCGGTGATGACCAGGCCGGCGCCGCCGTTATACCAGACGCCGCCGGCGCTGACGTCGCCGATTACGAGGGCGCCGTTCACGCCCCAGTAACCGCCGTCGCGGACGGTTACGACCGGGGCGACGGTGGTGAAGTCGGCGCTGCCGCCGATGAGGCCGCTCCCGACGCCGGTGCTGCCGGTGATGACCAGGTCGCCGCCGCGCACGGCGAGGGTGCCGGTGGCCAGGTTGTTGCCGGCGCTGAGGATGAGGGTGCTGCTGTTGCTGGCGGTGACGGTCAGCGAGCGGCCGTCCCAGTTTTTGGCGGGGTTGGCGATTTGCTGAGTGAGGTTGACGTCAACGTCGAAAGTCTCGCCGGCGCCGAGGGTGAAGTTGCCGTGGCTGGTGGGCGTGCCGGAAAACCAGGCGAGGCTGGCGCCGAGGACGTAGTGCGTGACGCCGGCTTTGTAGGTTTGGTAGGCTTTGAAGACCAGTTGTTCGTGGCTGGTGACGTTGATGATTTTGTCGGCAAAGTCGCCGGTGATGTAGCCGCTGGTTGTGATGAGGTCCTGGATGAGGTCGCTGGCCTGGCCGGTGCCGGTGACGCTGCCGGTGACGACGAGCGTGCCGTTGCCGAGGCTGGCGCCGGCGGCGGTGAGGAACGCGCCGCGGTCGCCGAGGGGGCGGTCGAGGGTGAGGGTCAGCGTGGCGTTGGCGGCTTTGTTCTGATATAGAAGCCGCCGACGATGAGGTCGCCGTCGTTGAACCACCAGCCGCCGACGGTGACGTGGCTGCGGTCGCCGGCGCCGAGACCGATGTAGGCGTTGGTGAGGCCGCTGGTGATGAGGAAGCCGCTGGTGATGAGGAAGCCGGTGGTGGTGAGGATGCCAGTGCCGCCACCGGCGCCGATGATGAACCGGCCACCATCGCTGGTGAAGATGCCGCCGTCGATGGTCAACCGCCTCTGGCACGAGCGAGCGAGCGCCGAGGACGCCCGCCGGCTCGCCGCCCGCGAAGTCACGCCGGAACAACTCCAGCGGGAAAATTCCTTCCTGCCGGCCAACGTCAGGATTGACGCCACATCCCATATGACCGAGTATCTGAAACGATATTACTCCTATTAACCCGTGGACCAACCCCTCACAGCGGTTCGTGATTACGCGCAAATCATCCAGGCCACGATTGACGGCAAGAAGCCGCTGGTCGTGGGCGGGCACCCCTCCTCGCGAGAGGAATTAGCGTTTGCCACCACATTAAATTTTCCGCAAAACACAAAAATATATATTTGACAATTTCCATATTTTGCGTAGAAATTGCCATTAACAACCGGAAGGTTACTATGAAAAATATGGTATTAAGCAGTTGGTTTTTGTTGGCCGCCGCCTCGTTGCGCGCGGATACGATGATATTGCAGTGGAATGACCCGGCCGCTGGTTACCAAGGGTCGGTGGACGGGATTGCGGGAATCGATGAATGGCAGGGGTGGAAAATATTGGTCATCGGTACTTCCCATATGGGTATGCTGGTGTTTAACGATGACGCAGGACTTGGCATTGGCACTATTGGGGCAAATTATAAAATTGACAATGCCACGCTTACCCTCGACACCGATGCAACCTCGCCAAGTGGAACGCTCTATTTGGCTCCTATCACCTCTCCTTGGACAGCCGGATTTAACGAGACAACGCCGACTTATAATGCAATGTCCGCCATCGAGACTGCCATGCCTGCGGATACATCCAGTCCGTTTGACATTGACATTACTGATTTTGTGAAAGCGTGGCATGCGGATATGAACACGAATCTAGGCGTAATTATGTACAGCGACGGTAACCGTTACGATTACAAGACTGCCAACTCCGGCTATAGTGGCGTCAACTCCCCCATGCTCACCATCAACTACAGCATCATCCCCGAACCGTTCACTTGGCCGCTGTTGTTATGCGGTGTGATTATTCTTGCTGTCGCGCGCTGGCGTGGCAGTATTTCCCATCGTTTGCCAATATGAACCCCGCCCCAGCCTATTTCCAACCCGCCCCAGCCGAACCCCAACGCCTCACCGTCGACCTCTGCGTCTACGGCTGCGCCTCCGGCGCCATCATCTCCGCCATCGAGGCTGCCGAACGCGGCCTTACCGTCGCCCTCGTCGCCCCCGCCCGCCACCTCGGCGGCATGACCTCGGGCGGCTTGGGCATGACTGACATCGGTAACAAATCCGCCATCGGCGGCAAGGCGCGCGAGTTCTACCAGCGCGTCGGCCTCCACTACGGCGCGCCCGTCGAATGGCGCTTCGAGCCGTCCGTCGCCGCGCGCGTCCTCGACGACTGGCTCACCGCCACCACCGTCCGCGTCTGCCGCGCGCAATACCTCGACACCGTCATCAAGGAGGACGGCCTCCTGCGCGCCATCCGTACCGTCAGCGGCTTGGAAGTCACCGCCCGCATGTTCATCGACGCCACTTACGAGGGCGATTTGCTGGCGCGCGCCGGCGTCTCCCACCGCATCGGGCGCGAGGCCAACCGCGAGTTCGGCGAAACCCTCAACGGCCAGCACATTTGCGGCGGCCACCAATTCCTCCAGCCCGTCGACCCCTACATCACCCCCGGCGCCCCCGGCAGCGGCCTCCTGCCCGGCATCGAGCCGGTCAACGACTACCAACACGGCGGCGGCGACCACCGCGTCCAAGCCTACAACTTCCGCCTGTGCCTCACCCGGCGCGCCGACCTCCGCCTTCCATTCCCCAAGCCCGCCGCTTATGACGCGGCGTGGTATGAATTGCTGAAACGCCACCTCGCCACCGGCTGGCGCGAAGTGTTTGACAAATTCGACCCCATCCGCAACGGCAAGACCGACACGAACAACCACGGCGCCGTCTCCACCGACTTCATCGGCCAAAACCACGCCTACCCCGCCGCCGCTTACGCGCAACGCGAGCGCATCTTCCAAGCCCACGTCACCTGGCAACAAGGCCTGCTGTGGTGCCTCGCCAACGACCCGGCCATCCCCGCCGCCGTGCGCGAGCCGATGCGCGCGTGGGGCTTGTGCCGCGACGAGTTCACCGACACCGGCGGCTGGCCGCACACCCTCTACGTGCGCGAGGCGCGGCGGCTCCTTGGCGAGACCATCATGACCGAGCACCACTGCACCGGCGCCGTCACCGCCGCGCGCGCCATCGGCCTGGCCTCCTACGGCATGGACTCCCACCACTGCCGGCGCCTCGTCGTGGCCGGCCGCGTGCAAAACGAGGGCGACATCCAAGCCTCGCTGCAACGGCCCTACCCCATCCCCTACGAGGCCCTCCTGCCGCGCCGCGCCGAATGCCGCAACTTGCTAGTCACCTGCTGCCTCTCCGCCACGCACATCGCCTTCGGCTCCATCCGCATGGAACCGGTGTTCATGGTGCTGGGCCAATCCGCCGCCGTCGCCGTCGCGCTGGCGCTGGAAGAAAAAATCGCGTTGCACGACGTGAACTACGACACCCTCAAGGCGGAGTTGCAGCGCCAGCGGCAAGTGCTCGACCCCGCGCAAACCGAACCCCAAACCGGCGTCCACGCCGAGTTAGCCGCGCCATGAGGAACTGATATGACCACCAAAGGAAAAAGTATCATCTTAGCGCTTGCTGGATTGTCACTGACAGCGGCGGCGCCGGCGCAAGATTTTTTCAAAAAACTCAACGCCGGCGAGCCACAAACCGTCGTCCTCTACGGCACCAGCCTGACCGCCGAGGGCGCGTGGGCGACCGCGATGCGACAATGGTTTGACGAAAAATATCCCGGCCAAGTGCGTTTCATCAACAGCGGCGGCCCCGGCCAAAACTCCGACTGGGGTTGGCAAAACGTGAAAACCAAAGTCCTCGACCATCATCCCGACCTGGTGCTCATTGAATTTTCCTACAACGACGCGCACGAAAAATTCAACCTGCCCGTCAAGCGCGGCGCGGAGAACCTGGCAAAAATCGTCACCGCCATCCAGGAGCAAAACCCCGCGACGCTCATCGTATTGCAAATCATGAACGCCGCTTGGGACGCCCCGAACGGGCGGAAGAGCCTGTCCGCGCGCCCGCGACTGGACGCGTTTAACGACAACTACCGCGCCTTCGCCAAGGAACACGGGCTGACGTTGTTAGACCACTATCCCGCGTGGCAAGAACTCAAGAAGAAGCAACCCCAAAAATTCCAAACCTACATCCCCGACGGCACCCATCCTGACAAAACCGGCAGTCTCGCCGTGACGTGGGCGGCCATCAAGGCGTGGCTGGAGGATGGGGTGGCAAAAGTGGAAGGCGGAAAGTAGAAAAATGCTCCTCTGCGAGAGGCGCATTTACCCCGTCATCCTGAGCGGAGCGCCGCAGGCGCGGAGTCGACGGACCCGCCAAGCCTTGACTAACCAACTGGCCGCGACTAATCCGCTGAGGTTGCCCCAACCGGTCCTTCGACTCCGCGCCTGCGGCGCTCCGCTCAGGATGACGGGGTAGTCCCGCCAAGGTTCACCGGCTCCAGTCCAGCATTCGTTGCAGGGGCGCGCGCGCGCGGGCGAGAATCTCGACGGGTAATTCGATGCGCGGTTGCAGCGTTTCCAAGGCGTCGGCCATTTTTTCCAAGGTGTTCAGTTTCATAAACCGGCAGTCGTTGCACGCGCACAACTCCGTCGGCCCCGCGATGAAGGTCTTCCCCGGCAACTCCCGCCGCAGCCGGTGCAACATCCCCGACTCCGTCACGATGATAAACGCCGCCGCCGGTGACTGCCGGCAATAATCCAGCATCCGCTCCGTCGAGCACACCTCGTCCGCCAGCAGCCGCACGGCGCGCGTGCATTCGGGATGCGCGATGACGGGCGCGGCGGGATACTCCGCGCGGATGCGCTGGATGCTCGCGTGCGTGAACTCGACGTGCACGTAACAATTCCCCCGCCACAACTCCATCGCGCGCCCCGTCTGCTGCGTCACCCACTCGCCGAGGTTTTGGTCGGGGACAAACAGGATGTCACGGTCAGCGGGCACTTGCTTGACAATCTTCACCGCGTTGCCCGACGTGCAAATCACATCGCTCAGCGCCTTCACCGCCGCCGAGCAGTTGATGTATGATACCACATACGTGCCGGGACGCGCCGTCAGGTATTGTTCCAACTCCCCCGCCGGGCAAGCATCCGCCAGCGAGCAGCCCGCCGCCAAGTCCGGCAGCAACACCGTCTTGTCGGGATTGACAATCTTCGCGGTCTCCGCCATGAAATGCACGCCGCAGAACAAAATCACCTCAGCGTCAGCGGCCTGCGCGTGCCGCGCCAACCCCAGCGAGTCGCCGACAAAATCCGCCACCTCCTGAATGTCGGCGGTCTGGTAATTATGCGCGAGAATCACCGCGTTCCGCTCCCGCTTCAACCGCAGCACCCGCTCCCGCAAGTCATCACTCATGGTTTCAATCTAACCGGTTCTCCCGCTGACCGTCAATTAATGTTCGCGCAAAGACGCCAAGACGCTAAGTTAATTTAATCAAAAAAACTTGGCGGCTTGGCGGCTTGGCGCGAACCCCAAAAAGTCAGCGGCGGCGGCGGAGGGCGGCGAGAGTCAGCGCGCCGGTGAGGAGCAGTACCCACGTCGAAGGTTCGGGAATGATGGTCAGCGAAATTTTGCTGTCGGTGATGAAATCCAGTTTGTAGGTGTATTCGTCGGCCAGGCCGCTGACGGTAAGGGCGTAGCCATCCGTTAAGGTACCGTAGTTGGCAATCGAATAGGTGCCGGTGGAGACTTCGTCGTCCGTGAGGTTCAGCGTCGCGCCGCCGAGGGTGAGGTTGCCGGTGATGTTGAGCAGGTCAGTGTCAGCGAGGGAGAAGTTTAGGATGCCGCCGGCGTCGAGGGTGAGGCTGGTGAGAGTCAGCGTGCCGTCGGGGTCGAGGGTCGCGCCAGCGCTGATGGTGGTGGCGGCGGAGATTACGCCGTTGCCGCCGAGCAGTCCCGCGCTGATGGTCGCGGACGCGGCGTTGAGTTGGCCGCCGTTGAGCAAGCGGGTGACCGCGTCAGCGCCGGTTTGCGTGTAGGCTTGGCCGGTGAGGTCGAGCGCGGCGACGGCGGCGGTTTTGTTGGCGCGGTCAACGGTGATGACGCCGGTGTTCGTCCAGTCGCGGTTGATGAGCAGCGTGGCGTAGTGCTGCGCGTCGTCAGTGGTGGCGGCGTCGAGGCTGACGGTGATGCTGCCGCTGTTGGTGAAAGTTGCGCCGTCGCTGACGGTGAGGCGGGCGTATTGCGCGTAGCCGCTGTTGGCGGTGCCGCTGGCAGAGTTGCTGATGGTGATGGCCGCGCCGCTGCCGTTCTCAAGGGTGGCACCGCTGTTCACGGTGAATTGGGCGATTTGGTCGTTGGTTTGGGTATCAGAAGTGTTATTGAGAATGAGAAGCTGCCCGCTGTTGGTGAAGACATTGGAGCCGGAGAGTTGCATATTCAGGTTGTGACTGAGATTAACGGCTGCAGTACTACTACTACCCAGTTGTTGGAGATTGACAATGCCGCTGTTGGCAAACGTGCCATCGGTGAGGGTCAGGGATTTGGTGCGGCTGGAGGTCTCCCCTTTGCTAATCCAACTGCTCCAGTTGAGTAAGCCGGCATTGGTCACCGTCACGCTGTCGAGTTTGTTGGTGCCTTGGACATCGGTTTGGGAGTAAGTCCCGGTGGCTAGGATTTCCAACTGGCCCCCAATCAGCGCATTGAAGCCAGAATTCAGATAACCGCTGCGTAGCACAATCAACCCGCCGGTGTTGTTCACGCCATGGATGATTGCGCCCTGAGCGCCATCCACCGCGATAGTGCCCGTGTTGGTTACATTATCAGTGTTCATGTTAAATCCTCCACTCTTGAACAAGATTAGTCCGGCATTGGTGATGACGGTGTTTTGCATCTCGCGCAGACCGGAGTTAAACATCAGTGTGGCGTCGGACTCAATGGTCAGTGAAGCGGGGTTGCCCGTGAGCGGGTTGACTTGCGGCACGTTAACGATATTGCCGCTACCGATGATGGTTACGATGTCACCTGTGAAAGGGTAAGTACCGCTGGCGGTGGCGGACAAAGTGACATTATACCAGTTGGTATCGGTGTTCCAGTTGCCGCTGCCGGTTAGGTCCCACTTGAACTCATCCGCTTGGGCGACGTTGAGCACCAGCGCCAGTGTGGACACGACCAACGCGCCAATTTTCCGATTATTATTGATTTTCATGCCATATGTCCTTATTGGGGGTTAATAAAAACACCGGCAGCGCTTGGCTACAAGCGCTGCCGGTGTTAAATTGATTAAAGATGAAAGCGGGGAAAAAATGCTGGCGTTGAGCCTCAGGCCTTAATGCCTGATGCCTGATGCCTGATGCCTGATGCCTGATGCCTGATGCCTGATGCCTGATGCCTGATGCCTGATGCCTGATGCCTGATGCCTGATGCCTGATGCCTGATGCCTGATGCCT
>JAISCS010000058.1 GCA_031265365.1 Verrucomicrobiales bacterium
ACGCGGCCAGCATCAGCGGCCTGTTGCTGACAACGGAAGCCATCGTGACCGACGCCCCTGAAAAGGAGAAACCGGCCCCGATGCCCCCCGGCGGCGGCATGGGCGGGATGGATTACTAATTCATCACCGTCAGCGCAAGCTGCATTCAAAAAGCGCCTCCGCAAGGGGGCGCTTTTTTTGTGATTGCGATAATACCGCAATTTGACAGCAACATCATGCGGGCACCTCAATGTAATCACCGGCGACCACGCCGCTGACCGTCAGCAAGATTTGTGGTGTAACTTTTTAAGAGATCTCTTTACCCTTCTCATTCATGAAAGTACCATCCACAAGAGGAGTGCTTTTTGGGTAGTGCCTCAATTTGATATTATTTTACAGGGAGACCGTGGAGTTCATGAAGGTTTTAAGCAGCTTATCTCTCAATGTTCTCCATGAACTCCCTGTAAAAAATTCAAACTGACGCACTACCGCTTTTTGTGTGGTATTAAAAACGGTTGTGTGATTACATTAAAAAATGAAATTTCTTTGTTTGTTGGCGATTGGCATCTTGTTAGCAGCAACCTCACCGGCAGCGGAGGATGTTTTCGCGGTTTGTCGAATCCAAGAAAAGGAATCGCCGGATACCATCGCAATGGTGCTGAAATCAAAATCGGGCGACGCTGCCAATGGCCAGACATTTTTTGTGTCCAAGGAAAAAATCCTTGATGACCGCGATGTTATTTCGGCTCAAATGATTGAGCGAGACGATACTTTTTCGGTTAACCTCAAACTCACGGAAAACGGCAAGGAAAAATTTGCCAAATTGACCAAAGAAACGATAGGCAAGCGACTAGCTATTTTGTTGAATGGAAAATTATATTCCGCGCCGGTAGTGCGGACAGAAATTACCGGCGGTGAATTGGAAATAAGCTATTTTGCATTTACCACCAAAGCGGAAGCCAAAGAACTAATCGCGGCATTTGGCAAAACATCAGATGAGGAACATCGCTGACAGTCAGCGACCATAAATATTCTTTATAATTTGCTCGCGTACCGTCAGTTCGTCTTTGTTCTTTTCGGCAATCATAAACAAACCTTTGCCGCGCATGTACTTTTCCCACAACTCGCTGAACATTCTTTTTTTTTCGTGTCGCCAACCCCCGCGGTCAATTCGCCCTTGTATTCCACCACCAGCAGCCGCCCGTCGTCCAGTCACATCACAAAATCGGGATAGAAAAAATCCGCTGACGTTGGCAACCGAAACGACGCGGGGTGTCGCGCCATGTTACGCAGCCAGTATTGCACCGACGCCAACTTGCCAAGCAGTATCGCAATGTCGGGGCGACCAGTGATTTTCCGGTAATCCATCACATCCTTCGGGTAAATAATCCGCGCCGCCAATTCTAAAAATTCTGGTTGTGCTTTTTTCAAGTCTGTGCAGACAATATAATCTGCCAAAAATCGCCACCGAAAGTATGTCAGGATGCTAATCCTGAGGCGTGAGCAGTACCTTGGCAGGCACAAGTCATCGCGCCGCTGGTCGCCAACGCCGGCATCAGCGGCGAGCAGAAAGTCTTGGACAACATCGAGAAAATCCTCGCCGAGCAAATTGACGATTACGCGCCCTGCGTCCATCTCCAACAGGACACACCGTTTCGGATTTATCCGCTCAAACCTGTTGACTCTAGCAAGGCGGAGTTTAGACGGTAACGGTCAACTGCCGAAGCGGAGGCGCTGGCGAGCTTCTTGGTTGAGGGTGATTATCATGCCGGGGGCCAGCTCGTTGAGAAAGCGCCCGACCTCCTCGTGCGCGCCCGCGCTAAAGTGGGTGTAATCGCGGTGCACCACCCACGGCGTCGGCGGACGGCGCAGCCGGTGGGTGACCCGCCACCGCTCGGTGAGACGGAACCAGGCGGATTCCACTTCGGTCCACATATTATCGGCGACTTCCTCGATGTTGGCGTAATAAGAGCGGGTCAAGGTTTCGGGCCGGTCAGGTACTTGGAGCGTGAGGACGCCGCCGCACAGGATGCCTTGCGTTTTGAACGTGGGGATGATGACCGTGCCCTTGCATTCAAACCGGAAACGGTAGTCTTTTTTGGCGTAAATGAGCTGGCGGCACAGGTTGGTGACGGTATCGATAAGCAGCATGGCGCGGTCTGATTCGTGGAAGGTTTCCACTTCGCCGGTGTCGAGATGGTAGCGGGTGATGAGCGGGTCGCGGGTCAGCGGGTTTTGCTTGACCCCGTTGGGCGGGATGAACTCAGTGCCGATGCCGGCCAGTTTAGCCAAGAGGAAGACCAAGTAGTGTTCGAGTTTGATTTCCTCAAGGTAACGGGGGCCGCTGTCCTCGTCGCCGCTGGCATGATTGCCTTGCCGGCTCAGATACGCGCACCACGGCAGTGCCGGCATGACGGGGGTGGCTTGTTGTTCTTCCGGGGTGAAGTTGTGGCGGTACTCGTGCCAGAGTTCCAAGAGCCGGCCCCAGACTTGCCGCGCGCCCGCCAGGTCGGGGGCAAACCCGAGGTGGCGTTTCACTTTGCCTTTGCGGGTGATGGTGAACAGGGCGCCGCTGCCGAGGGGCTCAAGGTCCAGACGGTACTGGCTGTATGGTTCCGGCAATTCACCGCCGCCCGCGCGGACCAGCCGGCACATGTGTTCATACATGCCGGGATATTCGTAGAGATGCGTACGCCGGTCGCTGATGATGCTGGCGTTTTCGCGGTAAACTTCTTGGCCGAAGTAATAATTGGTTAATTCAATCATGGAGTCTCCTGTGGGATTTCGCCGCGCCGGAGGTGCGCGAGGATGCAGGCTAGGCTCAGTTCAACGCGCGGGGTCGACGGGAGATTGGGGCGCCGCTGAAAGTCCGTGCTGTGGGTGATGACCCACGGCGCGGACGGGCGTTTGAGCGGCGGAGCGTCAGGGTTGTGCTGTTGCCAGCGGGTGTGGGCGGCCTCGATTTCCGGCCAGAACCGGTCAGCGGTGGCATGGTCGAGGGCGATGTACACGGTTTGGTTGTGATTGTGGCTGTCGTTTTTCGCCACTTTAATCTTGGCCCCGGCGTCAAGCAACGCCACTGCCGTGTCTGGCAGCGGGGTAGTGGCGCAAACTTCCCCTTTGCGGAGTATCTCCAACAGCATGGTCCAATTAACCAGCAACACCGGCCAGTCGGTTTCCTGACAATGTTCGGTCACACCGGAATCCCAATCCTGCGTGGTGAACAAGAGGTCGTTAGGCAGCGGCGTCAATGGCACCGGGGCGCGGCTTTCCGTGCCCAGACCGGCGTCACGGGCCAGGATAAAAAGCAGTAGTCGCTCGTAGTAGTTGTAGTGGTGCAACCCACCGACCGCCGGATAATCCGGTGTGGCGAAGGTCACCACCCACGGTAGCTTGGCCATGAGCTTGGGTGGTTTCCCCGCGCTGCCGAACTCCTCCCATAGCGATACCATTTCCTGCCACACCAGTTCCGCGCTAGCGGCATCAGGG
Organism: Verrucomicrobiales bacterium; assembly: GCA_031265365.1. Taxonomy (GTDB): domain Bacteria; phylum Verrucomicrobiota; class Verrucomicrobiia; order Methylacidiphilales; family JAAUTS01; genus JAIRPN01. The sequence goes on from JAISCS010000058.1 coordinate 3,469, forward strand.
GCGAAGCCGTGATAATAGTTTGCCGCATGGTTCAGTGAAAAGTGAAATACCGTGCCGCGACCAAAGCGTCTGGCATGTAACAACAGCGGACTATCGTCATCGGTATGCAACTGCATTTGCCCGCCGCCATGCCGCAAAATGCTGCGCCAATATTGGTTCATCTCAGGATATTGGTGGAACTTAATATACTCGTCGGTAATGGGACACACAGAGTCTTCTTCACTGGAGCGGAGTAGTTGTTGGTGCAACGTGAGCATGGTAATTAGCGGAGATAATACCAAACGTTTACACTTTTGTCACGGTAATTTATCTAATGCGCGTTCATGACCTCGGGACCAAGCCATTGAACATGGTCGGCAAGGCGCGCATTTAGCAATGCAGACAAATTCACCGTCAGCGGATATTTTTCATGGTTTTGCCGGATAATCATATTATTGAAATTTTCTGCCAGCACCATCAGTGGCCTTGATTTTCGCAATCGCGGCACGCAACGTCGGCAGCGCGGCAATGCCGGCGGTGCCGGAAGCACCCGCCCATGGCACCCCGCGCTCGGAGGGGAAGCGACTGTCGGCGGTGAAGTCGCGGCACAGCGCCTCGATGCCGGGAATGTGGTGGGTGGCGAGTTCCTCGCCAGGCCATTTTTCAATCACGACATGCGGGGCGCTGACCGTGGTGATACGCGGCGCGGCGAGGTAGAGCAGGGTGTTGAGGTGCACGAAGGGGCGGGCGTCGGCGAGTCGCGTGGCGGGCGGAAACGGCGCCCCGGCAAGGTAACGGCAATAGGCGGCGAGATGGTCCTGCACGCGCGCGCCGGAGTTTGCATCGTCAGCGGGGATGGATTCGACCCGGCCGTTGTCATGGGTGATTTGCACGCCGCCGCCGGTGAACACGATGCGCGCGCCGTCGCACTCCAGCACCTCGGCGCTGTCGTTGTCAGCGGCGCAGGCGTGGGTGGCAGCCAGTGAAAATTTCACGCCATTGTCCAGCACGCCGCGCGCGAAGACCGTGTCAGCGCCCTCGATGGGATTGGCTCGGTACAATTCCGCCTCCACTGTCAGCGGCATGGCCCAATTCATTTGTCCGTCAGTGCCGGCGTGGAACAGCAGGTTGTGGAGATAATGGGCCATCGCGTTGCCCGCGCAAGAGTCGAGCAGGAGGTAGCCGTCGTCCAGCAGCAGCCGGCCCGCCCAGTTATTGCGTTGGTAATACCACTGGCCGCGCCGCCACGCGCCTCGGAACGAGACGTGCCGTAGGCGGCCAAACTCGCCGGCGACGAGCCGCCGCTTGATTTCCTGTCGCATGGGCTGGGTGATGTAATTGAAACCGACTTGCGTGACGAAACGCGCGTCTTTTTCAACGGCGAGCATTTGCTCCAATTCTTCCGGGTCGAGCGTTGGCGGCTTTTCCAAATAACACGCCAGCCCGTGCTTGACCGCCAACCGGTGGTGTTCTGCATGGAAGCGGATGGGGCTGGCGATGTCGAGCACGTCAAGCCGCTGACCGTGAGCCGCCAGCATTTCGTCAATGCCGGTGTACACCGTGACGCCACGCGCGTCGAATTCGTAACGCTCAACGCGCTCGCCGAGTCGCGCCACTGCCGGGTCGCAGGTGGCGCGCAATTTGCCGAGGCCGGCTTGTTCCAGTTCGCGCCAGGCCGTGTGATGCGCCCCGGCAAAGCCACCGATACCGACCACCGCTGATTTCAAGGGAATTGTTTTCATGATTTGGCGGCCTCTTCCTCCAGCCTGCCGTATTCAATAATTCGCCCCTTGCTGCGTTCGTAACCAAAATAGAACGTCACGACGAGACCGCACGCGCCGATGAGAAACACGTACAAATAGCCGCTCAAATAGTCAATCTTGCCGCCGCACGGAAACAGCACGGTATAATATTTCACCCAGAAACCGACACCGACCGTAACCAGAAAATTCATCACGCCGCGCACGATTAGCGAGCCGGAGTTCAGCGTGCCCATCTTGTTCTTCGGCACCAAGTCGTAAAAATACGGCTCCAGGCACACCGACGCCACCACGTGAAACAGTGTCGCCAGCGATTGCGCGACCACGATTGCCGTGACCGACGGAATCTGCCCCTCGGCGATGAACTTGCAGTAACCCCAGTAAGCCAGCGGGTGCAGCGTGGAAAGTATCATGCCGATTTTGAATGTGCGGAAGCGGTCGAAGCGGTCGGCAATCAGGCCCGAAATCGGCATGGCCACGCACAAATCCACCAGGGTTGCAATGACAAAAATACGCCCGAACATCTCCTTGCTGTAGCCGAATTGCTCGGTGATGAGCAGCGGCAGCATCTGTCCCAGCCCGGCATAGAGCGCGACGACGGCGAACAGCAGCAGGTAAATCATCAAAAACTGCCGCTCGCTGAACACCTCGGACAAATAGCGTTTCAGGTTGAAGCGCTCCGGCGGTGGTATGTTGTCTGGCCGCAGTTCGCGGACATTGAACAGCAGATTCAGCAGCGCCGCGAAAATCACCAGCGCGACCGTGAAATAAATCACCTGTTCGCCAGTCATCCGCAGCGCCCCGACGCCGAGGTTCAGATTATACACCGCGTCAAACTGGCCGATGAGCACCCAGTTGTAGAACACTCGCACCAGCACGCCGAAAATGTGCTTGATGACCGCCATGCGCCCGCGCTGGTGAATGGGCACCACGGAGTAGAGCAACGGCGACCACGGCCCGACGTAGCCCAGTTCCAGCGCGAACTGATAAATCACGATCAGCGCCACCAAAATCCACAGGCTTGGCGCATATGGTACCGCGATAAGCGACGGCACCAGCATGGCGAAGCCGACCAGCATGAACGGCCGTCGTCGTCCCCACTTGGTCCACACGCGGTCGCTTTTCCACGATACGTAGGGAGCCACCAAGAAATTGAACGCCAGATTGATGCCGCCGATGAAGGAAATCAGCACCGGGTCGCCGGTGAATTTGCGGATGGTGAAGGTCAGCGCACTGCCGTGAATGGTCTCGACGAACATCGCCGCGCCGCTGGTGGCGGTCAGCAGAATGACCCACGACCAAGGAATGACTTTTTTGCCGGTAGTAATCATGAAAGAATATATTAAGCGGTCATGCGGACGATGGCAAGAATAAATGTGCACGTGCACTAAAAAGATGCTATCAGCATCAACGGCGCACCAAGTTCTTTTTCTTCGGGTTGCGGATCAAGTCCATCGCGGTCTGTTCGGCGCGGCGGTGTTCCAGCACGGACTCAAATTCCGCCGGCAGCGGCACCGCCTCGTCAAACGGCGCGATTTCACTGACGCGGTACACCACGTCGTCCACGTGAATCTCCAGCGGGTGACGGTCAGCGGCGCGCACCCACGCGCTCAACTTGGTGCCGGGCGAGCCGTCGGTCATGATTTGCATGGTGAAATACAGGCATTCCACGCCGTCGCGGGTTTCAGTACGCACGTAAGTTGAGCGCTCAATCCACCTGATGGCGGGAAAAAACTCCACTTTCAGCGAGAGGAAATTGCGCTCGCTGGCGCGCACGCTACGGGCGATGACACGCCCGGAGTTCGCTGACGCTGAGAGCAGGTTGCCGTTGACCACGTAGAAATTTTCCTCGCGCCCGCCCGCATAGTGAATGACGCCCAGGGTGATGCGGTTTTTGCCGGCCTTCATCACCAGTTGTTTCGGCACGGGCACGGGCGGCTCCTCTTCTTTCTCCGGCTGCGGGGCGCGGCGCCTGGTCTTGGTGTCGGTTTTCGCCTCTTTCTTTTCGCCGGAGTAATCTATGGTGACGGTCCACGTCGAGCCAGCCTTGGGCATGCGCACCAACGGCTCCGCCGGTTCCGCTGACGCCGGATGCTGCCACCACGATAATCCCGCCAGCAGCGCGGCGGCGGTCGCGAGGTTTGGTTTATTCATTGACTTTTTCCCGTTGTTGTTCGAGCACGCGACCGGTGTAGCGGTCAATGGCAGCGGCGTTCCACACGCGGCTTTCACCCTCGACGATAAAATCGTCCGCGCCGCTGCCGCTGGCGAAACGCCCGGCTTGCGCGACCACGTCCACCAGCACGTTCCACGTGCGCGTCTGGCCGCCGCCGAGCACTCGCGCAACGACCTCCCGCCGCCACTTGATATTCCATTCGTTGTCGCTGACGGTGGCGTTGAGCGCGGTGTAATTGTCGGCCGACATGAACGCCGCCAGCGCCCCTGCGGTCAGCGGCAGTTGGGGCGGCAATTCGTCGCCGGCGGAATATAAAAAATCCCGCCACGCGCCGCTGATGGCGGCGGCTTGCGCGTCGGTCAGCGTTAGCGCGCCGTCGGGCAGTTGCGCGGCACCGGCCAGCAGCGCGGCGTGCACGGCGCGGTGGCGCGAGAACAGGCTGACGCGCCCCGCGGTCAGCGGCGCCTCGTCGGTCACGGAGAACAACTCCAGCAGCATGGCGTCGCCACTGTCAGCGTTGAAAAAGTTGAGCGTCTGCCACGGCACGTCGCGGTACACGTAGCCGAGTTCGGCGACGGCGCGGAACGGGCGTTGCAAAATCACGGGCCGCGTGGCGGCGTTGGCGTTGCCCAGGCTGGCGGCGGCGTAGGGGTTGGCGGCGGTGGCGGCTGAGCCGGGGGCGATGAAGCCGATGCCCGCGTCGGGCGCGCGCCGCTTGCCGTCGGGGTCAATGAACAGCGGCGCTTGCGGCAGGTTGCCGGTCCAGCCGTTGGGCGTACCCAGCGCCGACTGGTCGTGAAACACCACATTTGGATAAAACAAATATGGTCCGGCCACGCTGTTGACATAGTCAATATTGAAGCGCGGCTGGTCGCCCACCGGCCGCCGGTAACGCTGCACACACGGGCCGAAGCGGCTGCCGCGCGGATCGTGGGCGACGAGTGACGGCCCTTTCATGGTGTTGCCGAGGTTGGCGTCGCTGCTGGTGCTCAACTTGAGCATCCGCTCGCTGCACTTCAACACGGGAAAGTTGAAATCATCGCGGTACATCCCGTTCACGCCGGTGCTCTGCGGCAGCGCGTCGTTGCCGCCCAGGGTGGCGTAGGTTTTGAGTTTGCCGCCGGGCGCGCGGTAGCGCAGGCGGATGATGATGCTATCCGCCTCGGCGACGAATACGTGGTCGCCGCTGGAGCTGAAATAGTAAGGCAGGGGATAGGGCATGTGTTCCTTGCCATGTCCGGCTTGGGTGTAGGAAAAGATGCGCCAGCCCAGCGCATCGCTGACGGTGGCGTCGGTGCCTGGCACCAGGGTGCCGATGCTGTCCGCCGCGCCGGCTTTTTTCAACGGCAGCGGGCCGGCGCGGAATTGTTCGAATTCCGCCGCGCTCACCGTCAGCGGCGGTTGCGCCGCGGCTAGGTCCAGCTCCAGGTTGGCGTTCGAGCAGGTTTGGTTATACATCGCGCTGTTCACGCCGTTGCCGACTTGTTGCAGCATGGCGCTGCCGATTTCCACGCTGATGCTGTCTGGCCCGCTGACGGTGGCGGACGGGCGGTGTGGGTTGAGCAATTCGGGAATCCAGACGAAATCGCACGCGGAGAGAATGTAGTACGCGCTCGGTTTCACCTTCTCCGCCGCCGGTTTTTCCGCGTCGGTCAGCGGGCGAAAATCCACAATGACGCCGGTGTTCATGGCGTACAAATACGGCAGGTCCTCCACCCCGGCCTGCTCCACGGAAAAGCTGCCGTAGGTCATGGCGACGATGGTCGGGTAATTGTCAGCGTCAGCCTGGTCCATGATGTTCGCGCCGATTTTCAGCACATGCAAATCGCGGTTGCGGTCCAGCGCGAGGCCGCCGCCGGAGTCATCGTCATTGAGCAAGCACATGGCTTTGTTGCCCGGCGCGCCGCTGCTCTTGCCCAGCGCAGACGCGCCCAGTGTGCCGTCGAGGATGCCGGCCTTGAGCAACTCGAAGAAGTTCGGCTCGCGTGGCGTGGTCTCGGCGGCGATTTCCGCCAGGGTCAGAATGAACGTCGGCTTCACGCCGCCGCTGTCAGCGGAGCCGACGTAATCCCACCGCTCCTCGTCCTTGTTCCATTCCAAGCCGAAACAGACTTTGACGGCGGCGGCGGGGATGCCGTTCGCCGGTCCCGTCGGCGTAAGCCATGCGAGCTTGGCCAGCGAGAAGCGGCGCTGTAACAGCGGCTCGCCCGCTGAGGCCGGCCAGGTGCCGGCCACGCCGCGGTCGTTGTAATGCGTGACCGGCCCGGACGCAGCGAAGCGCGCGTCCAGCCGGTTCGTCGCTTCCTCTCCCGGATTGTACGCGTAGGTTTGCGCCGGCGGGTTCAGCGGCGCGGGCGCGTTGACGGCACGGGAAAAATGCGTCAGCCACGGCAGCGCCGCCAGCAGTCCCGGATTTTTCACGCGCGCGTAACGAATCAAATCCTGCCGCCCGACGAACAAATTCTGTCGGAAACCGTCGTCACTCGTCGGCAGCGTGTTCCACGCCGACAAAAAGCCGCCCGCGCTCGTGCCGAAAAAATATCGGATAAAATCGTCGGCTGACGGTGACGCACCCAAGTCGGGGAAGCGGAACGCGGCCAACCCCGCGCCCGCCGTGCCGCTAACCTCGGTGCGCAGTTGTTGCAGACTCGCGCCCGTCGGCCCAGCCTTCAGCCACGTCATCTGGTCGCCGCTGACGGTGTCGGGGTAGCCGCTGACGTTCGCGTTAAGCAGGCCGCCGAGGTCATACACGTTGTAGGCGAAACGGCCGATGGTGCGCGCTGACGGTGTGGCAGTCAATCCCTTGTCACTGTCAATGTAAATCCAGCGCGGCAGTTGGTCATCGGTGTCAAAGCCGCTGCCGACGAGCAGGAGCGGGGCATTCCAGCGGGCGGCGTCGAGCTTGCGCCCGTTGCGCGCCGGCAGGGTGGTGTTGTGCGTGGAAACGAGTGTGTCGCTGGCGGCGGGCACGCTTTGGCGGATGAGGTTGAAAAAATTGCTGTCGCTGACGGTGATGGCGTCGGCCAGCGCACGTTCCGGCACGGCATGGGCGGGCGCTGACGGTGTGTAAATCGGCACCCCGCCGACCGTGCTGACGGTGGACGCGGTGTCGCTGGAAATTTCGGCCAGCAGTTCGCCGATGATATGCGCCACGCCTGTGTCGGCCAGCAGCTCGGCTTTCACGCGATTGGCGCGGCTGGCCTCAATGCGCCGGTTCGCCGTCGCGAAACTGAAAAAGGCGAGGATGGCGACGGTGACCAACACGATGAGCGCCAGCGTCACCACCAGCGCGAGACCCCGCTGCCGCGCCGTCAGCGGCGCGTTATGCAAGTAACTTGTGGGTGCGGTTTTCATGGCAATGAATACGTTCGTTGTAAAAATTTCAGGGTGTTGACGGCGGGTCTGGGAAAGCTGGCAAAGCCGCCGTTGTCCACCGCCTCCTGCCAAAGTTCCTGCGGCGTCGCGGCGGTGCTGCTGACCGGCACGGCGGGCAGCGCAGCGCCCATGCCGGCGGTGTTGCCCATCCGCAGCGTCACCGTGTTCACGGTCGCCACCGCCACCGTCAGCGCACAGACTTTTGGCTGGCCGGGGTCGGCGGTCGCGCCGGCCAGCAGCAGCGCGCGGAAATTCTCCGTCAGCGGCGCGCCGTTCCACGTTGACGACAGCCACAGGCCGTCCGCCGTCAGCGGGCGCGTCTCGCCGTTGTCGAGTTGCACGACGGCCGCAAAGCCCAGCACCCCCTCGGCCAGCGTGTCGGTTTGTGTGTCGGGAGTTTGGCCGCCGATTTTTAACTCCGGCTCGGTTTCCGACCACGCGACGGGGGCGATGGCGCGGGTGAGCGTATGGCTGCCGCTGAGGGTGTAAGTGACCGCAAGGAACCGCTGGTCGTCCATGGTCAGCGCCCCGCGGCGGCGGGTAATCAGTGCCAGCGTCGTGTGGCCGCCGTCGTTTTTGGCAAACACGGTGGCCAAGCCGCCCTGATGCACGATGTGGTCGAGGTCGTCATGCAGCGCGTCCAGCGCCGTCCGCGCCTGCTGTGTGGCGTCCATTTGTTGTTTGGAAACATTGGTGGCGCGGATGGTGTTGCTGACGATGGCTCCCAGCATCAACATGATGAGCAATAGTACGGCCACTGCGGCCAGCAATTCAATAAGAGTAAAAGCGGGGGAAGTTTCAGCGCGCGTCACCGTCAGCGGACCTCCGGCGGACGTCCGGCAATTTGACCCTGCGAATTTAATATACGCTTTCATCTTGGCAAAAATACCAACCAGCAGTACACGCGCCCCTGTGCCCGCTGCCAGTCGGACTGCGCCTCGTTCCATTCCGCGTGGGCGGGCCAAGCCACGCTGATTTGCGCGGCTCCCCGCGTCATCAAGTCCCGTGGCGGAAAAATTTTGACCCGCGCGACATATTTTCGTCCACCATTGTCGGCGGACGGAAAACCGCCGGGCGCGAGGTTGTTCAGCGTCAGCACTGTCTCCGCTCCGCCGAGCGTCCAGCGTAGCACGCGGTAAGCGCCCGCCGCCTCATAGACCGTGTCGCCGTCAGCGTCGGTCTGGCGCTGGGCGCGGCGGATGGAAGCGGTGATTTGCTCCAGGCAATTGATGGCCGCGCTCTCGTCGTTGGAAACTTTCACCGTATCCAACCCCATCGGCAGCAGACCCACCAGCGCCAGCAGACAAAACGTCACCACGCCGAGGGCCAAGGTAACCTCGACCAGTGAAAATCCGCGTGTTGTGTCGTCGTCTTTCATTGGATTCGTAAAATTTTCACCGTGCCATTGGCGCCGTTCACCGTCAGCGAGACTTCCTCCGCGTTCGGCACGGTGGTCTGGCCCTTGGCGAGACGAAAATTCACGTCAATACACTCGTCAAACCCGTCATCGGGACCGGCCGCGCCCTTGAGCAGCGCCTCGCCATCGGGGGTGAAGGTCAGCGTGCATTGCGTAAATTGTCGGTTTCCCGCCGTAAAGGAAATGCCCTCGCGGTTTTCCAGCAAACCGACGCTGGGCCGTCCGAACAGTTCCTGCATAGCGGATTTCAACTCCGACCGCAATACCAACCGCGTGAACGGGATGCTGATGGCGCGCGTCAGCGGCACCAGGTTGGCCACGGTCACGTTGCCGCCGGTGCCGTCCTTCGAGTAAACAGCGGCGGCGATGATGCCGTTACGGCCGGTCTGCGACTCGGCTTGCAAGCCGACCCAGACATAGGTTTGCCGTGTAATGGCCTCGGTACGCGCCAATTCCAGCAAAGCGGCCAGTTCGTGCGCACTTTTGCCGACGGTCTGGGACCGCGCCAGGGCATTGAAGGCCGGCACCGCCGCCGCGACCAGCAAGGAAATAATCCCCAACACCACGAGCAATTCGACAAGCGTGAAACCGCGCCGCTGGCGAAAAGGCATTAATATTGTTTGTTGCACGTGCACATTATTTACCAAAATACCAGTGTTGTCAACCAACAATATTTGATTCGATGTCAATTATTTTCCAATGAAGCATCGACTTATAGGGTGCGGCAAGTATCGCCGCTTTGAATGGCGCCCGCATTGCGCCGCAGGAGCCTTACCCTTCGCCCGCGCGGCACTACTTGTCGCGCCCAAGACGGCATTGCAAGTCGCGGTCCGTATTACTTTTGGCGTTCTGACTTTTCACTGATATGAAACAGAACCAAAAAAGAGAAAAATAGGGTTGACAATTTTGGATAATATTTTAATGTGCACGTGTCGCAAAAATAAGTAAACAAAACAATAGAGGAATTATTATGAAAAATTTTCCCATGCAACTTGACACTGCCGCCATGCTGCTTTGGCATTCGCTCCAAAGCCTCACTGTCAGCGACCCGCAACTACTTGCGTGGCAGGACGCCGAATGCCGCCCCGTCCCCGCCGCACCCGACCGGCACGCCATCCATTCCTATTTCAACCTCTGCCCGGAAAGCCCCGACGGCGGCAGTGTCCTCTATTTCACCTCCGCCGCCGTTGACGGTGAGCGTGGTGAACTCCGCGTGCTCAACCGCGTTGACGGTGTGGAAAGAATCATCGTCAGCGGCCTCGTCGCCGAGGATGCCCACCGCGTCGCCTGCCAGCAATGGCTCGCCGGCGGGGAACAAATTGCCTATCACAACTACGACCCGCGCGACCGCCGCTGGCGTGTCTTCACCGTCAGCGCCGCCGGCGGCGCACCGCGCTTGCTGGCCGAGGACCGCCAACTCGGCATGGGCGCCGCCGCCGGCGACTGGGCGCCGCTGTACGGTTGCCACTGGAACCCCGGCGTACACCGCGACCTGGAACTGGTGAATGTCCGCACCGGTGCAATCCACGTTGCCGTCACCATCAGCGCGGTATTGGAACAATACGGCGCTGACGTTGAGCAACTGCTTGGCGGGCGCGACGTTTCGATTTTTTTCCCCGTGCTCAGCCCGGACGGACAGCGCGTGTTTTTTAAGCTCGCGCGCGGCGGCGGCGGCAATGACTTCCGCTCACCGTCAGCGAGTAAGCGCGAGGGCATGGTGATTTACGATTTCGCGGAAAAGCGATTTCTCGGCTTTCACACTTGGTGGGGGCATCCATCCTGGACGCGCGACGGGAAAAAAATTCTGACCAAGGTGGACCACGGTAGCGTATTGTTCGACGCCGGCGATGGCGCGGCCACGCCGCTGGTGCCGGGCGCGGCGAGCAATCATCCCTCGTTCAACCCCGCGCAAACGCTGTACGTGACCGACGCGAACATCGCGTGGAAAAACGGCGGGCGACCGGGTGAGTGGGGAATTTTTGCCGTCGCACCATCAGCGAACGAGTTCACGCTCATCCACCGTTTCCCCTTCCGCACCAAGGGACTTGGCGCGCAATCCTGGCGGCTACCCGACCCGCATCCCGTTTTCAGCGCGGACGGACAGCGGATTTATTTCAACGCCAACGCCGGCCCGTGGACGCGGCTGCAAGTCATTGAGTTGGTGAAAAAGCCGTGACGTTCTTGGACATGTACGTAAATTTCCCATCTAATCTAGACTTGAACCTTGATTTTCCCAGCCGCAGCCAGCCCGCCGGCGCACCGAGACGGCCTTGTCCGCCGACGTGGTATTTTCCATCGCGGACGCTGATGGTGAGTTGCGCGCGGGTGCGGATGCCGATGTTTTGTTGCACGACCTCAATGAAGCCGTAGTCCACCTTGCTGACAATTGCCACGTGACCGAAGCCGTTGGTCGTCCACACCATGATGTCGTCCAGCGCCGGTGGCACGTTGCCGCCGTTGGCGTATTGCAACAGGCCGCGCCTGAGGTTCAGCGTCCCGTGCGGCACGCGCGAGTCGAAAAATTCCGCCGCGTGACCCATCGCGTTCGGGAATGTGTGGCCGAGGCAGTCATGATAAAAACGCTTGATAAATTCCACGCACTGCCATTTCTGGCCGTAATAAAAACCATCGGCGGCATGGTGCCGACCCCAACTGCGCGTGTATGGCGCGCCGTTGTAACGCACCGGCACGCCGCGCCATTGGTCAACCACGCCGCCGACCGTCAGCGGCGGGCCGTGCTCAATCCACACGCTCTGCGTCACCGGCTCCGCCGCGAGTCGTGCCAGCGCGGGCAGCCACCACCACCACCAGAGCAGGACGCAACCGCTGACGGTCAGCGCCACCAGCGCCATGAGCGTCAGCGGGCGTGCGATTCTGGGTCTATTCATGGTGGACCCTTGGGATGACACGCCCGAATTTTAATCACGCCGTACGCATTGGCATGATGACGTATAAGAACGGCTTGTTATAGCGAATCACGCCGGGGCTAAGTTCGTCGGTGAAGTCGAGGGAAATCTCCGGCGTGTCGAGATTCCGCAACGGGTCGGCGAGATACTCCGGGTTGAACGCGATGGCGAATTCCTTGCCCTTATAGTTGATGGCCAGCGACTCGCGCGCCTCGCCGACGTCCGGCGTGTTGGCGGTGATTTCCAAAATATTCTTGCCGAAGCCGAGCTTGACCGAGTTGGATTTCTCGCTGGAGAGCAACGCGACGCGGCGCACGGAATTAAGAAGCAACTCGCGCTCCAGCGTGATGCGCTCCTTGGTCTCGCTGGGAATGACCTGGCGGTAGTTGGGATAATTGCCCTCGACCAACTTTGACACCAAGAACGTGCCGCCGACAGTGAACGAAATCTGATTCTCAGCGACGGAGATGGTGACCTCGCCCTTGTCGGTGAGAATGTGCTGCAACTCGTTCACCGCCTTGGTCGGCAAAATCAAGTCAATCTCGTTGGCCTTCGCCACTTCAAGTTCGTGGTCAACCAGCGCCAGCCGCCGCCCGTCCGTGGCGACCACCGTCAGCTTGTTATCCTTAAAACTCAGCAACGAGCCGTTCAACACATAGCGGCTTTCATCCGCAGACATCGCGTACGCGGTTTTCTTGAGCATGTCCTTGAACACCGCTTGCTCGAGCTTGAACAAATGCGCGCCGTCGGTTTTCGGGAACGGTGGGAAGTCACTCTCGGCGAGGCCCATGATTTTGAAGAAGCTGTTGCCGCTGCGGATGCTGGCGTGCAATTTGGCATCCACCTCGATGACAATCTCGGCGGCGGGCAACTCGCGCACGATGCTGAACAGGCGGCGCGCCGGCAAGGTAATACTGCCTTCTTTTTCAATCACCGCCTCGACCGTAGTGCGGATGCCGGTGTCCAAGTCGGTGGTGGACAGACTGACATTGCCCTCGCCGGTTTTGATTAATACGTTGCTGAGCACCGGTAGCGTGGTGCGAGTGCTGACCACGCTCTGCACGGTTTGCAAACCCTCAAGAAACTTGTCGCGTTGGATGGAGATTTTCATATGTTTTTCTTAAGTCATTCTTTATAGAGATATAAAAGAAAGTAGCAATAACGATGTCAATAAATCGGTAAAATTTTTGCAAATAGTTCGCTGGTAGCGGGTTTGCGGAAGAAATAAGTTGTGAATGGGGCGGCATGAAGTGATGGTTAGTGAAATAACCGCGACTTATTTTGGTTTGTTGGCAAGTCATGGGTAGTTTGTTGGTGATTTGTTGGATAACGCTAATGATGGAATGGTTGCGGTGGTTTGTCCGTGGCGAGGCGTAAAAAATACCCGAGTTTTTTTGCATCAATGTGGCTGTTTCTTTAGCGCGGGGCGCCGAGTTTTTGGAGAAGGAAATTAACTTGCTGTCGCAGATGTTCATTCGGTTTTTTGTCGACGGTTTCCCGGGCCAGCAGTTCTTCGATTTTTTTGCAGGCGTGCAACACCGTGCCATGGTCGCGTCCGCCGAACGCCGTGCCGATTTCTTGCAGTGATTTGGGCGTCAGCTTGCGGCACAGAAACATCGCGGCCATGCGCGGGATGGCAATGTTGTTCGGCCGTTTTTTGCTGGCCATGTCGGTCAGGCGGATGTCGAACGCCTCGGCGACCTTCTTTTGAATATCCTCCACTGTCAGCGTGTTGCGCGTCTCTTGCTGAATCAAGTCCTTCAGCAATTCCTCGACCTGCGGTTGAGTCAAATGCCGGTGGTTCAGCGCGGCCACCAGCGCCACGCGGTGTAGCGCGCCCTCCAGCCGACGGATGCTGGTCTTGATGCGCTCGGCGATGAACATCAAAATACTGTCGCTGAGCCGCACGTTTTCCTTGCTCGCCTTGGCTTGCAAAATGGCCAGCCGCGTCTCGATGTCCGGCGGCGTCAGCTCCGCCGTCAAACCCCACTCGAAGCGCGAGACCAGCCGCTGCTCCAGATTTTTCACCTCTGATGGCGGGCAATCGCTAGTTAGGATAATCTGCTTGCTGGCGTCTTTCAACGCGTTGAAGGTGTGGAAAAATTCCTCCTGCGAACGCTCCTTGCCGGCGAAAAATTGGATGTCGTCAATCAGCAGCACGTCGGCCAAGCGGTAGCGTTTGCGAAACTTGACGGTCTCGCCGCGCTGGATGGCGGTGATAAATTCGTTGGTGAATTGCTCGGACGTGATGTACACCACGCGCGGCGGCCGCCCGCTTTTTTTGTTGAGAATGATTTGATGGCCGATGGCGTGAATCAAGTGCGTTTTGCCGAGGCCGACCGAGCCGTGGATGAACAGCGGGTTATACACCTTGGCGGGCGACTCGGCCACCGCTTTCGCCGCCGCCGCCGCAAACTCGTTGTTGGCGCCGACGACAAATGTCTCGAAAACGTAGTGCGGGTTAAGTTCATGTTCGGGCGCATGCGCGGACTTGCTGCCCTTGGTGTTCGTCGCCGGCTCAGCGTCGGCGTCACCCGCGTCAGCGGCTTGGACGGCGGTGACCTCGAACGTGTAAGCTACATCGCGTCCGTAGGCCAAGGCCAGCGACTCCTTGAGTTGCGTGGCGTAATTTTCCTCAATCCAGAACGGATAGATGGAATTGTCCACGCTCAGCACCAGCCGGCCTGATTCAAAGGACGCTGGCCTGACCGGTGAGAACCAGCGGCGGAACGCGTCGGGCGAGATGAGTTTTTGCAACTCATGACAGGCCTTTTGCCAAAGTTCTTGAGGGTCGCTAATCATGGCGGGGGAAAAATCAGGTCGCTGACCGTCAGCGGCCGGTTGGGTGCATTGTCAAACCGCTTTCTCCCCGCGTTCCTCGGTGCGGATGCGGATGGCGTCATCCACCGGCAGCACGAAAATTTTGCCGTCGCCGATTTTGCCAGTCTTGGCGTTCTTGGCAATCACCCCGACCGCCTGCTCAACCAGCGCTTCGGGAATCACCACCTCGATTTTCACCTTGGGCAAAAAATCCACGGTGTACTCGCTGCCGCGATAAATTTCCGTGTGGCCTTTTTGCCGGCCAAAGCCCTTGACCTCGCTGACGGTGAGGCCCTCGACGCCGATTTCGGTCAGGGCTTCCTTGACCTCCTCCAGTTTGAACGGCTTGATAATTGCCTCGATTTTTTTCACTGCCATAGCGAACTCCTTCTCCTTAATTTTCTTTTTTGGGGAAACACCCTAGGCGAAAACCATCCGCGACGCGAGAAAGAAATTTGTTTTTTCCCGCGCCCTCCGCTGGCGGTGAGCGTCAAGCATAAGCCAGTTTGCCGCGCGCGACGGGAATCTCACGGTGCAAGGCTCTGGCTGTTTCCAGCCAGTCCGCGATTATCGCCTCGGCATTTTGCACCGCTTCAATGTAAGTTTTGCCATCCGCCATGCAGCCGGCCAGCTCCGGCACTTCCGCAATGAAGGTGTGGTCATCCTCGCTCCAATAAACAATGATTTCGTAGTTATTCATATTGCTTCCAAGTGGTATTTGATAATGAGATTGCGAACTTGTTTGACTTGATAAGGTTTGGCCTGTGAGCCGAGAGGCTGGAGGTTTAATATTTCTTCGACACCATCCCGCCAGTAAATATGGTGACCGCCCTTGACGCGTCCGGTAAAGCCAAGTTTGCCCAGCAAATGAACCAGTTCCGTAAAACGGATGGGTTGGTCCTTTCTGCCGGAAAGAATGTCTGCCAGTATTTTTTCGGATTTTCCCATAACCTTATAGAAATCAACTTAGGACACTGACGGTGAGCGGGCAACAAAAAACCCCAAGGAGTAATCCTTGGGGTTTTTAAGGTTTTGACCTAGCCAATCAAATTAGAAGGTGTAAACAGCCTGCACCGCAACGGTGTGACCGCTGTCGTGAAGGATCGTGGGACCATCTTGGATACGGTCGTTGCCGAGGTCGAAGCGATACTCAGCGCGGATAACGAGGTTCTCAACCACGTTGAAACCGGCGGTCAGAGTGACGCTCCACAGGTCAACGCTTTCACCGGCGCCGGTGGCGTGGTTGGCGTGGACATAAGTGCCACGACCAGCCAAGCTGAAGACATCAGTGAACTGATACTTGGCATACAACGCGCCAGCGGCAAAGGTGGTGGAATGGTCAACGCCAGCCCAGTTACCCAAGTCATAGTTGGCACCCAGCAAGAGCTTGCCATTGGTGAACTTCGGCACCCAGTTCAGGACGCCGTCATAAATGACCAAGCTGTTCTTGGATTGGGTGCTCCAAAAACTATCACCCAATAGAGTAAAAGAATAATCACGTTCGCCAGCGGCATCCCAACTGTAATACACGTTGTTATTCCAGCTCGCATTGCCACCGGGGACCGTATAATCCAATTTGGCCATGATACCATAGCCGTCATGGTGGTCAACGCTACCGTTAAGGACAGTACCATCGTTGAAGTCAAGATTGGCACCATTGCCAACCGCCAAACCAACGCTGAAGCTGTTGTTAATCGGATACTCAACCGCGACACCAGTCAACGTGGCCGGCAGCAAACCATAAATATCACCATAGGTGATGTTCAGGTTAGCCGGACGGTCAGTGGCTTCATAACCCAGCCAAGCGGCGAATTTACCGGCCTTGATGTCAAGACCGTTGCCGATGGGGGCGCGTGCCGTGATGTAGCCTTGTTCCAAGAAGAACTCGGAAGCGCTGCCTGGGAGCCAAGCGTCGTTGAAGTGACCGGCATCCTGACCGAACATCAAATCGGCGCGGAAACCGGCAGACCACTCATTTTTGTTGGACAGGGGCTTGTCAACGGTCAACTTGACCACGTTGAGATTGAAGTTGCCCCCCGACGCGGCATCACTGCCATGACGAAGAAGGTTATCACCAACATAAAAGTTGTAAAGATAACCCACATCCACATACCCGTTCAGACGAACGCCAGCGACATCGGTTTCGACGTAGTTGACTTTCTCGACGGCCTTCGAAAGGTCCTTGGCGGACGGCGTCGGAGCGCCGGCATCGGCAAACGCCGCACCGGTCATCAACGCTGCGCCAAACAGACCAGCAATCAATTTATTCATTTTGTTTTTTTCCTATTTGTTTTGTTTTTATATACGGGGAACCAACGAAATACTTGTCACTCCGCCAAGTCGCCCCGGTATATTCTCTGTAAATTACGGGAAAACTCGCAGCGATGCAACATTTTTTTTAATAATTTTTTATGTTGCTGATATTCAGCGCGCGTTTTTTGGCCAGCCACAGCCGCGCCCATTCGACGAACACCGGAATGAACGAGATGAAAATCACCGCGACAATCGCCAGCGAAAAATTGTTTTTTACCACCGGGATGTTGCCGAAGAAATAACCCATGA
Source organism: Verrucomicrobiales bacterium (assembly GCA_031265365.1). Classification (GTDB taxonomy): domain Bacteria; phylum Verrucomicrobiota; class Verrucomicrobiia; order Methylacidiphilales; family JAAUTS01; genus JAIRPN01. The sequence goes on from JAISCS010000058.1 coordinate 20,464, forward strand.
ACGTCAACGAGCCACCCCACAGCAGCGCGCCGAGGCAGTCGAAGACGACGTACTTGCGGTAATCCATCGCCGCCACGCCCGCCGCGAACGGGCAGAAGGTGCGGATGAGCGGCAGGAAGCGCGACACGCACATGGCGCGCGGCCCGTATTTTTCGTAAAAGGCGTGCGCCGTTTGCAGGTGCTTGGGGTTGAAAATCCGCGATTTCGGAAAATGAAACGCCCGCGGCCCAATCCAGCGGCCTATCCAGTAATTGGTGTTGTCGCCCAGCAGCGAGGCGGTGACGAACAGCGGCGCGGCGATGTAAATATCCAGCACGCCGGACGCTGACAGCGCGCCGACGGCGAACAGCAGCGAGTCGCCCGGCAGGAACGGCGTGACCACCAGCCCCGTCTCGCAAAAGACGATGAGGAACAGCAGCAGGTAAATCCACACGCCGTATTGTTGCGCGTAGCCTTCGAGGTGTTTGTCCAAGTGCAGCACGATGTCAATGAGGTTTTGCATATAAAAATCCTATTTAACCACGAATGGACCCGAATGGACACCAATTAATAAAAATTCGTGTTTATTCGTGTTCATTCGTGGTTAATATGAGCCGCTGATGCTGACCCGGCTCCATTTGTTAGACTTTCGCTGCCACGCCGATTTTCAATTCGCCGCCGCCGCCGGTTGCAATCTCCTCCTCGGCGCCAACGGGCGCGGCAAAACCTCCGTGCTCGAGGCCGCCTATTTCCTCGCCCGCGGCAAGTCATTCCGCACCCACCAGACCCGCGAACTCATCCGCTGGGGCGCCGCTGGCTTCGGCATCGGCGGCGCGTTCGCCGGCGGTGACTGCCAGCGGCTCAAGGTCGAGTGGAGCGAGGAGCGCCGCAACCTCGCCGTGGACGGTGCGGAGAACCTCAGCTTCCGCGAGTTCTGGGGCCGCGCGCCCGCCGTCATCTTCCAGAACAGCGACCGCCAAATCGTGACCGGCGGCGGCCAGTCACGGCGCCAGTGGGCGGACGGTTTGCTGGCGTCCATCCACGGCGGCTATCTCGCCGCCATCCAGCGCGCGCAGTTGTTGTTGAAACAAAAAAACGCGCTGCTGCGGCAGGAGCGGCCCGACCAAGCCCTGTGGTCGGCGCTGACGGAGCAACTGGCGGACCTCAGCCGCGAGGTGCACCGTCAGCGGGTTGCGTTCACCGAAACGGCCGCGCCGTTGCTGCAACAATTTTACCGTGACCTCACCGGCCACGCCGAGACGCTGACCATCGCCCACGCGCCGAAAATCCCGCGCTGCCTCGACTGGTCCCGCGACGAGTTGTGGCGACGGGAACGCGAGCGCGGCCTGGCGTTGCTCGGCCCGCACCGCGACGACTGGACGCTGACGTTGTTCGACCGGCCGCTGCGCGATTTTGGTTCCGAGGGCCAAGTCAAGAGCGCGGCGCTGGCGCTGCGGATTTTGGAAGCGCGCCTCATCCATGAAAACACCGCCGCGTGGCCGCTGTTGCTCATTGACGACGCGCTGACCGACCTGGACGCCGACCGTCAGCGGAATTTCTGGCATCATCTCCCCGCCGACGCCCAAATCCTCCACGCCACCACGCGCCCCGCCGCCGTGCCGCTGCCGGTGACGGAAGTCAAAATCTAATTCCCCGCTCGTAGAGGGGTATTATTCTTCACTAGCTCTCCGTGGCCTAATATTAATCCAGTTGCGCCGCGCGGCGGGATTCCTCGCGCACGGTGTAACGACGCTCCAAGTGCGCGCGGGCGACCTTGATGTATTTCTCCGCCCAGTAACGCAAGCCCTTTTGCTCATCGTCAGTGAGCAGACGCTTCACGCTGGCGGGGTTGCCGAAGACCATCGAGCCGTCGGGAATGCGCGTGCCCTTCGTCACAAGCGCGCACGCGCCGATGATGCAATGGTTGCCGATTTCCACGCCGTCGAGAATTGTCGCGCCCATGCCGATGAGGCATTCGTCGCCGATTTTGCAACCGTGAATCATCGCACGGTGCCCGATGGTCGTGTAATTGCCGACCTCGACGCCGTACTCGTCCGAGAGGTGGATGATGGTGCCGTCCTGCACGTTGCTGCCCTCGCCGATGTTGATGGAGTTGATGTCGCCGCGCAACACGCAGTGGTACCACACGCTGCTGTCCTTGCCAAGCGTGACATCGCCCATCACGCGCGAGGTGGACGCGACAAACGCGGCGCTGCCGATGTTGGGGGTTTTGTGCAAATGCCGGGCGAGGCGGTCGGTAACATCAATACTCATGGGGCTAGTGTAAAAAGCAAAATGAAAAATGTAAAAAATATTTTTAACCGCATTTTAACGTAGCACAGGCAATCTTGCCTGTGTCCCTGCAAGCGCGAAAAGCCAAATTGAGCGGCTGCGCCGCTGATGTTCAAAACACAGGCAGGATTGCCTGTGCTACGTTGGCGGCGCTCACAACGCATACAAAAACTCCGGCGCGAAATCCGCGCCGTTGTCCCACTCGACCGTATTATAGATGATATGGAAATTTTTGAAATAATCAATTGCGCGCAACGGCTCGAAAACCTCCCCGTCCAACTCGTTTTGCAAGTCAACGGTCTTGGTCACCCCGTTGTTAAACGTCAACTCAAGGCGGTAATCGCCCGCATACTTCGCCGCTGACACTTCCAGAAACATATACCTATTAGGTTAACGGTTCAATCCTGCCCAGCGGCTCGCCCTTTTGCGCTCGCTCCCACGCCAGCAATAAATCGTCACGATGCAACTCCAGCCAGTCAAACACCAGCTTCAGCGCCCGTTGTGGCATCGAGCCAGTCACCACCCCGTCACGAATGGACACCGATACTTTGTACTCGCCATACCACGCGTGAAAATGCGGCGGGGCATGGTCTTTGAAATTCATCATGATAATCAATCCGTAAAATGAGCTAATTTGCGGCATGATGGTACATTAACCCCGCCGCGCCGTCCGGTCAAGCGATGGATTATCCACATCGCTGACAGTGTCGCTGACGACAGACTTTTTACTTTCCCACACATAAAAACATTTGACTTCCCGCGCCGGCGGTTTTACTTTATCCGGCGATGCGACGGCTTTGGGTCAGTGCGGTCATGGTCAGCGCGCTTGGATGGCAAGCGGCGTGGGGCGCGCCGCGCCTGACGCTCAAGGATGTTACCCTGCACTCCTCGTACCCCATCAAACGCGACATCGTGACCACATACTTTTGGATTGGACAGGGCGCGAGCAGCTACAGCGACACCACCAATTACGCCAGCGCGTGGGACGTGAAATGGACGCGCAATTACGGCGGCATTGACCATCCCGAACAACGCACCGCGTCCGCGCAGGCGACGACGTTGCCGCAAAAATTCGCGCCGACACGCAACCCGTTTTACATCGCGCTGCCGTTCAACGACGCCAAATATCCCAAACTCGCCGCCAAGCACGTGCCGTGGTGGAACCAGCGGTTGCACGCCGCCAACCCCGACCGCTCGCAATGTCGCGGGCGGTGGGTGATGATTGAGTTCAAGGGGCGCGTGTGTTTCGCGCAATGGGAGGACGTCGGGCCGTTGCGCTACGACCATGTGCGGTATGTCTTCGGCAGCGAACGCCCGACCAAGCACACCAAGGCCGGCCTCGACGTGTCGCCCGCCGTGCGTGACTACCTCGGCCTCAGCGGCCTGGACAAAACCAACTGGCGTTTCGTGGACAACGACGAGGTGCCCTACGGCCCGTGGATTGAATACGCCGAGCAGGCGGTGGTGTTCTCCGCCATCAAGAGCGAGGCGAAACAGCGCGCGCATTAGTTACAGTCGAGGAAGCGGTTGGGCCTACCGCAAACCAGCACTACGGTCAGCGCCGTTCGACCGGGCAACCCGATGCTTCGACTGCGTTGCTACGCAACTTCGCTCAGCATGACGGGGCCTATTCCATGAGCAGTGGAGACTTCCCCTGTCACGGGGGAAACCTTGTTTTAATTGAAAATGCTGATGAATGTATTGGCAGGTTCCCTCGTCATCCTGAGCGGAACGCCGTAGGCGTGGAGTCGAAGGACCGGCTGGGACAAGGTCAGCGGCGGGCTGGCACGTTATACGGATAAACTCCGCTCGCCCCGCGCCCAGTTCCCCCTCACGGCAGGGGAACAATGCTGTTGACATCCGTCGATTAATCCGTAACCTTTCCCCCAGTTCTTTACGAGACGCCGCGTGGCGAAAGCGCGCGGCAGTGTGCAAGTGCCCCAGGTCACGGCCCGGGGAGAATAGGGAAGCGGGTGTGAATCCCGCGCGGTTGCGCCGCTGTAACGAGTGACGAACGCCCCATACAGCCACTGTTTCACCTGAAACGGCAAGGCGGGGTTAT
>JAISCS010000144.1 GCA_031265365.1 Verrucomicrobiales bacterium
CCGCGGAGCGGACGGGGTAGTTCAGCGTTAACCGGGACCTCGCCCCAAACGCTGAACTACCCCGGCGCTCCGCGCCACCCCTTCACGGAAGGGGAATTATGCTCCGCTTACCTCACGCCTCTGCCATTCCTCTGTTCACGGGATAGAACCACTTATTATAGCATTTCATTACGACATTGGCAGAGTACCCGTCATCCTGAGCGTAGCGCCGTAGGTGCGTAGTCGAAGGAGCGGTGTGATGAACGCCAGCGGATTAATCGTCATCAGCCTGTTGTTCCGTGCTTGGCCGCTCCTTCGACTGCGCCCCTTCAGGGCTGCGCTCAGGATGACAGAGTACTCTGCCAATATTATATAAAAAATTACGGTAAATACGCGCCCAGTTCGCGGAGGCGGGCGCGGAGTTTGTTGACATCCGCGGCGTGGACGTCATCTCTGTCAGCGGCGGTGAGTTGCGCGGCGGCGAGGCCCGCGGCTTCGCCGGTGGTGAGGCAGCAGGGCATGACGCGCACACTGCCTTGCACGGCTTGTTCGCAGGAGATGGCGCGGCCGGCCACGAGGACGTTTCTCAGTCCCCCCGGCGCGAGGCAACGGTACGGGATGCCGTGCGTCTCGCCTTTGCCGTAGCGGACGGCACGGTGTTCGCTCTTGCGGAACTCGTCGGAGTTTTTCGAGCCTTCGCCCTGCGCGGCATGGATGTCAATAAAGTAACTGTTGCGCGCGATTTCGTCCGGGAACGAGCGGCGGGCGAGGTAGTCGTCCAACGTCAGCGTATAGTCGCACACCACGCGGCGCGTTTCGCGGATGCCCATGAGGCCGGCGGTATTGACCAGGTAAGCGTTGCCAAACGCGGCGGGGGCAAACTCGGCCAGCGCGTCGCGGAACGTTTGCGCGATGCGGCGGCCCAGCGTCATGGCGTCGCTCACCGCGCGCGGGTCGGTGCCGTCCAGCCAGATGTGGCCCGCGTTGAAGCCCACGCAACCGGGGCCGATGAGGTTTGAGCACAGGTGCAAGTCCGCGAGAAGCGGGAAACGTCCCGACGCCATGATTTTGTGGATGGGACTGTTCGGATTCGCGGGATACAGATTTTCGCCGAACTGGAAGGCGTAGCTGTCCACATTGGCGAGAGTGAAGCACAGCGTGCCGGGCATGATTTTCCCGCCCCTGGCGTCGCCTTTGTGAAACTCAGCGCCCGCCCACGCGCACAAATCCCCGTCGCCCGTGCCGTCCACATACACCTTCGCGCGGACCGCGGTCAGGCCGTCCTTGTTGGCCAAAATAACCGTGTTGACACGACCGTCAGCGGCCTCGACGTGCGCGAGCCGCGTGTGGAACAAGACCTTCGCCCCGCTGCCGGTGACCTCGGCGTCATACACCTGCTTAAGCCGCTCCGGGTCAATGGGCACCCACTCCAACGCGCCAGGCGGCACGTGCGGCATGGTCGCGCAAGCGGCCTTGAAAATTTTTTCCGACAAACCGCGATAAATGATTTTTTCCTGGTCGGAATACGGCGTCCACGCGGGCACCAAACCGAGCGTGCCCATGCCGCCGAGGCAGCCGGTGCCCTCGACGAGCAGCGTGCGCACCCCCTCACGCGCGGCGGCGATGGCGGCGGCGCAACCGGCGGGACCGCCGCCAAGGACGAGGACATCCCAAGAATCATCCAAAGGCAAGTTAAGGGCTGGCAGGGTGTGTGTTTTCATAGGCGTGGCAATTTAACGGAAATATTTACCAATGCAACTCCTCGCAAGCCCGCCGCGCCCAGGCGTCAGCGGCGAGGATGGTGTCAAGGTCAGCGGAGGGGACGCTATTGTGCTGTGCCATCACTTTTTCGACCGACTCCCAAATTTGCGGGAAGGTGCCGCGCCGCTCCAGAAACCGCGCGACGGCAACCTCATTGGCAGCGTTGAACACGGCGGGCATGGTGCCGCCGACCGTGCCCGCGTGCCGTGCCAGCGTCAGCGCGGGGAACCGCTGAAGGTCAGGCGCCTCGAAAATCAACTGTCCCAGTTTCGCAAAATCCAGCGAGCCGAGGTTGTTCGGCAACCGGTCGGGATACGTCACCGCATACTGAATCGGGAAACACATGTCCGAGTGGCTCAGTTGCGCCAGCACCGAGTGGTCGACAAACTCAACCATTGAATGCACGATGCTCTGCGGATGGATTATCACATCAATGCGCGCCATTTCGACATTGAACAGCCAGCGCGCCTCAATCATCTCCAACCCTTTGTTGAACAATGTCGCCGAGTCAATGGTGATTTTCGTGCCCATGTTCCAAGTCGGATGTTTTAACGCCTGCTCGACGCTGACGGTGGCGAGTTGCTCTTTCGGCGTTTGGCGGAACGGACCGCCAGACGCGGTGAGAATGAGCCTCCGCACCTCGCGGTCAGCGGCGTTTTGCAAACACTGGAAAATCGCGTTGTGCTCCGAGTCCACCGGCAAAATTTTCCGCTGACGGTCGGCGGCGGTTTTCATCACCGCCTCGCCGGCCATGACCAGTATTTCCTTGCTCGCCACCGCGAGGTCCTTCCCCGCTGACAGCGCCGCCAGCGCCGGCGCCAGCCCCGCCGTGCCAACGATGGCGACCAGCACCAGGTCCGCCTCCGTCTCGCGCACCAATTCCACCAAACCCGCCGCGCCCTTGCAAAGCCGACTGTCAGCGGGCAACTCGCGCCCGGCGTCAGCGGCGGCTTGCTCGTCGAACACCGCGAGCGATTTGACCCCAAACTCCCGCGCCTGCGCCAACATCACCGGCACGCTGCGGCTCACCGCCAGCCCCACGATTTTCATTCGCTCCGGCAACTCCCGCGCCACCTTGCACGCGCTCCGCCCGATTGACCCGCTGGAACCCAAAAGAATAACCCGTTTCATAATGCGAAAAAATATACGCGCCCAGTCTAGGCATTTTCCCATCGAGGGCAAACCTGATTTGTTTGACATTGTCGGCGGCTTGCCCACAATTCCCGCATGAGCCAGTCGTTTGACCTTGATGAATTCTCCCGCCGCGCGTGGGATTTGTTGCAACAAGTATTGCTCACGCCGCGCAGCATGCGGGAGTTTTTGCTGTCGCTCATCGCCGGGGTGGTGGTGCTGGCGGTGTGTCTCGCGCAGGCGCACACCTTGGGCAATTCCTCGCGCAACTCGGTGGTCGTCGGGTTGTGCGCCACCATCGTCAACACGGCGCTGCTGCTGGCGGCGGGGGCGCTGGCGCAAATGTACGTCCTGCCGCTGCTGTCGAGCAACACCGACGCCCCGCGATTGCTCATCGGCGTGGTGACGGTGATATTTTTGCTGGTGGCGGTGCCGCTTACGCGCTTGATTTTCCGCGCGGGTTACATGACCAGCCTCGGGGCGTGGCTGGTGGCGCTGATTGTCGCGGGAGCATTGGTGCTGGGGATTCACACGTTCGTCCAGCCCAACGCGGATGACCGTCCGCCGACCTGCCCGTTCGTGATTAAAAAAGACGGTTAATATCACCGCAGAAATTCCCCTTCCGTGAAGGGGTGGCCGCGGAGCGGACGGGGTAGTTCAGCGTTACCGGAAATGGGAAAGCCGAAAGCAGAAAGCTGAAATTATTTCTGTTTTCAACTTTCGTCTTTCAGCTTTCGTCTTGCGCCTGTCCCAACGCTGAACTACCCCGTCGCTCCGCGCCACCCCTTCACGGAAGGGGAATTAAACTCCACGCCCTCCGCGTCTCTGTGGCGATATTTATTCTCCCAAACGCCGGGCCAGCTCCTTGGCAGCGGCCTCAAAGTCAGCGTCAGCGGCGACGTACAACGGTTCGCCGATGACCAGTTCGCAACGGGTGAACGGCAGCGGGACGGGCATTTGGTCCCAACTGCGCGTGCGCCATTGCCAGGCCAAATGATACGTCACCGGCACAATCGGCAGGCCGCTGTGGGCGGCGAGATGGATGATGCCAGGCTGCACTTGATAAACCGGGCCGCGCGGGCCGTCGGGGGTCAGGCCGAGGACGAGTTGCCCGCCCGCCAGCTCGCGCGCCATTTCCTTCATCGCGCGGATGGCGTGCCGCGACGAGGAGCCGCGCACGGCGCCGATGCCGAACGGCTTGATGATGTCGGTGATAAGCTGGCCGTCGCGGCTGGCGCTAATCATCACCTTGCACGGCAGGTCGCTCTTGAAATATTCGCGGTACAGCCACGGCAGCATCACCAGCCGGTTATGCCAGAACGCCAGCAGCAGCGGGTCCCGGCGGCAGTTTTGCAGAATCCCGGCCGGGTCGCTGACGGTCATGCGCAGGGTCGCCCCCAACAGTCGAATCAACCACGGCACCAGCATCGGCGCGGCGCGCAGGGTGATTTTTTTGAACGGGCCGTTTTTCATAACGGCGTCCGGCTTCGGCGGTTGAGCACGCGGGTCAGCGCGCGCGCGGGGGTGTTGACCAGCAGTTCGCGGAAAAATTCATCGGTGCTCATCGCCTTGTCCTCCCGCACGCGGGCGAGGATGAAGCCGCTGCCAATCATCACCAGCGCGGTCAACAGGTAGCCGAGGCAGTAGGGATTCCAGGTCCACGCGCCGGCGCCGGCGCTGAAGCCGCGCGTGGTGTCGAGCATCAGGCCCCACAGCACGGGGCACAGGCCGAGCACGAGGCTTTGTCCGACGCTGAACACGGCGAAGAAATGACTGCGCCCCATCTCCGGCACGATGGACATGACCATGCGCGTGTTGGCCAGCCCGAAAAACGCCGCCGCCACGCCCCAGCTCCCCTGCTGCAACCCCACGCTCCACCACGTCAGCGGCACGAGGCCGGCGCCGACGGCCGCCCAGCCCAGCATGTGCGCGACTTGGATGGTCAGCGACACGGCGAGGAACGGTTTGTTGCCGGCGCGGTTGATGAGTTTGGCGAGGGCGCAGATGCTGACGATGAAGGCGGCGCTGGTGATGACGCCGAGCATGAGGAAATTGGCGTCGGAGTAGTTGAAGAGGTCGCGCATCATGGTGACTTGCAGCACGCCGCTGCCGGCCCAGGCGAGGAACAGCAGGCAGTCGAAGGCGAGGAAAATCCTGAACGGGCGGTAGCGGACGATGGCGCCCCACGGCACGCCGGAGGGACTGCGCGCGGCCTCGGGCACGGGCGCGTCGGGCATTTTTTTCAAATAAACGAGACTGAGCATGGCGGTGGCGAATGAAATAAAAAATAGCACACCAAACGCGCCCAGCCCGTCCCACCATTGCAAAAAGAAGGACGCTGACAGCGAGCACAGCAGGATGGAGATGTTGCCAAACATCTGGTCGCGGGAGATGTAAGTGCCGCGGTGCTCGTCGGGAATCAACTGCGTGAGCCACGGCAGGAAGCCGCACACGGAGACGCCACGGCTGGCGTTGTAGAAGACCAGCAGGCTCAGCGTCAGCACGATTTTGGTGGTGTTATCGAGGCTGGCGGGCAGGAAGGCGATGACCACGAAAAACAGGATGAACACACTGCGGACGGCCCAGCCGCGCAGGACGAAGCGACGGTAGCCGACGCGCTCGACGTAGCCGGCGGCGGGGATTTGCAAAATGTTGAACAGCGGCGCCAGCGCGACCATCACGCCGAGCACCGTAGCGCTGGCGCCGAAGCGTTTCAGGAACAGCATCATCGGCATCCCCGTGACGATGGGGAACGAGAAGGAGTTAAACATCTGGAAGATGTAGGCGTTGGCAATCCCCTTGGGCATGGATGGTTTTTCGGCTGGCGCGTTCATAACCTGACCCGCTGACGGTGACACTCAGTTTTTCGCTTTCATCAGCGGGAACAATATCACATCGCGGATGGACTCGGCGCCGGTGAGCAACATCACCAGCCGGTCAATGCCCAGCCCCAGCCCGCCCGCCGGCGGCATCCCGTGTTCCAGCGCCGTCAAAAAATCCTCGTCCAACTTCTGCGGCTCGCCGCCGGCCTGATGTTCGAGCCGCTGACGCTGCACCACCGGGTCGTTCAACTCGCTGTAGCCCGGGGAAATTTCCTGGCCGTTGATGACCAGCTCGTACACGTCCACCACGCTGTCATCGTCAGCGTTCTGCTTGGCCAGCGGCACCAGTTCCTTCGGCAAATGCGTGACGAACAGCGGGTTCATCGTCCGCGCCTCGACGAGTTTTTCATAAACCTGGTTGGTCACCTCGAAATCCGCCAAGCCCGGAATAAGCTCCACGCCGAGTTGCTCCGCGCGCGCGCGGCGCTCGCCGGCGCTGATGGTGAACCAGTCCGCGCCCGCGACCTCGGTGAGGCAATCGCGGTACTTCTTGCGCGGCCACGGGCGGGTCAGGTCAATGACTTTCTCGCCGATGACCTGACCGTCAGCGTCGCGCCGCGGATGACGCAGCACCGGCCCGCCGCAAAATTTTTCCGCGAGATGGGTGATGAGTTCCTCGACCAGGTTCGCCATTTGCTCATAGTCAGCGTAAGCCCAGTACGCCTCCAGCATGGTAAACTCCGGGTTGTGCTTGCGCGAGATGCCCTCGTTGCGGAAATTGCGGTTCAGTTCAAACACCTTGTCGTAGCCGCCGACCAGCAGCCGCTTGAGATACAATTCCGGCGCGATACGCAGGAACAACTCCATGTTCAGCGCGTGGTGCCGCGTCACGAACGGCTGCGCCGCCGCGCCGCCCGCCACGGCCTGCATCATCGGCGTCTCGACTTCCAGGAAATCCTGTTCCTGCAACAAGCGGCGCGTCTCGGCGACGATTTGGCTCCTGAGCGTCAGCGTCCGCCGCACCTCTGGATTGCTGATTAAATCAAGGTACCGCTGGCGATAGCGTTGCTCCACATCCTGCAAGCCGTGATACTTCCCCGGCGGCGGCCGGAGCGCCTTGCTGAGAAAGGTCAGGCCGCTGACCTTCACGGTTTTCTCGCCCGTCCTGGTGACGAACAGCGTCCCGTCAACGCCGATGAAATCGCCGAGGTCCACGAGCTTGAAAAGCTCCCGCTCGCGCTCCGGCAGCGTCTTGGTCTGCACGTAAATTTGCAACTTGCCGTCCGCGTCCTGCAAGTGGAGAAAATGGCTCTTGCCCATGTCGCGGTGCGCCACGACGCGGCCGGCGCAGCGCACGGCCCGGTCCTCGGCGAACTCCGCCAGAATTTTCCCCGACGCCGTCACATTCGGAAACGCCCGCCCGAACGGTTCCGCGCCCAGTTCGCGCAACCGGTCAACCTTCGCCCGCCGCACCGCCAGTAATTCGTTAGAATCATCCATAAGAAGGTCAGCATACTGCCGCAACCCGCGGAATTTGAAAGTGAAACTTACTGCGGAGAAAACCCGGCGGCGGCACTGGTTGAATTTATGCGCCAGCCAATTCCCCTTCCGTGAAGGGGTGGCGGCGCCAGCCGACGGGGTAGTTCAGCGTTGGAACAGCTGACAGACGAAAGCAGAAAGCAGAAAGCTGAAAACAGAAATAATTTCAGCTTTCTGCTTTCAGCTTTCCTATTTCCCTTAACGCTGAACTACCCCGTCGCTCCGCGCCACCCCTTCACGGAAGGGGAATTTGCTGGCGCATAAGGCCGGGGCGGTGGGAGGGGCCGGCGTCACAATTCCCCTTCCGTGAAGGGGTGGCGGCGCCAGCCGACGGGGTAGTTCAGCGTTGGAACAGTTGACAGACGAAAGCAGAAAGCTGAAAGCTGAAAACAGAAATAATTTCAGCTTTCGGCTTTCGGCTTTCCAATTTCCCTTAACGCTGAACTACCCCGGCGCTCCGCGCCACCCCTTCACGGAAGGGGAATTGGCTGGCGCAGGAGGCCGGGGCGGTGGGAGGGGCCGGCGTCAGGGCTGCCACTGCTAACAGCGGGGAATCCAATCAAGGCGCGCGCGGGGATTATTTACGGCGGCGGCGCAGGGTGGCGAGCAGGGCGGCGCCGGTCAGTAGCAGCGCCAGCAGGGACGGTTCGGGGATGGCGATTAGGTAAATTTTGTTGGCGGTGGTGAAATCCAGCACGGCGTCGTCCAGGCCGCTGAGGGTGAGCGTGTCGCCGAGCAAACTGCCGGTGTAGTCGGCCAGCAGATAGTTGTCGGTCGTCAGGTCAATGTTGCTGACGCTGAGGGTGCCGCCGGTGAAATTCACGTCGCCGTTGATGTGCAAAAACGAACCGGTGTCGCCGTCAAATTCCAAGGTGCCGTCGGCGTTGACGGTGAGGCCGGTCAACGCCAGCGTGCCGGTCGGCGCGAGCACGCCGCCGGCGTCGACGGTGGTCGCGGCCAGGATTGCGCCCGCGCCTTTGATGGTGCCGCTGAGGCTGACGGCGCCCGCCTTGATTTGCGCGCCGCGCGCGAGTTCGGTCAGCGAGCCGGCTGCGGCGGTGTAGGTTTTCGTGCCGAGGTCGAGCCGCGCGTAGGCCGCGGTCTGGTCCGCGCCGTCAATGAGCACGGTGCCGTGGTTCGTCCAGTCGGTGCTCACCGTCAGCGCGGCGTAGTGTTGCGTGTCGTCCAGGGTGTTCGCGCCGAGGCTGACGTTGATGGTGCCGGTGTTGGTGAACTTGGCGCCGTCGTTCACCGTCAGCGCGGTGTATTGCGTCCTGGTGCTGGCGTCGCCGTTGGTGTCGTTGTAAAGCTCAAGGTAGCCGCTGTTGGCGAACGAGCCGGTGCCGCTGAGGTTGACGGTCAGGCGCACGTATTCGTCATAGTCGTACTTTGTGCGGTTGGGGTTGGCGCCGTCTATGTTGCGGAACGTCATCACGCCGGTGTTGACGGCGGTGATTTGGCCGGTGAGCGCCAGGTCAATGTAATACTTCGGGGTGCTGTTGGTGTGGGTGCCGCTGGCGAGGTAGGTGACGGTGCCGCTGTTGGTGAATACGCCGTCGTTGAACGAGATGCTTTTGTTGTGGTCGCCGTTAGCTTGTGTCCAGTAGAGGTGGCCGGCATTGGCAAACTCAACGTTGTTCATTTGCATCGTGGCTTGATTAGTAATTTGAACGTCGCTGTTATAGAAGGTGGAACTGACGCCGATGCTGACCGTGCCGCCGGTGATGATTGGTAAGGCGCGAACATCAATCGCCGCGCCGTTCTCCGCGCGGATGAGGCCGCCGGTGTTGACCGCGCTGCCGCTGAGCACCAAATTCACGCCGGCGCCGGTGGCGAGGATGGTGCCGGTGTTGGTCAAGGCAAACGGGCTTATTGAACCGGTTCGGTCGGAGAGGGTCTTGGTGCCGACGCGGTTGAAAATGAGCGTGCCGAAGTTCTTGAGATAGTCGTTGAAACCATAGCGGTCACCGTTCGCGAAGGTGATGGTCGCGCCGCTTTCCACCGTCAGCCCCTTGGTGTTGTATTTGTTGATATTGAAAAACAAGTCGTTGCCGCTGCCGATGGTGATGTAGTCGGTGCCTTGGGTGTTACTGGTATCGTTAGGGTACCACGCGTTATTGACGCCCGGCAAAGTGCCGCTGGTGGTGCCGGAGGTGTCGTTATACCAATTATCCGCGAAATTCGCGTCCCACGTGCCGGAGGTGGCGCCAATCCAATGATAATCATCCGCCCGGGCCGTCAGCGCCAGGGCGGGGATGAGGGTTAAGGTCAGGGTTATTTTTTTTATTATGGATGTTTTCATAAGATTGGCTCTTTTTAATCCGCAGATTACGCAGATTTTCGCAGAATTTTTTTGTTAAAGTAATCGGTGTTCAATCTGCGTCATCTGCGGATAAATTCATGATTGGTTAATTCGCTCCCTCCGAGTGTTTGGCGGTGTAGGCCTTGGCGCCGACGACGATGATGTCGCCGGGGATGCCGACCGGGTTGCCCTTCAAAAAGCCGACGAGTTGCACGTTCCAGATTTGCGACTCGTCCTCCGGCAGGGGGTGCGGGTCGTGCCACGGGCTGTGCAGGATGGTGTACTCTTTGTCGAAGAGGCCGGTGCCGTGGTCGATTTTGGCGATGAAATATTCGAACTCGCCCTTGGTGAAGATGATGGTCAGTTGGTTGTTTTCAATGAACACCTTGAACTCCGGTTTGCCGACGGTTTGGTGTTTGGGCAGGTTGTTCAAGCGCAGGGCGTCCTTGACCTCGCTGGTGCAGGCGGGGCTTTTCAGGATTAGGTCGGCGATGGTGACGGCGCAGGTCAAGGCGCCGGCGCTGCTGACTTCATTGTTGGCGAGGTTGAGCCGCGCGGTGAAGGGGCGGATGATTAACTCGATGCCAGGCGGGTTCCAAGCGGCTTGGTTTTTGTTGGCGATGCGCTCGTGGTAAACGTCAGCGGCGTTGGCGGCATACTCGCGGGTATGCTCGTAAACGGCGGTGGTGTTGACGAGCTGCTGGATTTGCGTGGCGCCGATGTTGAAGATGGCGGCGAAGCGGGGCAGTTCGGTTTTGAAGTTGACCAGCCAGTCGAAGGCGGGGGCCTCGGCGTAAGGCAAGTAGTTGCGAATTAACGGTTTGATTAATTGGGTGGACATAATGTTATTCCTTTAATTGGGGGTTAATATGGGGTTTAGACCGACAAAAACAGGTTTAGGAACGCCTTTCCTGGCGATAGGAAAGACGTTCCTGACGACAGGAAAAGCGTTCCTGACGATAGGAACGGCGTTCCTGGCGATAGGAAAGACATTCCTGGCGATAGGAAAGACATTCCTGGCGATAGGAAAGACATTCCTGGCGGCAGGAACGGCGTTCCTAGCGACAGGAAAGACATTCTTGACGGCAGGAACGGCGTTCCTGATGGCAGGAACGCCTTTCCTATTGGCGGGTTCGGTCATCCCGTGGCGGGGATGGTCAACCGGATGGGAAATGAAGCGGGTAAAACTTTCCTGAAAAGCTAGCTCAGAGGCGAGGTAGCGAGGTAGCGAGGTAGCGAGGTAGCGAGGTAGCGAGGTAGCGAGGTAGCGAGGTAGCGAGGTAGCGAGGTAGCGAGGTAGCGAGGTAGCGAGGTAGCGAGGTAGCGAGG
>JAISCS010000203.1 GCA_031265365.1 Verrucomicrobiales bacterium
GTGCGCGCGGCGATGAAGACCGGCAAGCGCGCCATTTGCGCCGGCCCCGGCAACCCGCCGGTGGTGGTGGACGAGACCGCCGACCTCGCGCGCGCGGCGCGATGCATTATTCAAGGCGCTGCGTATGACAATAATTTGCTGTGCATCGGCGAGAAGCAAGTGTTCGTCGTCGAGCCGGTCGCTGACGCTCTCATCGCGGAGCTGAAACAAGCGGGAGCGGTGCAACTCAACACCGCGCAAGTCGCGGCGCTGACCAAGGCGGCGTTCACCATCCCGCCAGGCGAGCAGGGCGGCGGCTGCGGGCATCCGGTGTTGAACAAACAACTCGTCGGCAAAGACGCGTCAGTGTTGGCGGCGGCCATCGGGCTGACGGTGGCGCCGGCGGTGGAATTATTATTCGGCGAGACTGACGAACAGCATTTGTTCGTGCAAGAGGAACAGATGATGCCGTTCCTGCCCATCGTGCGCGTGAAGGATGTGGACGCGGCCATTGCCGCCGCCATCCGCAGCGAGCACGGTTACCGGCACACGGGCATCATGCACTCGCAAAACATTCGCAACTTGACGAAGATGGCGCAGGACATTGACACGACGCTGTTCATCAAGAACGGCCCGTCCATGACCGGCCTGGGCTTGGGCGGCGAGGGCTTTTTGAGCTTCAGCATCGCCACGCCGACGGGCGAGGGGGTGACGACGCCGATGACGTTCACGCGGTCGCGACGGTGTGTGATGGTGGAGAATTTGAACCTTTACTAATTTAATTTGAAATTAAAAAAGCAAAATGAAAAGTTGCAGTGCAAAATTCAAAATTCGCCGATGCCGGTTGTCAGTGCCATCATTTTGAATTTAACACTGCAATTTGTAATTTTTAATTTTGCTTTTTGCATTTGAAAAATGAAACTCGCGGAAATCAGAGGGCACGTGACAGCGACGGTGAAGCATGAAAGTCTTCACGGTCAGCGGTTGCTTATTGCCCAGCCGGTCAACGCTGACGGTGATGCCGAAGGCGCGCCGCAGGTGGTGATTGACCCGCTCGGTTGCGCGCATGGTCAGCGGGTGTTGATTTCCAGCGACGGTGCGGAGGCGCGGAAAATCGTCGCTGACAGTCACAGCCCGGCGCGGTGGTTTGTCGCGGGAATTGTGGATGCGGAAAGGGGCGCGGCATGAGGCTTGGCACGGTCATCGGGACGGTCACGCTGACGGTGAAGTCGCCAAAGTTGCGCGGCGGGCGGTTGTTGCTCGTGTTGCCGTGGAATGCGGCGACGCTGGCGGGGCAGGGGAGTCATGACGCGGCGATTGTTGTGTATGACGAACTCGGCGCTGCTGCTGGTCAGACGGTCATTGTCAGCGAGGGCGCGGAGGCGGCTTGCCCGTTCCCGACGCCGACGCCGGTGGACGCGTATTGCGCGGCGCTGGCGGATGAAGTTTTTTACGAACCAAACAAGGGTAAATTATCATGAAAGTTATATCGCAAAGTGACGCCGAAGTGTTTGTGAAAACCGGCGCGAAGGATTTTAACGTGGCGCGGGGCGATGTGCTCACCCCCGGCGCGCGCGACGTGTTGCGCGAGTTCGGCGTTCGCCTCAACTACGGCGGCGCGGCGTCACCGTCAGCGGGCGGCGGCGGCAAAGTGGCCGGTGGCACCGCTGACAGTCAGTTACTCAACTCACCGCCGGCGGAAAAATTAAAGCGCGAAATCTGCGACATCGGCCGCCGCATCTGGATGCGCGAATATTGCGACGGCAACGGCGGCAACATCTCCGTGCGCCTCGCGCCCGACCGTTTCCTCGTCACCCCCACCGGCGTCAGCAAAGGCTTCCTCACGCCGGAAATGATTTCGCTCGTGGACGGCGCGGGCCAGCAACTCGCCGGCACCTGGAAACGCTCCAGCGAATTCATGACCCACCTCGCCATTTATCAAGCGACCTCCGACGCCGTCAGCGTGTGCCACGCGCATCCGTGTCACGCCGGCGCGTTCGCCATCAAACAACTGCAACCGCCGCCGCGTCTCATCCCCGAACTGGAAGTGTTCGTCGGCGAAGTGCCCGTCGCGCAGTACGACACCCCCGGCACCCCCGCGCTGGCCGCCGAAGTCGGCAAACTCGCGCCGACGCACCAAAGCATCATCATGGGCTTGCACGGCGTCATCTGCTGGGGCAAATCCGTCGAGGACGCCTACTTCAAGATGGAAATCACCGACGCCTACTGCCGCACCGTCATCCTCGCCCAAGCCTTGCCCGGCCAAGCCGCCATCAGCGGCGAGAAGATGAGCGAGTTGTTGGAATTGAAAAAAGGCCTGGGCCTGCCTGACAGTCGCTACGGTTTGAAACCCGCCGAATTGTGCGAGGTTGACCCGTGGGAGGAAATGTGCGGCAGCCACGGCTGTTCCTCGCCAGTCACGCCGTGGAATCCCATGACGCTCGACGGCCCGCCCGCCAGCAACGCCGAGTTGGAACAACTGGTGCGGAAGCTGACGGATGAAGTGCTGGCAAAAATCAAATCATGAGCCGCTGACCGTGGAGTAAATTTCATGGGCCAAACCAACCGCCAGCCGCGCTACGATGTGGCCGCCTTCATTTGGCCCTCGTGCCACGATGAGCCGCGCAGCCGCGAACTGCTGTGGCCGGAGGGCGTCGGCGAGTGGGAGATCATCAACCGCGGCACTCCGCGCTTTCCCGGTCACGCGCAGCCGCGCCAGCCGTTGTGGGGCTGTGAAATGGATGACGACCCGCGTGTGGTCGAGCGCTGGATTGACACCGCGACCGC
>JAISCS010000059.1 GCA_031265365.1 Verrucomicrobiales bacterium
AATTCGGCAATTCGGCAATTCGGCAATTCGGCAATTCGGCAATTCGGCAATTCGGCAATTCGGCAATTCGGCAATTCGGCAATTCGGCAATTCGGCAATTCGGCAATTCGGCAATTCGCTTAACCGCTCGCTGACGCTCGCGTCGGCACTCATCCTGTCACTGGCAGCGGTGGCTCACGCCCAGTTCACCAACACCGGCACCTATCAGCCGCTGTTTTGGGACACTGACAACTGGGTGGGCGGTGACATCAACGGCATCGTCGCCAACGGCACCATCGGCGCGTCCGCTGTCAATGTCGGCGGCGTTTCCTACGAGGCAAACTCCAACGTCATTTACACCGGCACTTACAACGCCCGCCAGTTGTCCATCGGCAGCTTCATCAGCGGCGACGGCATCCCCGACGGCGCGTATGTCACCGGCATTGACAACGCCGGCCGCGTCACCATCAGCGCCGTCACCACCGGCGCCGGCACGTCGCTGACCGTGACCAACCTCGGCCGGGCCGACGGCTACGGCACCGTGCGTTACGCGTCGGTCAGCGCCTCATACGTCGCCACCGACGGCACCTCCGGCATTCTCACCCTCTCCAACACCACCTTCAGCGGCTTGGGCGCGCGGGTTGGCCAGAACATGCGCCAAAACACCTATTGGGTGAGCGGGCAAGGCATGAACATCGCGGAAATTCTCACCGCCACCACCGCGCGGGTAATCTACCCCGGCACTCCGGCGAAAAACGACCCGTTCACCGACCAAGGGGTCGAATTCACCACGATGTCGTGGCGCTTCGACGTCAGCGGCACTGGCGTCATCAACGGCGATTTCATTTATCGCAACAGCGATCCGTGGGCGGCGCAATTCGCGGTGCCAAGCACCGGCTCGGCGGCGCTCATCCAGTTTGCCGCGCGGCCGGGCGGCACGGTCAATATCGTCTATGAGGCCAACCGCGCCACTGGTGACGGCGGGTTTTCCTGGGGTGACAGCGGGCGCGTCGTCAACACGGACTTCGGCGGGCAGGCCGTGGTGTTCCAAGTCGGGCGCCAGGACCTCGCGGCGCAAGTGGACAACATGTTTTTCCTGTCCGGCGGCAGCAACGCCACCTCGCTGATCAAGACCGGCGTCGGCGGGCTGTTCCTGCGCGGCAACGCGAACCAGAACATCATCCTCAGCGGCGGCGACGGCGTCGTCACCGTCAGCGAGGGCCTGTTGTCCGTGGAAACCAGCAACCAGAATCTGACCGGCGCGCGCATCCGCGGCGTCACGCGCTACGACATCGGGCAGGCCGGCGCCACCGCCAGCAACGCCAACAAAAGAAACGCCGCGCTGTTCGTTGACTTGAACAGCGTGAACGCCAGTCAGTCGGCGGATGTCAACGTGCTGGAATCCAGCGCCGCCATCCATCTCTACGCCGGCGCGCTGGCCTACCAGAGCACCGGCGCCAGTTCCAAACTTCCGTCGCAAACGGTCGGCGACGTGACGCTCCGCGCCGGGCGCTCCGGCCTCGGGCTGGTCAACGGCAGCGGCAATTTCACGCTGACGCTGAACTCACTGACCCGCGAGAACAACGCCACAGTCAACATCTTCGGCCTTGCCACCGCCGGCGCGTTCTCGCTGAAAGTCACCAACGATAGCAATATTCTGGCCGACTTGGTTGGCTCCGGCACCAGTGCCACCAGCACGGCGATTGTACCGTGGGCGACCGGACGCACCACCTTCACCGCCAACGTCGGTAATTTGACCAACACCGTCAACAATTTCGCCACCAACGGCCTGGTCACTTACACCCATGACGGCGGCTTCCGCGTGCTCGACACGAGCGAATACGCGCCGACGCTGGCCGGCTCCAACGATGATGACAACGTCAGAATCACCGCCGCCGAAACCTTGAGTGATGACAAAACCGTCAACGCGCTGGTCGGCGTCAACACCACGCTGACTATCGCCAACAATACCACGCTGACCGTGACCAGCGGCGTGGTGGCGCGCTTCGGCGGCAACTTCACCATCAGCGGCGGCCAAAGTATGCTCAACACCGGCGACCGTCCGCTGATTTTGTACAGTGACGGCAGCGATTTCAATATCCAGAGCCAAATCATCAATACCGCCGCCACCGGCCTGATAGCCGCCACCGGCGTCGGGCGCACGTTCCTGGGCGGCGCCAATTCATACACCGGCGCCACAATTGTGCAAAGCACGCTGAACTTGCAAAACGACAAGGCCATCCCTGTCGCCAGCGCGTTGCGCATTGACAGCGGCGGCATCCTGCTGATTGACGGCGGCTCCAGAAACGTCGGCGCCGCGAGCCTGTCCGGGCGCGGTCTGCTGCCGTTCAACAGCACCGCCAGCCGGTTCGTGCTCGGCGGCTCGGCTGACAATCGCGCCACGGAACTCGCGGGCTATGTCACCGTGCGCGAGAACGCGTTCATCGCGCCGGGCGACGCGGACGGCATTTACCAAGCCGGCGAACTGACGCTGGGCGCCAACATCCTCGGCGTGTATTTTCAAGAAGGCTCGTTCTTCGACGTGGACCTCGCCGGTGACACCGTCAGCGACCTCCTCGCCATCAGCTCCGACAACCTCAGCGCTCCGGTG
This sequence comes from Verrucomicrobiales bacterium, assembly GCA_031265365.1. Lineage (GTDB taxonomy): Bacteria > Verrucomicrobiota > Verrucomicrobiia > Methylacidiphilales > JAAUTS01 > JAIRPN01. The sequence goes on from JAISCS010000059.1 coordinate 2,591, forward strand.
CTGAAGTTTGACGAAGGCGCCATCATCCGGTTGAATTACCTGGACAATTACACTCCGACCGCTGACGGCGAATGGCTGCTCACCACCGGCTTCGCCAGCATCAGCGGCGATTTGGACAATGTGTTCCTGAAAAACGGGGAGGGTGACGACTTGAGCGCCCTGTTCAGCCTGTCCAGCGCGGGCAACAACCTGCTACTCACCTCCATCATCCCCGAACCCTCGACGTGGCTACTGCTGACCGTCGGCGCGACGCTGCTGATGACCACCCGGCGCCGCCGCCGCTGACTAAAGAGTGCAAAATATTAGTGGTTCCTCGCTGTTAGCAGTGGCAGCGTTGACGCCGCCCCCCTCACCGCCCGGGCCTTCTGTGCCAGCAAATTCCCCTTCCGTGAAGGGGTGGCCGCGGAGCGGACGGGGTAGTTCAGCGTTCGAGTTTGGTTGTTTCCGTTAAACGCTGAACTACCCCGTCGGCTGGCGCCGCCACCCCTTCACGGAAGGGGAATTAAATTCCACTGTTCACGGGATAGAACCTAAAAAAACTCTGCGTCTCCGCGTCTCCGCGCGAACATCAAAAAAAGTTAAAAATATTTGTTGACAGCTTGCTTATCAGCATTAACATCATCGCATGGACACAAAAAATATATACACTTGCACTTCGGCACTTCGGCACTTCGGCACTTCGGCACTTCGGCACTTCGGCACTTCGGCACTTCGGCACTTCGGCACTTCGGCACTTCGCTTAATCGCTCGCTGACGCTCGCGTGCGCGTTGGTCTTAACACTGACCATCAGCGCCCGCGCGCAATTCCGAACGGACGCGGACGGTTTGCAACTCGCCGACCCGAACAGCTGGGTGGACGGCACGGTCAGCGGCCTCATCACCGGCACTAACGACGCGCTGACGCTAAACTTCAACGGTGTGTTCACCGAAGGCTCCAACGTCCTGTACACCGGCACATTCAACGCGCTGCGGCTGGCGGTCGGCGACCGCGTCACCGGCAGCGGCGTGCCGGACGGCGCGCTGGTCACGGGCATTGACAACGCGGGCCGCGTCACCCTCAGCGCGGCGTTCACCGCCAGCGGCACCACGGCCCTCACCGTCAGCAGCCTCGGCGCGGCGGACGGCTACGGCACCGTGCGCTACACCCCCATCACCGGCGCGCTCGTGGTTGACGAGGAAAACAGCAAACTCGCCACCCTCACCATCAGCGGCAACATGCCCGACGGACGCGAAGCCACCGCCACCAACCTCGGCGCGAGGGTCGGCCAGAATCTGCGCGGCATCGGCGGGATGAACGCCAATGACTACATCACGGAAATCATCGACGAGAAAACCTTCCGCCTCGCCACCCCCAACACTTTTACCACTGACAGCGGCAACGTCGAGTTCACCTCGCTGCCGTGGCGAATCAGGATGGACACCGCCAGCCTGCCCGGCGGCACCGGCACCATCAGCGGCGACTTGGTGTATCGCAACACCGACCCGTGGGTGGCGGCGATGGGGTTCTCCGCCGGCGACATACCGGGCTACCTCGTCATCGCGGGCCGCGAGGGCGCGAGCACGGCGGCGATTGTTTACGACACGAACGGCAAGACCATTTGGTCGTTCGGCGACACGGGGCGGACGCTGACGCTGGACTTCGCCGGCAAGGATGCGGTGCTCAACATCACCCCGCGCGCGCTCGGCGACACCACCGGCCGCGACATTGTGCAAATCAGGGCCACCGGCACCAACCTAGCCTCGCTGACGGTGACCGGCAACGGCTTCACCGTGATGGACGGCAATCCGGCGCGCAACCAAAATTACTACCTCGCCGGCGGGCCGCTGACCGTGAACGGCGGCGTGCTCCAACTGCGTTCCTCCAACGGCGGCACCTACAGCGGCGCGATTGTGCGCGGCGCGGGCAAAATCAACCTCATCGGCAAAGGCGCGCTGCTGTATCTGGATTTGACCAGCATCAACGGCGGCCAGACGGCGGCGGTGAATTTTCTCGAAACCGATGTCCCCGTCAACCTCTACGCCAGCCAGCTCGGCTGGCGTGTTGACGGCTCGACCATTTTCGGCCAGCAGCAAACCGGCGATGTCATCCTGCGCGGCGGGCGCTCGGCGCTGGCGTTCGACGATAATACCGTCAACAACTTCACGCTGACGCTGAACTCGCTCACCCGCGAGAACCACGCGACGCTGAACTTCTCCGGCCTCGCCACCGCCGGCGCGGTCAGCGTGAAAATCGCCGCCGGCAATGACGGGAACATCATCGGCGACTTGGTGGGTACTTCCACCGTCAGCGGCGTCACCAACCTGAAAATTTTACCGTGGGCCACGGCGCGCGGGACTTACAACTTCGGCGACTGGGGGCAGGAGGCGATAGTTAGCAACGGCGGCGCCAACAGCTTCGCGGCGTCGGACCTCGTCACCTACGACAGCGCCGGCGGCTTCCGCGTGCTCGCCGCGAACGAATACGCCGCGCTGCCCACCGTCAGCGGCAGCGACGACAACGTGCGCCTCGCGGCCGACCTCAACGTCAGCGGCACCGATTTTACTGTCAACTCGCTCAGCGGCAAAGGCACCTACACACAGTCGAGCTACGACACGCTGACCGTGGCCAGCGGCCTCGTCGCCGCCACCACCGGCGGCCTCAGCATCAGCGGCGGCATCCTCGACACCGGCGACCGCGCGCTGCTCCTGGCCGGCAACGGCAGCGACATCGCCCTCGGCGCGCGCGTCAGCAACAGCGCCACCGGCGACGCGCCGAGCCTTATCATCGCCAGCCTCGGCCGCACCTTCCTCGACGGCACCGGCCACGACTTCACCGGCACCGTCCTCGTGCAAGGCGCGCTGTGGTTCCGCAACGGCACTCTCCCCGCCGCCGCCGCCATCCGCGTGGAGCGCGGCGGCTTGCTCTTCACCGACGGCATCCGCAACATCCGCACCCGCGCGCTCGCCGGCAGCGGCACCGTCAAATTCGGCAACGCGGGCAGCCGGCTGGTCATCGGCGTTGACGAATACACCCCGTTCAGCAACTACACGGAAGGCTGGATTTCCGTCGAAGACGGCGGCCTCCTCGCCCCCGGCGACGCTGACGGTGAGTTCCAAGCCGACGCCCTCATGCTCAGCGCCAACATCCTCGGCGTGCGCTTTTATGAAGGCTCCATCTTCGACCTCGACCTCGCCAGCGCCACCGTCAGCGACCTGCTCTCCATCAGCCTCGACAACGTCAGCGCCCCGACCCTGAGGTTTGACGACGACGCCATCATCCGGTTGAATTTCCTCAACGGCTACACGCCCGCCGCTGACAACGACTGGCTGCTGACCACCGGCTTCGCCAGCATCAGCGGCGATTTGAACAACGTGCTCCTGCAAAACAGCGCCGGCACCGCGCTCGACAGCGAATTATGGAGCCTGTCCGACTTGGGCGGCAACCTGCTGCTGTCCTACACCATCCCCGAACCCTCGACATGGCTGCTGTTGGCCGTCGGCGCGACGCTGCTGGTGACGACCCTGCGCCGCCGCCGCTGACCGCCAACGGGCCAACGTAGCACAGACAATCCTGTCTGTGTATTGTGCCAAAGCGGCAACGCCGCTCCATGTTCAATACACAGGCAGGATTGCCTGTGCCACGTTGTTGACCTTGCCCGTGTTTTGGTTTATATTATCCTTATGAAACGGCAAAGCGCATTGGTCTTCGCAGTCTGCTGGTTCGCGGTCACGGTCAGCGCCGAGGAGACCACTTCAGACCCCGTCCCCGTGCTGGAACTGCCCGCGCTCGAATTGCCCTCCGGCCACGACGATATCCCCGACCTGTCGCCGTCACTGTTCGAGAGCAACAGCGCCCTGCCCCCCCCTCCCCGCCGTCGTCCCCGCCCCGCCGTCAGCGGCAGCGTCCAAGATAAAAATTGGCTGGTCAACGGTTTGCTGGATTTTCAAAAAAAACAACTGGAAGAAAAAAACGCCCAAAAGCAAAAACAACTGGAAGCCGGCGACCAGTTAATTCAACAAGAACTGGAGCGCCAGCAAAAAGTCCTGCAAACGCTCCCCGCCAACCCGCTGGATAGCGCCAAGTTTTCCAACCTCATCCTCGGCGGCACCAACACCAACTCCGGCACCGCCGCGCCCGTGCCCGTCACCGGCACGTTCAATCTGCCCAACGGTCGCCTGAGTCTCAGCGGTTCCAACGTCCCCCGAAACATCGCCGCGATGCTGACGGACTTGCCGGAATTGCCCGGCCAATATCACTTTCTCAACTCCGGCACACAACCGGCCAGTGATTTCAATCCCGTGCTCCCCCGCGACCCCGTGCTTCCCGCCCCAAGCGTCCTGCCCCAATGGTCATCGAACCCCGTCGTCGTACCGAAAACCGCGCCGCCAGTGAACCTCAGCGGCGCCATCCCCAACCTGACCCCTGCCGTACCCGCCTCCGTCTTCAACCGACCGCTGACGTTCACCCCGTCCGCGTCCCCGCTCCCATCCAACCCCAACGCCGCCGCGAATGTCCCGCGCTTCAACTCCACGCAAGCCGCCGATTTTCTGAAACAACAAGACAAAGCCAAGGCCGCCGCCAACCCCAACCGCCCCCCCGTCAAAAACATGAGCAACAGCATCCCCAACCCATCGGACATGCGGCGGTTTTAAGGATTCCCCACCATTAACTACCCCTTCCGAGAAGGGAGGGCTCACATTATGTATATATTTGGTTCCTCGCCGTTAGCAGTGGCCGCGCTGACGCCGGCCTCCCTCCACCGCCCATGCCCCTGCGTGAGCTAATTCCCCTTCCGTGAAGGGGTGGCCGCGGAGCGGACGGGGTAGTTCAGCGTTAACCGGGACCTCGCCCCAAACGCTGAACTACCCCGGCGCTCCGC
>JAISCS010000105.1 GCA_031265365.1 Verrucomicrobiales bacterium
CCGGCCTGCTCTGGCAACTCAACGCCCAACACCAACTCCACCTCGACTACGAGGCCGCCTTCGGCGACAAGTTCGACCAGCCCTGGGGCCTCAACGCCGGCTACCGCTACCAGTTCTAAACCCCAAACGCGCGCTTGCACCCGCATTTACTCAGGCTGGTTGGCCGGTACTATGTTCGCGTGGTGTGCGATGTGGAAAAACGTCATTGACAACATGGAGCCTACTGGGTTCGAACCAGTGACCTCCTGCGTGTGAAGCAGGCGCTCTACCGCTAAGCTAAGGCTCCAAAATATTTTGTTAAGCTGGCATGAGGCGCGATGGCGCCATACCGGATTGACAAACGTAACGAAATGCGTAGCGATTTTCCATACACATCGAGGACTGGCGATATGTGAAAGTTGCCCCAAACATTTTCATTTACAATAATCTCTATCACCTCATCAAACAAGTCAACAAAAAACGTCAGCACCTTCAACTGACCGCCGCGATAGTCGGCCAAGCGGTGGACGAAGCCGCGCGCTTGAAGGTTCACTTTTACCAAACAACAGACAATCATTTTACGACTCACGCGTGGACCATCCATTGACGGCCGTGTTGAATCAATTTTTCGCACATAAAATTTCCCGTGGTGATTGGCGCGAAAGCACGAAGTGCGACTACACACCAGCCTACGACAACTTCAAAAAATTGGTTCCTCGCTGTTAGCAGTGAAAGCGCTGACACCGCCCCCCCTCCACCGCCCATGCCCCTGCGTGAGCTAATTCCCCTTCCGTGAAGGGGTGGCCGCGGAGCGGACGGGGTAGTTTAGCGTTAACAGGGACCTAGCACTAAACGCTGAACTACCCCGTCGCTCCGCGCCACCCCTTCACGGAAGGGGAATTATTAAGCGCTTACCACACACCACCGCAATTCCACTGATAACGGGATAGAACCAAAAAATTCATTGGCCCAGACCGGCCACCAACGCTCATTCGCAGCGCCGACGTGCAACGTTGATATGACGAGTAATGTCGCAGAAACAAAATCGCGCCGACGCGCAAACCCAGACGCGGCAAAAACGCAATGTCACCGGCTCCGCCCGCGACAATGGCTAGCGCGTCGCTGGCAACCTACTGGAACGCCATCTGCACATTCTTCAACTAAGCGCACCAGCAAAAAATCATCGGCGAGAACCCGGTCGCCGGTGTGGTCATTCCCAAGGTCAGTGCCACCGCCCGCCGCGAATTTTACGACTTCACCCAGCGCGACCGCATCGTCAGCGCCGCGCTGGAGCAACCGCGCGCGGATTTGGCGCTGGTGAAGCTGCTCGGCTTCCACGCCGGCTTGCGCCGCGCCGAGATTGACCACGCGCGACCGGAATGGCTGGACTTGAGTCGGCGCGTCATCCACGTACGCAACTTGCCGCCGGCGGAAGCGACGAGGTTGACACTGGCGGCGGCAAAGATTTCGCGGCACGGCGTTTTTTCCCCTCGCCACCGTCAGTCGCTCATTCGCTTTAATCTCTCCGGGTTAATTTCCCGCCGCTTGGGGCGTGTAGTATAATAGGGCAGTGAGTGACTATTATCACCGGAGTCATCATGTAACCGTGTTGCTTTATCATCTGGTAATTCCTGCGAAGTATCGGCGAGTTGAGTTTGGGCAAGAGGTGGAACGAGTATTGGTGGAAGTATGTGTTGAGCTCGGGCAGCGATATAAAATTAAATTTTGGGAGATTGAGGTCGAGCACGAGCAAAGTGTACGGACGCATCGTCACCACGCCTGACATCGCCAGCGTGGTGTGACGAACCGCTGCCCGAATGGTTTGAAATAACGGCAGTGAGAGACTTTCGCAAACAACAACTTTTGGAGACGCAGCTCGACAAGGGAGAATCCAGCGCCATCGCGCTGGCGATTGAGACGCCGGGCAGTACGATTATTCTGGACGATTACAAGGCTAAGAAAATCGCGACGCAGCTTGGGCTGGCCTACACGGGAACCATTGGGGTTATCGTCAAGGCGAAGCGTCGTCATTCCCGCCGTCAAGCCACTGTTGCTGAAAATCAAGCGGACGAATTTTCACTTGTCCGCCGACCTTGAGACGCAAGCGTTAAAAGCGGCTGGTGAATAATAAGCGGGCTTCACTGTCAGCGGCGCGGTTGAAGAGTGAGCGCGCCACGCTGGCCGTCAGCCGGGGGGCGCCGGGCGGCGGGTGTAGCGCGCCGATTGGGCGTCCGCGTGGTAGGAACTCCGCACCAGCGGGCCGCTCTCGCAGACGCCGAGGCCCAGCGTCAGCGCCGTGTCCCGCAGCCGCGCGAAATCTTCCAGCGTGACCCAGCGCTTGACGGGCAAATGGTCTTTCGACGGGCGCAGATATTGCCCCAAGGTGAGGATGTCTACCTTGAGGTTGGCCAAGTCTTGAAAGACTTTGAGCAATTCTTCCTCGCTCTCGCCGAGGCCGAGCATGAGGCCGGTTTTGGTGGTGAAACCGCGGGTCTTCGCGCGGCGCAGTAATTCCAGGCTGCGCGCGTAGCGCGCTTGCGGGCGGACGAGCGGGTACAGGGCGGGGACGGTCTCGATGTTGTGGTTGAGAATGTCGGGGGCGGCGTCGAGCACCCGCGCCAGGTTCGCCTCGCTGCCCTTGAAGTCGGGAATCAGGACCTCGATGCTCGCGGCGGGATTGGCGTGCCGCACCGCGCGGATGGTGCGCGCCCACAGCTCGGAGCCGCCGTCGGCGAGTTCGTCGCGGGTCACGGAAGTGAGCACGACGTGGCGCAGGCCCATCGTCTTCACCGCGTCGGCGACGCGCGCCGGCTCGCCGAAATCGGGTGCCGAGGGGCGGCCGGTGGCAATCGCGCAAAAGCCGCAGGAGCGCGTGCACACGCCGCCGAGTATCATGACGGTGGCGGTGCCGCGGTTCCAACATTCGCCGAGGTTCGGGCAGCGCGCGCTGGCGCAGACGGTGTGGAGGCGGTGGGTTTTGACCAGTTCCGCCAGCTCGCGGTACGGCTGACCGGCGGGAATCATGGCCCGGAGCCACGGGGGTTTGCGGTCGGTCGGCGCGTGCATGGGGAACAAGCTAGGGCGCTGGCGGTGAAACTCAACGCTTCTTATGGCGTCGGCAACGTAGCACAGGCAATCCTGCCTGTGTATCGTGCGGCGGCCATGCCGCCTTGTTTCAAAACACAGGCAGGATTGCCTGTGCTACGTTGGTGATTACGTTGGTGACGCTGACCGTGAGGGGCACGGTCAGCGTCCGGGTGATTGGGGCTGGTTAGAACTTCCAGGTCAAATCAATTTGCACCACGTCAGTGCCGTTTTGATTGCCACCGTAGAGGGTGTTAACGCCGGTGCTACCGCTGCCGGCACCGCCCAAGTCGCTGTCAATGTGCCACGATTTGCGATAGAGCGCGGAGACGCTGACGTTGTCGGAAATGCCGTAGCCGACTTTGACGCCGGGGCCGTGGCCGTTGAGAACTCCGCCGTTAAAGGAGGTATCCACAAACTGGGCGCTCCAAGACAGGGCCTCAAAATAAGCGTAACTAAGTTCCACGCTCCACGAACCTTTGCCTTTCCCCTTGCTGACTTCGTAACCGGCAAGGAAGAATTGGTTTTGTCCGCCATCCTTATTATTCGTTCCCAACTCGCGGGCGCGGGCACTGTCGGAGATATTCACGCCGTACTCGCCGAAGAGCTTGCCTTTGGTGCCGTTGATGAAGAACGGCGTGTCCAACACCGCATCAAGCACAAACACGTCGAGTTTGGAAATATCGTTGAGGTAAGTAATTTTACGCTTTGCGTTGTCAGGTTCAGAGTCAGAAGCATACTTACTATCACCGATGGCATTGACAAAACTGGGCGAGAAGCGCAGTTTCCAATCCTTGTTGAACTTGAAACTCAAGTCCACTTGGTTGATGAACAAAAACACGTCATTAATGCCGCCACCGGCGAACGGATTGTCCTCCCTATCCGTCCACACATACGCGCCATGCGTGCTGCCGATGGTAAAATCGTCCGTGATTTTCCAGTTGCCGAGCTTGATGGCGCCGCCGTCCACGGTCAGGTCACCCGCCCAGGCGTAGCCGTTGAAGTGGTGCGGCTGGACGATGCGACCGGCGCTGAGGGCGAGCCAATCGGCACTGAAAGCCTTGTCCCAGCTCAGGTATACCAAGTCCACGTTCAGCTTGTCGTTGGCGCTGTAACTTGCGTCGCCCGTGCCGAAGTCGCTGTTGCCCGTGCGCCGCGACTCGCCGGAGCGAAACCGGACACCGGACGAGAAATCGTCGGTGAACTTGTATTCCGCGCCCACACGCAACCGGTAGCGATAACGCTCGCGCTCGCGGCTGGTATTGCCGCGCTGGTCGTGCAGGTACTCGTAACGCAGCCGCGCGTCGCCGTAGAGCCGCAGCCCTTTGTCAGCGGGCGAGCCGAGTTTCAGGAACCCGCCGGGCGTTGCTTGCGCCTGCTTGTCCAAGTCGGCTTGGATGTTTTGCGCCTCGTCATTGGTGAGCACGCCCTTCTTGACCAGCGCCTGAATGAGCGCGTTATTGTCCGCGACCTTCTCCGTTTTCGCGGCTGATTTTTCCACGGGAGCCGCCGCGCCCGCCCGCAACCCGCTGACCGTGAACGGCAGCGCGACCGCTAATAATAATCCTGTCTTGATAAGTTTATTCATTTTTGACCTCCATATTTGTTTGTTAATATTTATCCCTGTTTCCATATTGAACTCATGCGGTCACGTGGCCCTAGAATCAGCGAACGGGGAAGAGTGTCACAGAAACGTAACAAAGCGTCAAGCGATTTTATGAAAAATCTATTGATTTTATATGAGTTAACCATAACTCGCTTACTATCAACATATTTTTTATTGCAATATTCGTCAAGTCGCGTCGTTAAGTGGGTAGTGCCTCAGTTTGCGGAGATTAACGCCAAGGCGCGAATATTGATTAAATCATTCATGACTAACCTGTTTTAAGAATCCTTTGCTCCTTTGCGTTAATTTCCGCAAACCGTGGCGCCGCCAATTTTTCCACTTAACATCGACGGCGGTTTTGCTATCGTCTCTCCTCCATGTCCCTGATAGTTCAAAAATACGGCGGCACTTCGGTCGGCAATCCTGAGCGGATTCGCAGTGTCGCCAACCGTGTCGCGGAATGGCATCGGCAGGGGCATCGAGTCGTCGCCGTCGTCAGCGCGATGTCGGGTGTCACGGATTCGTTGTTAAAATTGGCGCGGGAAGTTTGCGCGGAGCCGGCGGAGCGTGAGATGGACGTATTGCTGGCGACGGGCGAGCAGACAACGATTTCGCTGCTGGCGATGGCGCTGCATTCCATCGGCGTCCCCGCCGTGTCGCTGACGGGCGCGCAGGCGGGCATCGTCACCGATGGCAAGCACACCAAGGCGAAAATCGCCAACATCACGCCGGGCCAGGTGAAGAAGCACTTGGACAGCGGCGAGGTCGTCATCGTCGCCGGCTTTCAAGGGCAGACGCTGGAGGGGCGCATTACCACGTTGGGGCGCGGCGGCTCGGACTTGACGGCGATTGCGATTGCGGCGGCGATTAAGGCGGAGGTTTGCCAGATTTACACTGATGTTGACGGCGTGTACACCGCCGACCCGCGCATCGTGCCGAACGCGACGAAGATTCAGGAAATTTCCTACGACGAGATGCTGGAGATGGCCGGCGCGGGGTCGAAGGTGATGCAAGCGCGGTCGGTGGAGTTTGCGAAAAAATTCAACGTCAAGTTCGAGGTCAGGTCAAGTTTCAACAACAATCCGGGGACAATCGTGAAAGAAGAAAATCAATCAATGGAACAGGTCGTCGTGCGCGGCGTCAGCGTCGAGAAAAATCAGGCCAAGGTCACCATCAGCGGCGTGCCGGACCAGCCGGGCATCGCGGCCAAGCTCTTTCAAACCATCGCCGAGGCGGGCGTCAACGTGGACATGATTGTGCAAAACGTCTCGCAGTCCGGCGAGACGGATGTTACGTTCACGCTGCACAAGGACGACGTGGACAAGGCGAACAAAATCGCCGCGTCCATCAGCGAGTTGTCGTCGGCGAAGTCGGTGACGGTGAAAGAGGGCATCGCCAAGCTGTCGGTGGTCGGCATCGGGATGCGGAGCCACGGCGGCGTGGCGTCGTCGCTGTTCACGGCATTGTCGGGGCAGGGGATTAACATTCAAATGATTTCCACCAGCGAAATCAAAATCACCGTGGTCATCGACGAGAACCGCTCCGCCGAGGCCGCGCGGGCGGTGCATGACCAGTTCGGATTAAATGTGGTTAACTCCGGTCACTAGGGTAATTCATCATAACATTGGCCGAGTATCCCGTCATCCTGGGCGCAGCCCTGAAGGGGCGCGTCACCCTGAGCGGAGCCGAAGGGCGAAGGCGCGGCCCAGCACGGACCAACAAGCTGATGACACTAATTCGCTGACGTTCACTTAACCGCTCCTTCGACTACGCACCTACGGCGCTGCGCTCAGGATGACGGGGTACTCTGCCAATGTCGTAATGAAATGCTATAAGACACCAAGAATATTTCCAGCAAACCCTCGCGCCTTGGCGGCTTTGTGACTGAGTTTTCCTAGGCTTTCGCCAGCGCGCGGGAGCGGGTGGCAGCGGCGCTGACGGTGGCGGTTAGGACTTCGGCGAGGTCGCTGTTCCGCATTACTTCCAGGCCGGCGACGGTGGTGCCGCCTTTGCTGGAGACTTGCGCGATGAGTTGTTCCGGCGTCATGCCGCTGACGGTCAGTAACGCCGCTGTGCCGCGCATGGTTTGCAACGCCATTGGCAGCGCCAGCGCCAGCGGCAAGCCCTCGCGGTCGGCGGCCTTGGCGAACCAGTCGGCGAGGAGCGCGAAGAACGCCGGGCCGCTGCCGCTGAGGGCGGTGACGGCGTCGAGTTGCGGCTCGCTGACGGTGAAGACTTGTCCGGTGACGCCGAAGATTTTGCGCAAAATATCGTGGTGCGCGGCGGTGACGTGCTCGTTGCCGGCGCCGGCGGTGACGCCCTCGCCGACCATCAGCGGCGTGTTGGGCATGACGCGGAAAATCGGGCGGCGCGCGCCGAGCGCCGCTGACAGTCGCGCCAGGGTGATGCCGGCGGCGATGGAGATGAACAAGGTGTCACCGGCGGCGGCGGCGAGTTGCGGCAAGACCTCGCCCATGTTTTGCGGTTTGACGGCGATGAGCACGACCCCGGCGTTGTTGACCGCGGCGGCGGCGGAGTCCGCCCAGCCGAGTTGACCGTCAGCGGCGAGCGCGAGGAACGCGCGGCGGGCGTCGGCGCTGGCGTCGGTGCCGGTGATGTTTCGCGCCGCGAGGATATGGTGGTCCAGCAAGCCCTTGACGATGGCGCCGCCCATTTTGCCGGTGCCGATGACGGATAGTTTCATGCGCCAACGATAGGGGAAAATGAACCGTGAAAAAATATAAAAATTTGTGTTTACAAGCGTAATCGTTGCTTGTAATTACAAATGTAAATGAAAAAGATTCCACGGATTTCCGAAGGCGAATGGCTGGTGATGAAGGCGGTGTGGGAGAAGTCGCCGTGCCCGGCGCAGGAGGTGATGGCGCGCTTGGCGGGCAAGACGGATTGGTCGGCGGCGACGGTCAAGACGTTGTTGAACCGGCTGGTGAAGAAGCAGGCGTTGCGGTTTGCGCGGGAGGGGAAGGCGTATTGGTATTCGCCTGCTTACGATGCGGAGCAACTCAGGTCGGCGGAGGCGGAGTCGTTTTTGCGGCGGATTTTTGACGGGGCGTTGACGCCGTTGGTGGCGCATTTTGTGCGGTCGCGGAAATTGAGCGCGGCGGAGTTGGCGGAATTGGAGCGCATTTTGCGGGCGAAGAAAAAGGAATTATGACGGCCATGTTGTTAGAGCAGTCGTTGCGCGGAACCATCGCCGTCGGCGTCGTGTGGGCGGTGAATCGCCGGCTGGCGGGCAGGATGCGGGCGGACGCGCGGCGCGGATTGTGGCTACTGGCGGCGGCGGTGTTTTTGGTGCCGTGGAAAATCGCGTTACCGTCAGCGGCGGCGGCGCGGTATTTTGACGCGTTGCCCGCGATGATAAATTTGCCGCTGACGATGAGCGCGGACACGGCGGCACAACCGGCGCGCGCGGTTGACGCGCCGCTGTTGGTGACGGTGTGGTGGTCAGGGATGGCGGTGTGGGTCGGCTGGCTGGCGACGCAAACGCTCATGGTCAGCCGCCGCTGGTCGCGTGAGCGGTTGTGCACTGACGCGCTGTTGCTGGGCTTGCTGGAGGACGCCAAGCGCATCGGCGGCGTGACCGCGCCGATTGGTTTGGTGGTGGCGGAACGGGTGCCGACCCCGGCGTTGATGGGATGGTTGCGACCGAGAATTTTGCTGCCGGCAGCGTTGGCAGGGTCGCTGACGGAGCGGCAGTTGACGATGATTTTTTTGCACGAACTGGCGCATTTTCGCCGGCTGGATATTCCGGCGGGCTGGCTGTTGGCGATGGTGCAAGCGGTGCATTGGTTCAATCCGTTTGCGTGGCTCATGGTCAGCGGCTGGCGAAAATTCCGCGAGGAAGCGGCGGATGAAACGGCGCTGGCGTGGTTGGGCGACGCTGACGGTGAGGCTTACGGCGAGACATTACTGGAAGTTTTGCGGTTTGCAAGCGGCGGTCACGCGGCAATTCCTTTTGGTTCGCTGGCAATCGGCGAGTCAATGCAAAACCTAAAAATGAGGATGATGATGATTAAAAACTACAGAAAAAAAACGGTGTGTTATGGATGGTTGGCGGTGTTGGCGGCGGCGCTGACGGTGACGGCGTTGGTCGCGCCCGCGCGGGCGGAGAGCGAGCAGGACAAGGTGGTGAAGTCGGTGACCGCGTGGGTGAAAATCATTGACGACGGGAAGTATGCGGAAAGTTGGCAGGCTGGTTCCGCGTGGTTCAAGAAACAGGTTCCTGAGCAGCAGTGGGGTAAGTTGCTGGCGGCGACCCGTCCGGCGCTGGGGAAAAATCTGCGGCGCGAGGTGAACAGTGTGATGCCGATGAAGCAGTTGCCGGTCAAGCCCGACGGCTCGGAGCTGCGGGACGGCGAGTTTTTGGTGGTGATATTCAGTTCGTCCTTTGAAAATATGAAGGACGCCACGGAGGTCGTGACGTTTGAAAAAGTCGCTGACGGTGGGTGGAAGGCCGACGGGTATTATATCAAGCCGAAATGAGGCACGGTCAGCGGCGCGGTGAAGCAATCCTTGAATTTTCTTTAATCATGGATTACGTTTTTTCCCATGATTACTACAGTCACTTCGAAAAACATGGTCACCGTTCCGGCGGAAATCGGGCGGCAAGTGGGTATCAAACCCGGTTACCGGTTGGATTGGAGCATTGCCAAAAACAAGCCGGAAACGCTCACCGTCAAAGTCATTCCCACGCGCGGTGAGTTGGCGCGCCGGTTGTGCGGGGTTGGCAAAAAATATTTTCCCAAGCGCGATTTGGTGGCGGAATTGATGCGTGAGCGCGAGGAAGACCTTAGGATAGAAGCAAGCCGGTCATGACTTATCTGTTCGACACTTCCGCGTGGCTGGCGCATTTTTTGCGGGAGTCCAACGGTCGGCAAATGCAGGAGTTGATGGATGATGACGCAACCCAGATTTTGCTTGCCAGTGTGTCGGTTACTGAGTTTTCCAGACGGATAAGTTCGTTGCGCCCTGATGGAGTGGCACAAGGCATTGTGGATAATTATCTCGCCTTGTTTCCGACCATTGTTCCGATTGATGGGAACATCGCGCGCGAGGCTTTTGCCTTGAGCGAACAATGTCCGCGCCGGCTGCCGCTGGTGGGTTCGCTCATCGCCGCCGCCGCCAAAACTCACGGCGCTGTTCTTGTTCACCGCGACGCGCACATGGCGAATATTCCCGCCAGGCTGCTGAAACAACTGTCGCTTGTTTGAACCGCTGACGGTGGGAATTGATGGTGTGCGGGCACACGCACGGCGGGCAGACGCGGCTGCCGTTCATCGGGACGCCGTTCGCGCCGGTGAAAGACCAGCGGTATGTGGCGGGCTTGAACGAGTGGCACGGGCGGCGGATTTACACCTCGCGCGGCGTGGGGAATTTGCACGGCGTGCGGTTTAATTGCCGGCCGGAGGTGACATTGCTGGAGTTGGTGTAGTTTTTGACCACAAGTGAATCCAGGTTTTGGAACTCCAGTCATAAAGATACCAAGACATGAAGATTTTTTACAAGAGGTCATGGCGTTATCGGAGAAGGTTGAATTAACCCAAGCGCCAACTCCAATTCCTCCGTGTGCTCTTTGTGAAAAACAGGTTCCTCGCCGTTATCGGTGGGATAATCATGCCGTCCATAAGCACGCCCCGTCATTCCGAGTGCCACAACGAAGTTGTTGCCGTCGAGGAATCGGTTGGTCCCACCGCAAACCAGCGCTACGGTCAGCGCCTTTCGCCCGAGCAACCCGATGCTGCGACTGCGTTGTCACGCAACTTCGCTCAGCATGACGGGGCCTATTCCTCTGATAATGGGCAAGAACCACTTTTGGTGAGTTATGACAAAGTATTTTCCAAGGTTTGATGGAATTGGGTATCACGTTCAAGGACATCAGCCCAACCCTCGCTGGAATGAATCAGTTCCTTTGCTTCATTTAATCCGATGACAAAAGCACGGGATATAATGGCGATTGACTCTACCTTAGAGCAACCCTGCTCACGCAAAAAAGCAACAACTCGGTCATCGGTCATACCGATAACCTTTTGCCGTTGGCATGCATTGATAAGAAAATCCATGCTCTTCATAAAAATTTTCCAAATTTGCCATTTTCTGAACGATAGCTTTCAACCTCCACCGGACCATAATCTCCAATTCCTCCGTGTGCTCTTGGTAAAAACGTCACCGTCAGCGGGCGCGAAAAAACCCCGAACGGGGTCGAGGTTTTCGGGGAAATGGCGCGGGAGATTACTTGATTTCCTTGTGCACCGTGTGGCGGCGGAGGTGCGGGTTGTATTTCTTCACTTCCATGCGCTCGGTTTGCAGTTTCTTGTTGCGGGTGGAAATGTAGCGCGAGGCGGGTTTGCCGACGGCTTTGGCTTCGGTGCATTCCAAGGTAACTTTGTCTCTCATAAGGCGGAAAAGGATGGAGAGAAGTCGCGGGGGAGTCAAGCAAAAGTTTGGGCCGTTTTTTACAAAAAGGTCATGGAGTTATTGGAGAAGGTTGAATTGACTCAAACACCCGCCTCCAATTCCTCCATGACCTCCTTGTAAAAAATGGCTCAGCCAAAATACGGCCCGTACGGCTCGCCCAAAAAGCCGCTGACGGTGGTGAAATTGAAGCCTTGTTCCAGTAGGCGGTCGAGCAACTCGCCGGTGGCTTGCGCGGTCTGCGGGTGGATGTCGTGCAGCAGGATGATGCTGCCGGGCAGGGTTTCGCCGACGACACGGCTGATGATGCGCCGCGCGCCGGGACGCCTCCAGTCAAGCGGGTCCACCGACCACCAGACCACGCCGAGGTCGCGCGCGCGGGCGAGGGGACCTTGCTCCTTGCGCCGGAAGCCGCCGTAGGGCGGGCGCAACCACGCCGGCGCCTTGCCGGTGGCGGTGGCGATGGCTTCCTGCGTCCGGTCAATTTCAGCCTCGGCCCGGTTGGCGGGGAGACGGTCGAGGCGCGGGTGCGTGTACGAGTGGTTGCCAATTTCGTGACCGGCGGCGGCGACCTCGGCGGCGAGGGCGGGGTGGCGCGCGGCGTTGCGGCCAATCATGAAGAAGGTGGCGCGGAGTTTGCGCCGGTCCAGTGCCTTTAACACCAACTCCGTGCCGCCGGGCGCGGGGCCGTCGTCGAAGGTGAGGGCGACGCGGCTGCCGAGGCCGGGGCCGTGCGTCTCGAAGCGCGCCGCTGACGGTGACGCCGCCGGATGCGGGCCGGGCGGCAGGTCGGGCACGGGCAGCCACGGCTCACCGTCAGCGGACGGCCGCGCCGCGAGCCGCGGCCACGCGCCCGCGCCGAGCGCGCCGCCGACCATGAGTTTGATGAATGCCGAGCGAGTCACCGGCGCAACATCATGCGGGCGCGGGAAAGACTTGGCAAGCAAAACGCGGGACGGCATGATGAGCGGATGCTAGTCCGCCAACTCGCCGAGCAAACGCCGTTCACCACGAAGGACGGCTCGACCATCCGCAGCATCCTCGACCGCGCCAACGCGCCGGTGCTCAACCAGAGTCTCGCCGAGGCGTCGCTGCCCGCCGGCGGCGCGACCGACCGGCACCGGCACAAGCTCAGCGAGGAGTTTTATTTCATCCTCGACGGTCGCGGCACGATGGAGGTGGACGGTGAGCGGCGCGCGGTCGCCGAGGGTGACGCGGTGCAAATCCCGCCCGGCGCCCGTCATCAACTGCGGGCGCTGACGGCGTTGCGGTTCCTGTGCTGTTGTGCGCCGCCGTACGCGCACGAGGATACGTACTTTGATTAATTCAAAGTGCAAAATTCAAAATGCAAAAATGCCTCGCGGGAACTTGATTTCACTGCTCACGGGATGGAACCATTTAACTTAAAAAATATTCGCGTCTCCGCGTTGATATTTTTTGCCAAATATTCTTGACCGTGACAAGGACTTGCCATAAATTCATCGCATGAACCACGTTGGTTACAAGCAATCGCCACCGCTGATATATGCAGCGCGTTCTGGCGTTCTGGCGTTCTGGCGTTCTGGCGTTCTGGCGTTCTGGCGTTCTGGCGTTCTGGCGTTCTGGCGTTCTGGCGTTCTGGCGTTCTGGCGTTCTGGCGTTCTGGCGTTCTAAATAATTCCGCGCAATCAGAGTTTCCCCTTTTTTTCAA
>JAISCS010000134.1 GCA_031265365.1 Verrucomicrobiales bacterium
GGATTTGCCGCTGCCGGTGGGGCCGGTGACGAGGATGAGGCCGCTGCGGATGTCGCCGAGGGTTTCCAGGATTTTCGGCACGCCGAGTTCGTCAATCGTCTTGATGCGGTTCGGAATCAAACGGAAAATCGCGCCGAAGCCGTTCAAGTGTTTGTGGTAGTTGCAGCGGAAGCGCGATTCCTCGTCCATCTCGTAGGCGAAGTCGAGGTCGCCGGTCTTGAGATATTTCTGCCAGTACGGCGGCGGGCAGATTTCCTCCAGCAGGGCGCTGAGGCTGGCATGGGTGAGCACTTCCGTGTTGGGAATCGGCTGAATGTCGCCGTTCTTGCGGTATTTGGGGTATTCGCCCTCGCCGAGGTGCAAGTCGGAACCGCCGGCGGTGACCAAGATGTTGAACAAGGCGTCAATTTGATGCGGTTTTTTCATTTTCTTTTCAATCGGCTGGCGAGTTGCTGGGCGAAGGTCTTGCGGTCATCGCAACGGTTGAAGGCTTCCTCCGGCGTGATTAAATTCTGGTTGACCAGCCCCAGCAGCGAGTCGTCCATCAGCATCATGCCGTCTTTGTGGCTGATTTGAATTTGGCCGGGGAGCATGAAGTTTTTGCCCTCGCGGATGAGCGCGCCGATGGCGGGTTTGTTGGTCATGACTTCCATCGCCATCACGCGGCCTTTGCCGTCGGCGCGCGGGATGAGTTGCTGGCAGATGACGCCGCGCAATGATTCGCTGACCATCGTGCGGATTTGCGCTTGTTGTTCGACAGGGAAGACGTCGAGCAGACGTTGCATGGTGCGCGCGGCGTTGCTGGTGTGCAGGGTGGCGAGCACGAGGTGGCCGGTTTCCGAGGCGGTGATGGCCAGCGAAATGGTTTCGAGGTCGCGCATTTCGCCGACCATGATGACGTCGGGGTCCTGGCGCAGCGCGGTGCGGAGGGCGGAGGCGTAGGATTCGGTGTGAGTGTGAATTTCGCGCTGCGTGAGGCGGCAGCCGGCGCTGGTGAAGACGTATTCAATCGGGTCCTCAAGCGTGATGATGTGGTCTTTGCGGTCCTGGTTGATTTCCTGCACCATTGCCGCGAGGGTCGTGGTTTTGCCGCAACCGACCGCGCCGGTGACAAGAATCAGGCCATTGTGATATTTAATCAGGTCGTACATCACCGGCGGGAAACCGAGTTCCTTCATGCTGCGGATACGATTTTCAATCACGCGGAACACCGATTCCCAGCCGCGCCGCTGACGCACCACGGAACTGCGGAAGCGACCGAGGTTTTCCTTGGCGTAGCTAAATTCGATGGAACCGCGTTCTTCGACGAGTTTTTGCTGGTCGGGCGTGAGGAACTGGCGGGCCAGCGCCTCGGTTTGCGTGGCGGTGAGGTTGGGCAACTCGGTGTTCAGCGGCATGAGCTGGCCGTGGTAGCGGATGAGCACGGGCGCCTCTGGGCTGAGGTGGATGTCGGACGCGCCGCGGTCAACGGCGGCTTGCAGGAAGCCGTGGATGCCGTAGGGCAAGCCCTCGATGGCGGACTCGGCGTCACCCGTGACCGCGCGGTCGGCGGCGCTGACGATGGGGGCGGTGCCGGTGGCCAACGTGGTTTCGGCGGGCACCGCTACTGACGGTGACGTCGGCGCTGAAGTTGTCGCCGGCGCTGGCGCCGATTGCGCCTCGGCTTGGGCGATGAGATTTTTCAGCATGTCGCCTTGCTCGACACCGAGGATGCTTTGTTCCAGCATGAAATCGAGCGCGGCGATGCCGGGAAATTTCGGCAGCGCGGCTTCGACGAGTTGTTTTTGCTCCTCGGTAATCCAGCGCGTTTGCAAACTGGCGTTCAATACGTAATCGTTGTAGGCACTGGTGTTCATGTCGCGCGTATCGGGTTAATTTATGCGTCGCGCGGCACAATGCGAGCAGAATTTTTCGCGGCGCGGATTATTTTTTGAACCACGCGCTGACGTTGACGAACAGCGGATAGTGGTCGCTGACGGTGTAATGGACCGGCACGATGCCGGCCCACGGCGGCGGGGTGAGCAGCAATGCGCGCAGGGACTTGGAGACGAGGAGGTGGTCGAAGTCGTTGTCCGGGTAACCCTCGTTGTTGGCGGGAATGGTGACGCGGCGGTCGGCGGACAGGCCGTCAGCGGCGTTGGTGAAGCCGAGGGCGAGGAGGCGGCGCAGGGATTGCTCGCGGTCGAAGATGGGGTCGTGGACGCTGGTGTTGAAGTCGCCGAGGACGACGAGGTGGTCGCGCGCGGGGTCGAGGCCGCGTCGCTGCCAGTCCCATTCGAGGTAAGCAATGGCGGACTCGCGTTTGGCGCGGTTGGCGGCGGGGTCGCCAAAGTTGCTTTTGAGATGGACGACGTACACCGTCAGCGGCTTGCCGTCGGGCAACGTAAACTCGACGCCGAGAATGCCGCGCGCGGGGCGGTTGGGGGCGGCGGGGAGTTCGTGGAAATCGAGTGCCCAGATTTCGTGCCACGGGCGGCGGCTGAGGATGGCGAGGCCTTGGTTGGGCAGACCGGTGTCATCGTCAGCGGTGCGCGGGATGTCGGTGCAAGCGAGATACGGGTAACCAGCGCGGAGTTTTTTCAAATCGGCGAGGCTGCGGACTTCACAAGCGAACATAATGGTCGGATTCTGCCCGGCGAGGATTTTTTGAACCCCCTTGATTTGCAAGCGGGCGAGGTGTTCCTCGGAGCGGCGCGGATTGCGTCCAGGAAACCACTCGATATTCCAACAACCGATGATGACATCAGTTTCACTGTCACCGTCAGCGGTGATGCCTTGGACTGTTTCGCACGGCGGCACGACAACCTTGGGCGGCAGTAGCGCCCAAGCCGGTGCCGCGCCAAGCAGGAACCATAGGCACGTTAAGCGGAGAAATTTCACCACGACAGTTTAAGGCGAACCGTCGCTCAATTCCAGCCCGCTGTTTTGAAAGGCCTTAAAAATTAGTGACAGGCAAAAAATAATATTGACAACGATAGATTTTTAGTTAAGTTGGCGCAGAACTATGAGAATGAAACGGATTAAGATTGCGCCAGAGGAGGGGCTGGCGGTGTATCATTGCATTTCACGGACGGTGAACGGGGAGCGATTGTTTGACGACGCGGCGCGGGAGATGTTTCGCAAGCAGATGTGGCAAGTCGCGGAGTATTGCGGGGTGCGGATTATCACATACGCGGTGTTGTCCAATCACTTTCACCTCTTGGTGTTGGTGCCAAGGGCGGTGACGGTCAGCGACGCGGAATTGTTACGGCGCTACAAGTTGCTATATCCGCAACCGACGAGATATCAGGTCGCCAGGCTGGAGGTGTTGGAGAAAAAACTGACCGCTGACGCTGAGGACATGGGCGCTTGGAGGAAACAACAACTGGCGATGATGGGCGATGTCTCACAGTTCATGAAGCTGCTCAAGCAACGGTTTTCCGTTTGGTTTAACCGGACGCATGACCGCTACGGCACATTGTGGTCGGAGCGATTCAAGAGTGTGCTGGTGGAAAACGGGCCGGCGTTGCGCGCAGTGGCGGCTTACATTGACCTCAATCCAGTACGGGCGGGGTTGAGCGCCGACCCGAAGGATTATCGTTTTTGCGGTTATGCGGAGGCGGTGGCGGGAAACCAGAAAGCACGGGTGTCGTTGGCTGCGGCACTGGAACATACCGATTGGCGCCTGACGCATAACGCTTACCGGCGGATGTTATACGGCGGCAGGAGAAAAGTCGGCGTGGCGTCATTGTCAGCGGCGCAAGTCGAGCAAGTCCTCAGGGACGGCGGGGCATTGTCAGCGGCGGAATTATTGCGTTGCCGGCTGCGCTACTTCACCGACGGCGCGGTGCTCGGCAGCAAGGCGTTTGTTAGTGAGCAACTGGAGCGTTATCGTCAACACACCGGTCGGCGTAAATACATCCTGCCGCGCCCGCTGCCGCTCACCGGCGAACTCGGCGGATTGACCGCGCTACGCGGTCAGCGCTGAGGCTTGGAAAAAACATATTTCAACTTTGAATTTTCAATTTATAATTTTTCACTTGTAACTTATGCACCATTTTTA
The DNA here is from genome assembly GCA_031265365.1 of Verrucomicrobiales bacterium. Lineage (GTDB taxonomy): Bacteria > Verrucomicrobiota > Verrucomicrobiia > Methylacidiphilales > JAAUTS01 > JAIRPN01. The sequence continues at coordinate 4,043 of JAISCS010000134.1, forward strand.
CCGGAAGAACGGCTCGCTGTTTTGCGAGGATGTGTCACTGTCAGCGCTGGCGGAAAAATACGGGACGCCGCTGTATGTGTATTCGGCACGGACATTGCGCGAACATTATCAGCGGCTCGACTCCGCGCTGGCGACGCTCGACCCGATGCTGTGCTTCGCCATGAAGTCCAACTCCAACCTCAGCGTGTTGCGGACGCTGGCGCGCGCGGGCGCGGGGTTCGACATCGTCAGCGGCGGGGAATTGTTCCGCGTGCTGAAGGCAGGCGGCAAGGCGGCGCGGTGCGTCTTCGCGGGCGTGGGCAAGACGGACGACGAAATCGCCTTCGCGTTGCGCGAGGGAATTTTCGCGTTCCACGTCGAGAGCTGGCCAGAGCTGGAGCAAATCAACCGCATTGCGCTACGGCTGAAAAAAGTCGCGCCCGTCGCCGCGCGGGTGAACCCGAACGTGGACGCTGACACTCACCACAAAATCACCACCGGCACCTACGAAAACAAATTCGGCATCCCGTTCGAGGATATTCCGGCGTTTTACGACAAGGCGTCGCGGCTCGCGGGCATCCAACTGCGCGGCGTGCAAATGCACATCGGCTCGCAAATCATCAGCGTCAAGCCGTTCCGCGACGCGGCGAAAAAAATGCTGCCACTGGCACTGACGCTCAAGGCACGGCATGGCATCGAGTATTTCGGCATGGGCGGCGGGCTGGGCATCGTCTATGACCCCGCGCTGGAGAGCGGCACCGCCGCGTGGTGGAAAAAACAAAAAAATCCACCGCTGACGCCGGAAACTTACGCGGCGGCGATTGTGCCGGTGCTGCAACCGCTTGGTTTGAAAATTGTGCTTGAGCCGGGTCGCTTCATCAGCGGCAACGCGGGGGTGCTGCTCGCCTCGGTGGTCAACGTGAAAAAAACAGCGCATAAAAATTTTATCATCGTGGACGCGGCGATGAACGACCTCATCCGCCCGGCGTTCTACGAGTCATACCATCAAATCGAGCCGCTGACGGTCAGGCGCGGCAAACTCATTGGCAGCGACGTGGTCGGCCCGATTTGCGAGTCCGGCGACACGTTCTGCAAGGAGCGTCCGCTGCCGCCACTGTCAGCGGGCGACCGCGTGGCGTTTCTCAGCGCCGGCGCGTATGGTTTCACGATGTCGTCGAATTACAACAGTCGCCCGCGCACGGCGGAAATTTTGGTGGACGGCAAAAAAATCATCGTTGCGCGGAAGCGGGAAACCTTGGATGATTTGATTCGCGGTGAACGGTGAAAGGCCACGGAGTGACACGATATTTTTCAATACGTGCCAAATGGAAAAGTCGAAGTTGATTTTGGGGCAGACACTGTCAGCAACGGCGTAATCGACCGGACTTGGCTCCGGTGTCGCCAACAGCCAAGAAACGGTGCACCGGGATTTCAAACAGTTTTGCTGAGGATTTTTATTGTTTCCGGCTTTGTCCAAACTGGCGCGGCGCGCTGGGACAGGGATGCAGACAGGATTACCGGTGCTACTTTGCCTTGCGTCAAATTAAATGACTTTTATTTTACCGGCGAATTTGTCATCATCTGAAACATGGGCAAGACATTATTTGAAAAGGTTTGGGAGGCGCACTCGGTCCGGGTGTTGCCGAACGGCCAGACGCAGTTGTTAATCGGCACGCATTTGATTCACGAGGTGACCAGCCCGCAGGCGTTCGCCATGATGCGCGAATTGGGGCTGACGGTGCGGTTCCCGCAGCGGACGTTCGCGACGGTGGACCATATCATTCCGACGGATTGCACGGGCGAGCCGTTCGCGGACCCGCTGGCGGAGGCGATGTTGCAGGAGTTGCGGAGGAATTGCCGCGCGGCGGGGATTACGTTTTTCGACCGTGACACGGGGAAACAGGGCGTGGTGCATGTGGTGGGGCCAGAGCAAGGGATTACGCAGCCGGGAACGACCATCGCGTGCGGGGATTCGCACACCTCGACGCATGGGGCGTTCGGGGCAATCGCGTTTGGCATCGGGACGACGCAGGTGCGCGATATTTTGGCGACGCAGACGATGGCGCTCGGCAAGTTGAAGGTGCGGCGGGTGGAGGTGAACGGCAGCTTGCGGCCCGGAGTGTACGCGAAGGATGTGATTTTGCACATTATCCGCACGCTGGGGGTGAACGGGGGCACGGGGTTTGCCTATGAGTACGCGGGCGAGGTGTTTGACCATTTCAGCATGGAAGGACGCATGACGGTGTGCAATATGTCCGTCGAGGGCGGGGCGCGCGCGGGTTATGTGAATCCCGATGAGAAGACGTTCGCGTATTTGAAGGGGCGGCCTTACGCGCCCGCCGGCGCGGAGTGGGACAAGGCGGTGGCGCGGTGGCGGTCGTTCGCGTCGGACGCTGACGCTCAGTACGACGACGTGGTGACCATCAACGGGGCGGAGATTGAGCCAACGGTGACATGGGGTATCAATCCGGGGCAGGCCATCGCCATCGGCGAGAAGATTCCCACGGTCAGCGGCACGCCGGAGGGCGAGCGAGCGTTGGTGCGGGAGGCGCTGGAGTATATGAAGTTCAGCGGCGGGGAACCCATTAAGGGGAAGAAGATTGACGTGGCGTTTCTGGGGTCGTGCACGAACGGGCGGTTGAGCGATTTTCAGGAGGTGGCGAAATACCTGCCGGGGAAGCGCGTGGCGGACGGGGTAAAGGCGCTGGCGGTGCCGGGGTCGCAGGTGGTGGCGGCGCGGTGCGAGGAGTTGGGCCTTGACCGGGTGTTTCGCGCGGCGGGTTTTGAGTGGCGCGCGGCGGGGTGCTCGATGTGCCTGGCGATGAACCCGGACAAGCTGGCGGGCGACCAATTATGCGCGAGTTCGAGCAACCGGAATTTCAAGGGGCGGCAGGGCAGTGTCAGCGGGCGGACGTTGTTGATGAGTCCGCTGATGGTGGCGGCGGCGGCGGTGACCGGCAGCGTGAGCGACGCGCGGGAGGTGTTTGGGAAATAATCAATCATCAATAGAAAATGGAACATCAGTTATGGCATTGGCAAAGATTGTGAGTATCAGCGGGCGCGCGGTTCCCGTGCGCGGGGATGACATTGACACGGACCGCATTATTCCGGCGCGCTTTATGAAGTGCGTGACGTTTGACGGGCTGGGCGAGTTTATGTTTTACGATGTGCGCTTTGACGAGCAGGGGAACAGGAAGGCGCATCCGTTGAACGAGGCGCGTTACCAAGGGGCACGGGTCATCGTCAGCGGGAATAATTTCGGTTGTGGCAGTTCGCGGGAGCACGCGCCGCAGGCGATTTACCGGCACGGGGTTCGGGCGATTATCGCGGAGGGGTTCGCGGAGATTTTTTTCGGGAACTCGACGACGCTGGGTTTGCCGTGCGTGACGGTCAGCCGCGCGGACCGCGAGGCGTTGCAGCAGTTGGTGGAGGGGGATGCTGAGGTTGAGGTTACGATTGATTTGGAGCGGAAGACGGTCAGCGCCAGCGGCAAAGTTTTCCCGTGCGATATTCGTGAAAGCGCGCGGCAGGCGTTGGTCAGCGGGCATTGGGACCCGATTGCGGAGTTGTTGGAGAGCGGTGCCGAGGTTGATGCGGTGGCGGGGAAGGTTGGGTATATGGGGCGCTGAAACACAGCTACATTAACGCAAAGGCGCGGAGAGCGCAAAGATTGGTTAAATCATTCATTACTAACCTGTTTCAAATATTCTTTGCGCCTTTGCGTTAAATTCTGCAAACTGAGGCACTACACTACAGAATTTTTCGCGGTAGAGATATTTGTTATCACCAACAGCGCTTATTTCAACGCCCCGATTTTGGTCAGCACTTGCTTCAGCATCGCGTAGTTGTTTGTGCGGACGTGGACGTAATCGTCAACGCCGGCGGCTTGCCACTTCGCCGCGTTGTCGCCGGGGGCGCCGGCTAGCAGGACGGTGATGCCAGGGTCAGCGGTCTTCAGCAGCTTCGCCAGCGGCTCGACTACTTCCAGGTATTTGTCGTCCGTCGAGCAAATGATGACCACTTTCGCGCCGCTGTCGGTGGCGGCTTGCGCGGCGGCTTCGACGGTGTTGAAGTCCTGGTCCGCCTTCACTGTCAGCCCGCCGACGTTGAAGTACGCGGTGGTCCAGTC
>JAISCS010000165.1 GCA_031265365.1 Verrucomicrobiales bacterium
GCGTGACGCTGTGATGCGCCTCGATGAGCGCGCGGCGCGGCAAATCCACGCTCGCTGACAGCGCGCCGGCGCCGAGTTTCCCTAACAAGTCAACGTCAGCGGTGAGGTGCGCGATGCCGTGCGCGCCGGCGCGGACGGTGTCGCTGACGGTCAGCGTCGCGCCGCCGCCGACAGTCAGCGTGCCGGTGTCGCCGACCTGCCCGCCCATCTCGGCGTAGAACGGCGTCGGCGTGAACCACAGCCGCGCGCGCTTGCCGCCGTCTTCCAGCGTGTAACGGCACTCGCTGACAGTGACATCTTGCTTGTTAGTGTAACCGACGAACTCCGCCCTGAGCTGGTCGTCGTCAACCTCGCTGACGGTGATGATTTCCTTCTTCTGCGCGGCCTTCGAGCGGGCGCGCTGCGCTTCCATCAACTCCTCGAAGCGCACGGTGTTGACGCTGATGCCGTAACCGCGCGCCAGCATCTCGGTCATGTCCAGCGGGAAGCCGTAGGTGTCGTAGAGCTTGAACGTGTCGGCACCGCTGAGGATGGGCGCGGATTTGAAATACTTGGCGAACATCTCCGGCGCGTTTTTGCCGAAGGTGATTTCCAGCGGCGTCTTGGCCGAGTGCTCCTCGGCGGCGTGGAACACCTTGCCGTCGTTGAGGCGCGTGATTTGCAAATTGTAATCCCTGGTCAACCCCTCGGCGCGCGCCTGCTTGAGCACGCTGGCGGTGACGTCGGTGAAGAACAAATCGATGCCGGTGTCGAGCGTGCGGTTGAAACTTTCCTCCTCGCCGTGGATGACCTTCATGATCAGCGCCGCGTTTTTCCGCAGTTCGGGAAACGTGTCGCCAAGCGTGGCGGCGACCACGGGCACGAGTTGGTGGAAGAACGGCTGGTGCAAATTCAGCGAGCGGCCCCACAGCACCGCGCGGCGCAGGATGCGGCGGAGCACGTAATTGCGCCCGTCGTTGCCGGGCAGGATGCCGTCGGCGATGGCGCACGACAGCGAGCGGATGTGGTCGGCGAGCACGCGGAACGCCAGGTCCACGCGCTCCTGCCCGCGCAGGCCGGTGAGACCGGTGCGCGGCAGCGTGCGACCGTATTTCAAGCCGCACAGTTTTTCAATTTCCGCGAAAATCGGCGCGAACACGTCGGTGTGATAATTGGAAATTTGCGCGTTTTTGAAATCGGTGAAATTGTTAGTGCCCTGGATGATGGAGCACACGCGCTCAAGGCCCATGCCCGTGTCCACGTGGCGCGCGGGCAGCGGGGCGTAGTTGCCGCGACCGTCAGCGTTGTACTGGATGAAGACGAGGTTCCAGATTTCGATGCAGCGCGCGTCGTCTTGGTTGACCAGCGCGCCGCGCGTGTCACCGTCAGCGGTCAAATCAACGTGCAACTCCGAGCACGGGCCGCACGGGCCGGCGTCGCCCATCATCCAGAAATTGTCCTTCTTGCTGCCGTTGACGATGTGGATTTTCGGGTCGGCCCCGGCCTTGATGAACAGCGCGGCCCAAGCGTCGTAAGCCTCCTGGTCAAACTCAGCGGGGTCGCCCTTCGCTTGGTCGGGCGCGTAAACCGTGGCGTATAGACGATTGACCGGAAAATGCCAGCGCCCGACGACCAGCTCCCACGCCCACGCAATCGCCTCCTGCTTGAAATAATCGCCGAACGACCAGTTGCCAAGCATCTCAAAGAGCGTGTGATGATATGTGTCGAGACCGACATCCTCCAAGTCATTGTGCTTGCCGCCGGCGCGGATGCATTTCTGAGTGTCAGCGGCGCGCGCGGGGTGATATGGACAAGCGTTTTCACCGAGAAAAATCGGGACAAATTGGTTCATACCAGCGTTGGTGAAGAGCAAGTTGGGCGAATCCGGCATGAGGCTGGAAGAGGGCACGATGGTGTGTTGTTTTTCCGAGAAAAAGTCGAGAAAACTTTGCCGAATCTGTGCCGAGTTCATCATAAGAACCAGCTATTCAAGCGTAAACTCACTGACGGTGGAAGGGAAAAATTTATGGCCCACCCTGTTTCCCGCCTCTCCCCCGTCATCCTGAGCGGAGTGCCGAAGGCGCGAAGTCGAAGGACCGGCAGGGTGTTGTTCATCCGTTTGGTTGCAATCAAGCCGCTGACCCTGAGCCAGCCGGTCCTTCGACTTCGCGCCTTCGGCGCTCCGCTCAGGATGACGGGGAGCGGACGCTGACGGTCAGTCCGCCACCAGCGCGCGCAGGACTTTGCGGGCGACGTACCACGTACCGCGCCAACTGTAGCCAATGTCACCGTCAGCGTCCGGGTTGGCGCGCAGCACGCCGGCGCTGAGGTTGTAATCAATCACCGCCGCGCCAAGGTGGGTGAAGAACAGCGACGCGTCGGGCCGTTGCTCTGGCGCGACGGAGCGCACCTCGTTGATTTGCAAAAACGCCTCGTGTTGCGCGAGCAATTCCGCCGCGTCCCGCGCCTCAAGGCAGCGATAGACATTCATCCGCGGCGGGATTTTCAGATTGTCGGGCAGCGGAAAGTCCCAGGTAATCCACGCGCCGCCGTCAGCGTCAGCGGTGGCGAATTGCAGGTAGAACAGCGACACGCGTCCCTGCTTGAGCAGGCCGATGGCGGCGTAAACCGGTTTGGCACGATGTTGGAACAATCGCAAACCGTGTCGCGTGGGCGACGGTTCCAGCCAGTAATCGCGGTCAAGTATAAAGTCCAAATCCTGCAACTCCACCGTCAGCGGCTGCATCTCCGCCAAGTCCTCCTCCTCCAATGCGCCGGCCGTCAGCGCGGGATTTTTGGCGAAACGTAGTGTGCGGCTCAACCACACCGTCTGCGCCAGCGGCAGCAAAAACCAACACGACAGGCAAGCCGCGACCAGCCACCAACTACCGCTGACGAACCACGCACCCAGCCCCAGCGCGGCGAAAACCAGCCAGATGCCGAGCCGCCGCACCCACGCACGCCAGCTTTGCAGACAGGCGAATGCCGCCGCCAGCAGCAGCAAACATTGACCAAGATTTAATACCCAGGAACCCATGACTGGTAATTATAGCAGTTTATTTCAAACTCGGTATATCAGAAACTTTTATTAATAGTGGTTCCTCGCTGTTAGCAGTGAAATCGCTGACACTGAAACAAAACTTCGCGTCTTCGTGGCCGGAGTTTCAATCCGCGTCACCCCGCGCCGCCAGCAACTCCCGCGCCACCGCCGCCGAGTACTTGCTGGCGATGCCCGCCACGAAAGCGGGGAAATCCACCGGCGACTGCTCATCGGCCGCGTCGCTGATGGTGCGGATGACCGTGCACGGGACGCCGTGCTCGTGGCACACTTGCGCGACCGCCGCGCCCTCCATCTCCACGCACAACACCGACGGCAGCGCCAGCGTCAGCGCCACCTTGTCGGCGTGGCGGGAGAAAAATTGGTCGCCGCTGGCGATGTCGCCGACGTGCAGGCGCGGCCTGGTGATGCCGAACTTTTGCAACACGCCGTCAGCGGCCAGTCGCCCGCTGCCGATGAGTCGCTCGACCGCGGCCACGGCGCGCCGCAACCGCGCGGGCGGCGTCTCCAGCCACGTCCGGCCCAGCAACGGGATTTCGTAGCGCGGGACGAGCGGGCGCGCGTCGAGGTCGTGCTGCACCAGGCGCCGCGCCAGCACGATGTCGCCGATGGCCAGCGCGTCGCTGACCGCGCCCGCGACGCCGGTGAAAATGATTTCCGTCACGCCGAACTCCAGCAGCAGCGTCGCGGCAGTGGCCGCGGCGGCCACCTTGCCCCAGCGCGAAAACACCACCACGACGCGCCGTCCGCCGACGCTGCCGGTGACGTACTCGCGCCCCGCGATGACGCGCGTTTCCCGCCCCTCCAGCAGCGCCGCGACGCCGCTGACTTCCTCGGGCATGGCGCCCATGATGCCGACGGTGTTCATATCTCAAACCTCATGACTCAAAGCGCAAAATTATAACTGCAAAATTCGCAGAGAGGACAATCAATTTATCCGCGGTTTAAAAAAATCCTTGCGCAAGCCAGACTGATAAGATACTGTCCCCCTCCGTTATCGGTGCCCGCTGACATTGACCGCATGGAAAACAAGGGTGGTTAAGCCAAAGTGAAACCCCGATAACCCGCTGAAGATGACCGAGATAGCCCATAGAATCGAAGCATCGCGCTCACGCGCTCACGCGCTCACGCGCTCACGCGCTCACGCGCTCACGGTATGACTCTCGCCCTGATTCCTTAATTTCCCCGCAGGATTTTACCCTTTTCATTCCCCATGCGGCAAC
>JAISCS010000018.1 GCA_031265365.1 Verrucomicrobiales bacterium
CCGACGCCGTCCGGCGTGGCGACGCCGCCCGGGGCGATGACCCCACCAGCGCCGACGGCGATGGTGTTGTTGACGCCTTCACCGCTGCGGATAGAGGCGTTGATGTTCAGTTGGTTCGGGCTGGCATCGGTGCCGCCAGAGAAATCCACCTTGCCGTCGCCGCGCAGTTCCGTGACGGCGATTAGCGCGCTGTTGCTGATGGTGACGGCGCCGGTCTGGTCCAGCAGCAGCGCGGCGTTTGTGTTGAGCGCGTTGGTTTTTTGCACCACCAAACTGCCGCTCTGTACTAACGTGTAACCGTTGTAATTATTTGCGGCGTCCAGCAACAGTCGCGCCGTCGGGTTGAGGGCTAGAATCAAGCCGGGGGAATTTTGGTCGCTGACGGTGTTGATATAGGGCACATGAATGGTGTTGTCATAACCGGTGGCACCGCTTTGCACGATGAGCGGGTTCGTGCCGGTGTTCAGTGTCCCACCGCCGCCGTTGCCGATGTGAAACCGCGCTTGGTTGCTGGCGAGCATTATCGCGCCACTGGTCACGGTCAGTGTGGAACTGTTTTGGAAGGCGATGTTGACATCCCAGTCGGTGTTGAAGCGCAGTGAGTTGACCGTGGTGCTGACACTAACCGTATTGTTGGCGGCATTGTTGCGTATCCAGATGTTGTCGGTGGGGTCGGCTTGCGTGATGGCACCGGAGGTGGTGGTACTGTAATACTCGGTGTCCGTGAGCATTCGCAAGGTGCCGCCGCTGATGGTGACAAAACTGGAACCGGCAAAGTAGCTGCTGTTCCAAAAGTAAGTCTGATAACCGTCAATAATCGCACTTGAGGTTTGCGCCGACGCCCACGGCAGGATGGAAATGTTTGGGCTATCAGCCGCGCCTGCCCCGCCGACCAGTTGCTTTGCCAATGCCACCGCGTTCGCCGTATCGCCAATGACGATGGGCGTGGCGATGTTACCAAACAAAAAGTTCACCGTGGCGTTGTTTTCGCGGAGCAGCTTGTTCATGGTCAGTGTGAAATTCTGGTTCGCGCCGGCGGTGCCGATGACACTACGCCCGCCTTTTAACGTCACGTCGCCAACCTGTTGGCTGGCCGCAACGGTGGTACCGTAGGCGTTGAACACGCCGGAGTGTAAATTGATTTTCGCGTCGCTCTCAATCAAGTTGCCGCTGCCATTGCCGCTAGCGTTGAGTTGCAACACCGCGCCATAGGCGTTTAAGTTGTATTCCTTCGCGCCGGAGATGCGTGGCGCGGTCCAATTCGTGCCGGACGTGCTGACGACGATTTGCCCGTTGTTGATATTCACGGTACCGCCGACGCGCATATAGATATTTTCCCTGAGAACGTTAGTGTTCACCAGCAGCGAGCCAACGCCATCCTTGGTCAGCAAGCCGACATTGGTGGCGGAAACAGCCAGAGTCACTGTGTCCAAACCGCTGGCAGAGCTGGTCATCAACGAATTGCCGGTTGGGTCAATATTGAACACCACAGCGCTGTCCTTGGCATTTAATGTTCCGTTCCAGCCGGACGAGCCGAGGTTGAATTGCATTTTTTCACCCGGAGCTCCCATGTCCACGATAAAGGCAAAGGTGCCGCTGGCCGGCGCGAGCGTCCAGTTGTTCGAGCTTTGCCCCAGCGTAAAGTAACCATAATCGCTGTTTTTATAGACAAATTGGTCGCCGCTGACCGTATAAGCGCCGGTGGTTTTCACGAGCCATGCGCCGTAGTTGCCTGGGTCGCCTGGAGTAGCGTAACCGCCGGTGAACGTGCCAGAAGTGGCGGCGGCAACGCTGACGGTAAGGGTTGAGCCGCTGATGGCGGTGATAGTGGTGCCATTGGGCACACCGGCGCTATAGAGCGTTTCTCCGACAGCGAAGAAGTGCTCGGCGTCAATGTTCACAACAATTTCATTTGAGTCAGCGACGGTGATGTACGTGGCGGAGGGAGATTGCGGCTTGGATGGACGCTGATATTCGCCGATGCCGGTCACGGTCAACGCGCCGCTGCTGGCGGCGGTGGTGGCGGCGCTGATGGTGATAACGCCGGTGTTGTTAATCGCGGTGATAATAGTGCCATCGGGAATGCCCGTGCCGCCAATCATGTCGCCGACCTTGAATTGGGTGGCGTTGACCGCGCCGGTGAAGATGACATTGGAACCTGCGGCGAAGGTGGCGTCCGGGACGCTGACGGTGACGGCGTTGACCGGGCCGAAAAACAAATTGTTGACCGTGTTGTTTATCCAGTTGGTGTCGGTGGAATATTCACGATAATCCTTGGCCCCAACCGACGGGTCAATGACAAACTGCGCACGGACATTCACTGTCAGCGCCGCTGACAGTGGCAGGGCCAGCAGGAACGCGAGCGTCAGCGAGCGATTAAGCGAATTGCCGAATTGCCGAATTGCCGAATTGCCGAATTGCCGAATTGCCGAATTGCCGAATTGCCGAATTGCCGAATTGCCGAATTATAATATAAGGTTTTTGTGTCCATGTGGCGAATTTAATGCTGACAAGCAAGGCCGTCAACCAATATTTTTAACTTTTTTTGAGGTTCGCGCAGAGACGCGGAGACACAGAGTTTTTTTTAGGTTTTATCCCGTGAACAGTGGAATGGCAGTGGCGGGTGGTAAGCGCAGCATAATTCCCCTTCCGTGAAGGGGTGGCGGCGCAAGCCGACGGGGTAGTTCAGCGTTAAAGAAACTACCAAAACCGAACGCTGAACTACCCCGTCCGCTCCGCGGCCACCCCTTCACGGAAGGGGAATTAGCTCACGCAGGAGCATGGGCGGTGAAGGGTATTCCGGCGTCAGTGCTGCCACTGCTAATAGCGAGGAACCTTATTTTTTAACGGTAATTCCTTCCGTGAAGGAGAATTAAAGGGAATTGGCGGGCGCGGGGAGCGGAGGCAGTGGAGTTTGTTCCAGTGTCAGCGCTTCCATTGCTAACACAACCACTTGATTTTGATTTCATCCGCCAGAGGCTTAAATTCCGCGTCGCCGGTCACCAGTTCGGCCTTGAATTTTTTGGCCAATGCGGCGGCGTAGGCGTCCGTCAAGCTCATTTTATGGCGCGCCTTGAACTCTGCCGCCCAGTCCGAAAGCTCGCGTCCGGCGGCGACAAAGCTAATCGGTAATCCCGGCAAAACTCCGGCGATATGTGCCCAAGCGTCGGCACCGTGTTTGCGACGAATCATGTACTGCACCTCGGCGTAATTGACCTCGCACATTTGCACGTTATTACCGCTTCGGCTGGCCTGTTCCAACACGGTCTGCACCGCATCCGCCCCGTCTTCGTCGCGCAAATAAGCCAGCAAGGCATAACTGTCAAAGACGTGCCGGACCACGGTTCAATCCTCCAGCTTGGCTTCCGCCTGTTTGTGCTCACGCCATTCCCGGGCCAGCGACTTGCCCCGATTTTTTCCCGACAACGTCCCCCGCGCCGCACCGATGGTTGCCGCGGTAATTGGTTTCAACATGATGCCCTGTCCCGTCACCGTCAGCGTCGCCCGCGTGCCTTCCTTGATTTCGAAGCGTCGCCGGACAGCCGAGGGAATCACCACTTGCCCCTTCGTGGCAAAGGTCACACAATTTTTAATTTGGCTTGCCTGCATAAAAATACCTTACTGCCAAAAAAAAATGGGGGCAAGTCCTGATAATAGAACCGGAAATTAAAAAACTTGGCGGCTTTGCGGCTTGGCGTGAGTTTCTTTTGCGGCTAAAAAAAAACATGGCGAAAATTCTCGTGGCGTTGTCCGGCGGGGTGGACAGTTCGGTGGCGGCGGCTTTGTTACTGGAACAAGGGCACACCGTCAGCGGCGCGTACATGAAGAATTGGATTAACGAGGAAAACATCGCCGGCGATTGCCCGTGGCAGCAGGACATCGCCGACGCCTCCGCTGTCGCCGACCGGCTCGGCATCCCGTTTCGCGTGGTGAATTTGATGCGCGAGTACCGCGCGCGGGTGGTGAGCTATTTGCTGGCGGGTTACGAGGCGGGCGTGACGCCGAACCCCGATGTGATGTGCAACCGCGAGATGAAATTCGGCGTGTTGCTGGATTACGCGCTGGCGCAAGGCTTTGACTGCGTGGCGACCGGCCACTACGCGCGCAAGGTCGCCGACGGTGACGGCGCGTTTGACCTTTGGGAAGGCGCGGACCAGAACAAGGACCAATCGTATTTTCTCGCGCTGCTCCGTCAGCGGCAGGTGGCGCGCGCGCTGTTTCCCGTCGGCGACCTGCCGAAGCCGGAGGTGCGGCGGCTGGCGGAAAAATTCGGTTTGCCAACGGCGGCGAAGAAAGACAGCCAGGGCATTTGTTTCATCGGCGCGGTGAAGATGGCTGACTTTTTGCGAAAATTCATTCCTGACCAGCCTGGGCCGATTGTGAACCTTGACGGTCAGCGGCTCGGCGAGCATCGCGGGTTGCACCTCTACACGCTCGGCCAGCGCAAGGGCATCCGCGTGGCGTCGAACACGCCGAACCAAGCGTATGTCGTGCTGGGAAAGCGCGTCGCGGACAACGCGCTGGTCATCGGCTTCGACCGGCCCGACACGCCGGGGTTGTACGCGACGGAGTGCACGGTCAGCGGCCTGTCGTTCATCAACCGCCCGCTGACGGTGAGCGCCGGGATTGAGGCGAAGCCGCGCTATCGCGCCCAGCGTCAGCGGGTGACCTTCATGCCGTCAACGTCAGCGGATGGCACGGCGCGGTTGCGTTTTCAGCAACCGCAGCGCGCCCTGGCGCCGGGGCAAATTTGCGCGTTGTACGACGGTGAAAAATTGCTGGGCGGCGGGATTTTTACGGAGATTGCATAATTCACCGCTGGGACGCGGTGAAAAAAAGAAATTTGGCGTGTGGTAAGCGGAGCATAATTCCCCTTCCGTGAAGGGGTGGCGCGGAGCGCCGGGGTTTCAGCGTTTGGTTTTGGCCGTTTCCCTTAAACGCTGAACTACCCCGTCCGCTCCGCGGCCACCCCTTCACGGAAGGGGAATTAGCTTACGCAGGGGCATGGGCGGTGGCGGGAGGCCGGCGTCAGCACTGCCACTGCTAACAGCGAGGAACCATTTTTAATCACCGTCAGCGGCGGCGGCGCAGGGCGGCAAGCAACGCCGCGCCGGTGAGCAACAGCGCCCAAGTGGAGGGTTCGGGAATCATGCTGGTCAAAATCAGTTTGTTGCCGTCCAGCACCGCCAGCGTGAAATCCTCGCTGAGGTCGGCGCTCAGCGCGTTTTGCAACAGCACTTTGCTCCAGTCGGCGGTGTCGGCGCTGATGGTGGAAAAACCGGTGGCGAGCAGCCACGTATCACCCTCAGTGGGCGTGTAGCCGTCAATAAAATTCAGCCGGATGATGGAGTCGTCACGAAAGATGAGTTGCGGGTTCGACACATTTTTCCAACCGTCGTCGCCGACATACACGGCGAGTTGCCCGTTCGCGACGGGGCTGGCAATGTCAATGTCGAACAACGCGCCAGCCTTGAAATCCACGCCGAGAATGCCGCGGCCAATTTGGAACGAACTCGCCGCCAGCGGGCCGTCCGTGTCGCCGGGCGCGATATAGCCGCCGCTGTGGACGGTGACGAAACCGGCGAGGTCGGATGTGTCCGGCGCGGCGCCGAGGCTGAGTTTGCGCCCGGTGTTGTCGAAAAACACACGCCCGGTGCCCGCCAATCCGGCGGCGCGGGCGTTGGTGGTGGCGACATACAGGTTAGACGCCATGTCCACGCGCACGGCGTTGTTCAGCGACAGCGCGTCGGTGTGCGACAAGCTAAGTTGCGCGCCGCCCTCGACCAGCACGGTGCCGCCGATTTGGTTGGCGCCTTTCAAATTCACGCTCGTCGCCGCAACCAGACCCACGTCAGTACCACTAACGGTGTTGCGCAGGACGACATTCGAGTCAAAGGTGACGGTGTTCATGCCGCTGACGATGAGCGGGCGCGCGCCGGAGGAAATGGTGCCGCTGCCGGTAAATCCCAGATTGGCTGTGTTCAAGCCCTGCAAAATCAAGCCGCTGGTGATGTTCAACAGCCCGCCGGTGCCGAGACTGTGGTTGGCGTTGATATTGTTTTTCAGCGCGTTGACGGTGACGGTGGCGCCGTTGGCGAGCGTTTGCGCGGTGTCGAGACGCACATTGTCATCGGCGGCGGCGTCCGCGAAATCAACGTGGTACTCGTTCGCCGCAAGCACCCGGAAGCCGTAATCGGTGCCGCTGGCGTAGGTGACCAACTCGCTGGGGGCGAAGCCTTGCGAGGAATTTCGCAGGCTGGACTGCCCGACCGCCCACGGCAGAATCCGGTGGTTGGTGGTGCCGCTGACGGTGCCGCTGGTGGTGCCGACCAGTCCGCTGACGATGTTCGTGTCGTTATTGACCAACATCCGCCCCGTGGTGGTGCTGCCGACGAACTCCGTCGGCAAGCCGACGAACATCACCGTCGCGCCGTTTTCCTGTTGCAGCGAGTTCATGGTCAGCGTGAAGTTGTTCAGGGTGCCGCCGTTGGTGAAGCCGACCTCGTTGCGGCCGCTCTTCAAATGCACGTCGCCGACGGCTTGTTGGTTGATTTTGCGGTTGGCGAGCGCGCCGGCGCTGACGTCCAGTTCCAGCGCGCCGGTGTACAAGTTGATGGCCGCGCTGTTTTCCAGGAAATTGTAATCCTCGCTGACGGTGCCACCGTTCCAGTTCACATTCAATTTCAGCACCGCAAACGGGGACACCTTCATCCACGAACTGGCAACGTTGATTTCGCTCGCGCCCTGTAATTTCGGTACGGTGAGAGTTTGGTTGTCGCCGACAAACATCGTTAGGCCGTCGAGCAAGTTGACCCGCCCGCCGTTCATGATGATGTTCTGCGCGCCGTTGCCCGTCAGATACAGCGTGTCCGGGCCGTTCTTGGTCAGGTCGCCGGCGATGCTGATGGCGGCCTGCGTCCTGATGTTGGAGTTGCCAATGATGTAGCGTCCGCCGCCGTTGAACGCGGCGCCGCTGCCATTGTAAGCGTTGTAAGTTGGATTGATGCCGTAGTTGTGGGAGAACGTCACGTTGCCCAAAAACTCGACGGTGCCGCTGAGGTAGAACCACGGGTCTTGAATCGCGCCGAGCGCGACGATGACCTTGGTGTCGGCGCCGGTGAAGGTCAGCTTGCCCGCGCCGTTGTTTTTGATTTCCGCGTTGCCTTGGTAGGTGTTGACGTAGGCCAGGTCACCCGCCACCTCCATGTTGCCGCTGTAGGTGAGGTTGGTGACGGCCTTGGAATAATTGCGTGGCGCGACCAGTGTGAAACTGCCGCTGACGGTGCCGTCGGTCGGCTTGCTAAGCGTGACTTGGCCGGAATTATCCACCGAGCGAATGTAGGTGCCCTCCGCGATGCCCGCGCCTTTGACGAGGGTGCCGAGCGCCAGTTGCCGCGCGTCGTAGGTGCCGGTGTACAGAAACGTGCTGCCCGCCGTGGCGTAGCCGGTCGGCACCACAATGTCAGCGCCGTAGTTGCTGGCGGTGTAATTGCCGCCGGTGGCATTGGCAACATTGACGGTGTTTTTGTTGAGGGAGACTTGTTGTTGCGGATTGTAGTAGTAACCGATGAGCGTGTTGGCGTAAAGCCCGCTGCCGCTCACACGATAGCCGGACAACACGGACAAATCCGCCGGGAAGTCCGGGCCAACCGGCAGGGTCCAGCTTGAATTTTGAGCGGGCGTCCACTCGCCCAAATTGTAGATGATTTCGGTGCCGGTGTAGAAGAACCAAAGGTTGGTGTTGTCGCCGCCGACCCAGTTGTCGCTGTTAGCAAGGTTAAGATCGGTCGCGTCACTTTTCCATTGCGCGCGAGCAGTCACTGTCAGCGCCGCTGACAGTGGCAAAGCCAGCAGGAACGCGAGCGTCAGCGAGCGGTTAAGCGAATTGCCGAATTGCCGAATTGCCGAATTGCCGAATTGCCGAATTGCCGAATTGCCGAATTGCCGAATTGCCGAATTGCCGA